>NZ_JBFANM010000058.1:0-80619 GCF_040674815.1 Nonomuraea sp. NPDC049709
AGGTTCGACGATTTTATGTTCTAACCACATTTATGGGGAAATATGCGGTCTAAATTCCCCGTAATGTGCCCGACATGCGTGCTACATCCCGAGCGCGCCGGCCCCGCCCGCCCCGCCGGGGCCGCCGGCCCCGGCCATGCCGACCACCCCGTCGAGTCCGTTCAGCCCCTCCGGCACCAGCCGATCGACGACCGCGGCCACCAGCCCGCCCGCCGGCACCACGCCCTCGGGGATCCCACCGTCCAGGGCCCGGATGGTGGCGCGGGCGGCGGCTCGGCCGAGCCAGAAGGCCGAGCCCTCGTCGCCCAGTTGCCACCCGTACCCGTCGGCGGTGGCGACCGGTACGTGGTCGGTAATTTTTGCCGCGATAGCCCCCGTCCCAGAGATGAGCACGGTCCCGGACGGCACCGGCGTGCCGGCCGCGAACGCGGTCACGATGTCCCCGACCGTCCGCACCGGCAAGGGCCCGCCGGCCTCCCCCCGCACGCCCCCGGGCAGGAGGTCGCGGAAGACGCGCTCGGTCAGCTCCGCGCACAGCCCGGGCGAACCCGCGAGCCCCACCACCACGCCCCTGACCTGCGCCGGATCGATCCCCGCCAAGGCCGTGCGCACGGCGGCCGTCAGGTTGGCGGCGGCCCGGTCCGGGCCCAGCGCCCCCGGATTGGCCCCGCCCGCCTGCCCCCGCCGTAACGGCTCGCCCGCCACCGTGAACACCGCCGCACGCGAGGAAGTGCCCCCGGCGTCGACCCCAAGAACCACCTGCATGTCAAAAATTATTGCCCGAATAGCTTGACGGCGCCACTGTCTGAGCATAATTATCACCGCGTGGAACTCCTCAACCGCATCGGAGCCGAACGGCACGACATGCCGGAGGCCCTGCGCAAGGTGGCCGACGCCATCCTCAACGCCCCCGCCGAGGCCGCCCGGCTGACCATCGTCGATCTCGCCGAGCGGAGCAGGACGTCCACGGCCACCATCACGCGCTTCTGCCGCGCCCTCGGCTTCGCCGGGTACGCCGAGCTGCGCGTGGCCATCGCCACCGAGACCGGCCGGGTGGCGCAGCAGACCTGGGAGACCGACATCGGTCAGGAGATCCTGCCCGACGACAGCCTCGAACGCGTGCTGGGCGTCGTGTCCGCCAACGACATCCGCCTGATCCAGGAGACCCGCGACCAGCTCGACCTGGCCGTGGTCGAGAAGGCCGCGCAGGCCGTGGCCAGGGCGGGGCGGGTGCTGCTGTTCGGGGTGTCGAGCAGCGCGGCCGTGGCCAGCGAGATGGAATACCGGTTGCAGCGCATGCGCGTACCGACCTGGAGCAGGTCCGACGCCCACAGCGCGCTGACGGACGCGGCGCTGCTCGGCCAGGGCGACGTCGCGATCGGCATCTCGCACAGCGGCCGGACGCGCGAGGTCATCGAGGTGCTCGCGGAGGCGGGCAGCCACGGCGCGATCACCGTGGCCGTCACCTCGCAGCCGAGGTCACCGCTGGCCGAGGTGGCCGAGCTGGTGCTCACCACGGCCAGCCGGGCGACGAGCTTCCGCTCCGAGGGGTTCGCCGCGATCCATTCGCAACTGCTCGTGCTCGACGTCGTGTACGTGTCCGTCGCCCAGCAGACCTACGAGCGGACGAAGCAGGCGTTCGACGTCACCGTCCGCGCAGTGGCCGGACACCGTCTACCAGAAGGGGATGTATGACGCTGGATCCGCAGGAATTCGTCGAGCACATCGCTCACCTCGTACGCACGATCCCGGACGATCCGGAGATCTCGCGTGCCGCAGACCTCTTCACCAAGGCGCTGACCGGAGGCGGCGTCATCCAGGCGTTCGGCTCCGGCCACTCCGAGGCCGTCGCGATGGAGATCGCCGGCCGCGCCGGCGGCCTCGTGCCCACCAACCGGCTCGCCCTCAGGGACATCGTCCGGTACGGCGACGCGCCCCCGTCCGAGCTCGACCGCTACGACCTCGAACGCGACCCCGCCGTCGCCCGCACCATCCTCGATCTCGCCCCCGTCCAGAGCCACGACCTGTTCGTCATCATCTCCAACTCCGGCGTGAACGGCGTGGTCGTCGAGCTCGCCACCCTCGTCAAGGAACGCGGTCACGACCTGATCGCGATCACCTCCCGAGCCCACAGTGAAGCCGCCGCGTCCCGCCACCCCTCGGGCCGCAAGCTCATCGACCTGGCCGACGTCGTCCTGGACAACCACGCGCCGTACGGCGACGCCGTCCTGCCCCTGCCCGACGGAGGCGCCACCGGGGCCGTCTCCACGATCACCTCAGCACTGCTGGCCCAGCTCGTCGTCACCCGGACGGTACGCAACCTGCTCGAAGCCGGTGAAGTGCCGCCCGTCTACCTCTCGGCCAACGTCCCCGAGGGCGACGCGCACAACCTCCGCCTGGAGGCGCTGTACGCGGGCCGCATCCGCCGCGGCGCCTGACCGTTCTCGCGCCACCACCTCTCTTCGGCATGCACGAAATTCGGGGGCCGTAACCACCGCAAGGAGAGTCCGCCCATGTCCCGAAATTTCGGAAAACTTGTCTTCTCCTTAGCCATCCCCGCCATCCTGATCTCGGCCCTGGTCTTCGGCACCCTGGTCGCCCCGGCCAACGCCGACCAGGCCGTCCGCCTCCAGTACCGCACCAGCGCCCCCGGCGCCACCACCGCCCAGGCCGAGCCCTGGCTCCGCCTGTTCAACGACGGCACCACCACGATCCCACTCAACCAGGTCAAGATCCGCTATTACCTGACGGGCACCGAGACCTACCGCTTCGCCTGCTCCTGGGCGGTCGTCGGCTGCTCGACGATCACGGGGCAGTTCGTCCGCCAGCAGGGCAGCGGCCAGTACCTGGAGGTGGGGTTCGGCTCCGGCAGCCTGGCCCCGGGCCAGAACACCAGCGACATGCAGCTGCGCTTCTACCGCGCGGACTGGCAGACGTTCACCCAGAGCGACGACTACTCCTACGGCGCCCAGACCGCCTACGCGAACTGGGACAAGATCGCCGTCTACGTGAACGGCCAGCTGGCATGGGGCAAGCCGACGGGCACCGACCCCGACCCGACCCCGACCGTCACGCCGACCGTGCCCCCGGGCGGGGCGGGCGTGCTGTTCGACGACTTCACGTATTCCGGGTCGGGCGACCCGCTGCTCGCCCAGCGTGGCTGGACGGTGCGCTCCAGCTCGGGAGGCCCCGGCGTGCCCGGCGCCACCTGGTCGCCCGCGGGCGTCTCGTTCCCCGGCGGCCTGCTGACGCTCGACTCTTCCACGAACGGCACGGCAGCCGGCACCGTGCAGACCGAGCTGTCCACCGCGAACCGCAAGTTCCACGAGGGCACGTACGCCGCCCGCGTCCGCTTCAGCGACGCACCCACCAGCGGCCCCGACGGCGAGCACGTGGTGCAGACGTTCTTCACCATCACCCCGCTGCGCTACAACCTGGACCCCGAGTACGGCGAGCTCGACTTCGAGTATCTGCCGAACGGCGGCTGGGGCGAGCCGTCCAACATCCTCTACGCCACGAGCTGGGAGACCTACCAGGGCGACCCCTGGCAGGCCGTGAACACCCACACCGAGGAGCGGACGAGCTTCGCCGGCTGGCACGACCTGGTCATCCAGGTCTCGGGTGGCCGGATCAAGTATTACGTGGACGGCCGCCTGTTCGCCGACCACGGTGACATCTACTATCCCGAGACCCCGATGTGGATCATGTTCAACCAGTGGTTCATCGATCTCCAGGGCGCCACCGGGACCCGTACGTACCGGCAGCAGGTCGACTACCTCTACCACAGCAAGAACGAGGTCGTCGCGCCCGCCGACGTGCTCAGCCGCGTCGCCTCCCTGCGCGCCGCCGGCACCGCCTTCAAGGACACCGTCCCCAACTCGTGACGAAAGCCCCGCGCCCGCGACCAGCGGGCGCGGGCACCCCCCATCAGAAGGAACGCCATGAAGAACCGCATCCTGGCCCTGGCGGCCGTGTTCGCGCTGGGCGCGTGCGGCACCGCCGCCGAGGAGCCCAAGGCGACCGGCCCCACGAAGCTGACCGTCTGGATCATGGACGGCAGCGTCACCCAGGAACTGCTGAAGAAGTTCGAGACCGAGTACGAGGCCGCGCACCAGGGCATCGACCTCGACCTCCAGATCCAGGCGTGGGACGGCATCGGCGAGCGCGTCACCGCCGCCCTGGCCAGCACGGACGCCCCCGACGTGATCGAGGTGGGCAACACCCAGGTCGCTCAGTACTCGGCCAGCGGCGGCGTCACCGACCTGACCGCCAAGGTGGCCGACCTCAAGGGCGAGGACTGGCTGCCGGGCCTGGCCCAGCCGGGCAACATCGACGGCAAGCAGTACGGGATCCCCTGGTACGCCGCCAACCGCGTGGTCGTCTACAACAAGGACCTGTTCGAGAAGGCCGGCATCGAGCAGCCTCCCAAAACGCGGGACGAGTGGCTAGATATCACGACAAAGCTCAATAAAGACGGCAACCAGGGCATCTACCTGACCGGCCAGACCTGGTACGCCCTCGCCGGCTTCGTCTGGGACGAGGGCGGCGACCTGGCGGTTCAGGAGGGCGGCAAGTGGAAGGGCGCCCTCGACACGCCCCAGGCGCTGGCCGGCATGGACTACTACCGGCGCCTGCAGGCCCTCGGCAAGGGTCCCAAGGACGCCGACGAGGCCAACCCGCCCCAGCACGAGGTCTTCGCGCAGGGCAAGGTCGCCCAGATCATCGCCGTCCCCGGCGTCGCCGCCCGCGTCCTGGAGGTGGACGCCAAGCTGAAGGACAAGATGGGCTTCTTCCCCATCCCGGGCAAGACCGCCGACAAGCCGGGCACCGTCTTCACCGGCGGCTCCGACCTGATCATTCCGGCCGCCTCTAAGCGCCAGGACGAGGCGTACGAGCTGGTCAAGGCGCTGGCGGGGGAGCAGTTCCAGACCGAGCTGGCCAAGGCCATGAGCTTCGTGCCGAACCGTACCTCGCTGGCCGGCGTGCTCTCCGGCGAGGAGGGCACCGCCGCCATGGCCACCGGCGCCGCCAACGGCCGCGCCACCCCGAACACCCCCAACTGGGCCGCCGTGGAGGCCACTTCCGTGATCAAGCAGTACATGACCGCCGTTCTCACCGGCGCGGACCCGGCGGCGGAGGCGAAGAAGGTCTCCGAGACGATCACCACGACCCTGAACAGCGGATCCTGATGTGGCGAAGGGACCGCTCGCCCTGGCCCTACCTGCTCATCGCGCCCACGGTGGCGGGCGGGGCCTTCCTCCTGCTCTACCCGCTGCTCAAGGCGGCGGTGATCTCGTTCCAGCACTTCCGGATGGGCGAGCTGATCAGGGGCGGGGCGACGCTCGTCGGCCTGGAGAACTACGAGGAGCTCCTGACCGGCGAGGAGTTCTGGCAGGTGCTGCTGCGCACGGTCGTGTGGACCGCGATCAACGTGGTGCTCATCGTGGTGCTGGCCACCGGCGTCGCCCTGATGCTGCCGCGCCTGCGCCGTGGCCTGCGCCTGGCCCTGATGAGCGCCCTGGCGCTGGCCTGGGCCACCCCGATCATCGCGGCCACCACCGTGTTCCAGTGGTTGTTCCAGTCGGAGCTGGGGGTGGTCAACTGGCTGCTGGTCACGCTCGGCTTCGACTCCTTCCAGGGCTACACCTGGTTCGCCAACGGCACGGCCACGTTCGCCGTACTCGTGATCCTGGTCGTGTGGCAGTCGGTGCCGTTCGCCGCGCTCACCCTCTACGCCGGGCTGACCACGATTCCCACGGAGCTGTTCGAGTCGGCCAGGATCGACGGCGGGACCGGCTGGCAGGTGTTCTGGAAGGTCACCTTCCCCATGCTCAGGCCGCTGTTCGCGCTGGTCGCCTCGCTGGAGGTGATCTGGGTGGCCAAGTGTTTCCCGCAGATCTGGGTGCTCAGCCAGGGCGGGCCCGACGGCGCCACGACCACCCTGCCCGTGTACGCGTTCAAGATCGCCCGCGTGCTGCACCGCTACGACCTCGGCTCGGCGGTGGCCATGCTGACGGTGGTCATCCTGGCCGTCGCCCTGATCAGTAACCTGCGTCGGATGGTGCGCTCGTGAAGAGGCTCATGCTCAACGCCGCGGCGGTCGCCGTCCTCGTGACGACGATCTTCCCGGTCTACTGGATGTTCCTGACCGCGTTCAAGCCGACCAGGGACATCCAGGCGGACACCCCGACGTTCTGGCCCAGCGACCCCACGCTCGACCACTTCGTCACGGCGATCAACGCGCCGGGCTTCTGGACCTACTGGCGCAACAGCCTGCTGGTGACGGTGGCGGCGGTGCTGATCGCGCTGGTGGTGGCGCTGCTGGCGGCGTTCGCGGTGGCCAGGATGCGGTGGCGGGGGCGGGGCGCGTTCGTGGTGGCGGTGTTCGCGGCGCAGATGGCGCCGTGGGAGGCGCTGCTGGTGCCGGTGTTCATCATCGCCCGCGACACCGAGCTGCTGGACTCGCTGGCGATGCTGACCGGGGTCTACTTCATGATCACGCTGCCGTTCACGATCGTGACGCTGCGCGGGTTCCTGGCCGCCATCCCGCTGGAGCTGGAGGAGGCGGCGCAGGTGGACGGGTGCAGCCGGGTGGTGGCGTTCCGGCGGGTGGTGTTCCCGCTGCTGGCGCCGGGGCTGATGGCGACCTCGCTGTTCGGGTTCATCACGGCGTGGAACGAGTTCGCGTTCGTCAACGTGCTGATCATCAAGGATCAGGACAAGCGGACGCTGCCCGTGTGGTTGTCGTCGTTCCGGGACGTGTTCGGCACGGACTGGGGCGCCACCATGGCCGCCGCCAGCCTGTTCGCGCTGCCCGCGCTGCTGCTGTTCCTGTTCCTGCAGCGCCGCGTCGGCACGGGGATGACGGCGGGGGCGGTCAAGGGCTGAGCGAGGTCTCGGGCCAGTCCTTCGGGTCGGACACGAAGGTGCCCCGCCTGGGCACGGTGAAGACCCAGCGGCTGTCCCGCAGATGTGAGACGGCCTGCCGGGCCGTGACCTTGGCGACCCCGTACTGGCGCATCAACGCCTTCTCGCTGGGGATCGCCCGGTTCGGCCGGAGCTCGCCGCGGGTGATCCGGGCGATGAGGTCTCTGGCGATGATCGCGTGCACCGCCCGCGTCGGCTTCGTCCGTGGCACGCCGAGCGGCCCCACGAACGTCCCCTCGCCCGGAACGGTGTGGACGAGCTGCCGCCGGCGCAGCTCCCGGGCCACGTTGCGCGCGGTGGTCCGCGCGATGTCGAACTCCGCCTCCAGAGCCGTCTCACTCGGCACGGGGTCGCCGGTCCGCAACTCCCCGCTGGTGATCCGCTCGTGGATCATCTCGGCGACTTGTACGTAGATGGGCGTCGGGCCATCGCGGTCGAGCATGCTCATAGCGTAGACGTATCGATACGAGCAGGCAGGCAAAGTCAGGAGTTGGGCCACGACTCCTTCGGCGAGACGTAACTGCCGCGCTGCGCGACGGTGTAGATCCAGCCCTGCTCCCGGAGGAGCGCCATGGCCCGCCGTACCGTCTCGCGCGCCACGCCGTGCCGCTTCACCAGCGCCGTCTCGCCGGGTATGGGGCGTCGCGGTAGGAGTTCTCCGGCCTTGATCTGATCGGTGATCTCTGTCGCTATCTGCTGGTAGAGCGGCATTTTCCGCTTCTGGCGCGGCGCTCCCGCCGGCTGCCCGACGAAGGCGCCCTCCCCCTGAACCGTGTAGACGAGCCCCTCCTCCCGCAGCAGGCGGACCGCCCGCCTGGCGGTGGTTCTGGCGACCCCGAACTCCTGCTGGATCTCCGCCTCGCTGGGCGCCGGGCTGCCGGACGGAAGGCCGGCGACCCTTTCCCGCAGGATGTTCGCGATCTGGATGTAGACGTGGGTGTCCCCTTCGTAGTCGAGCACGTAGGCAACATAGGCGAAGACGGGAGAGAGTTCTCATATCGTTCTGTCCATTTAGACAGAGTGCTCTCTACATGTAGACAAGGCGAGACGACCAGATCTACGGTTGGCCGCATGATCGAGCCTCCACCGGTTCCAGACGACGACCGGTACCACTCGGCCCACGTACCGAGGCCCCGCCCGGGTTTCACGCGGCTGCGATGGGAGCGCCTACGGGAGGGCTCCGCCGCACGCATCCGGGACTACACCTGCGACTGCCAGAACCCCTATTACGAGCTGTGCTCGGCCGGCGGCCAATACTTCATCCGCAGGACCTGGTTGCGGAACGGAACGGTCCAGGTCCACGAGACCGCACGCGGCCGGGTCGCCAAGGCGATGGAGGTCTGGAGCAAGCTGCTGTCGGGCGAAGCCGCATGAGAGACCGGGTGGACGGGGAGCCCTGAGCCCGGCCAGTGGTGGCAGGCGATCAGTGATCGGATTGTGGGTTCGCCGGGTGGACAGGGGGCCAGGAGCCAGGCGTGCACCACCGGCGCCTTGTGCGTGGACAGGTCGTCGCAGATGAGAGCGACCGACAGGCCCACCTCGACCTGGCGGTCGATCTCGTCCAGAAAGTCTGGGGAAATCGAGCGCGCAGTGCCGCGCGGACAGCTTGCCGATCACCTTGCCGGTGGCCGTGCCCAAGGCGGCGAACAGGTCCACGGTGCCGTGCCGGACGTAATCGAAGCTACGCCGCTCGGGCACGCCGGGCAGTCCGCCGCTCCTGCTGCGATGACACCAGCGGTTCGAGTCTGCTGTCCGCCATCACTCCAGCAGACCTCAAAGGCCGGTCACCGTCACGACCGCGCACCGATCCGAGACGAAAGACACCTCATGTGGTGTCCCTCATACTCATGACCGGCTCACTGGCGGCCGGCGGTGAAGGCGGCGTGGCGGGCGCGGGCGTCGGCCTCCGACAGCAGGTCGCGGGCGGCCAGCCAGGCCGCCGCGCCCGCCGCGTCGCCCGCCGTCGTGATCCGCTCGCTGCCCAGAAGCTCGGTGACGGCCCGCCGCACAGGGCCGTCACTGGTCAGCACGCTCCCGGCGAGCACCACGGGACCTGACACGTGCACCCTGCGCAGGGTCGCCACTAGATGGTCGGCGGCCTCGTGCACGATCTTGACCGCGAGCGGGTCGCCCGCCACGGCCGCCTCGCTGACCAGGGAGGACAGCGCGGCCAGCCGCATGTGGTCGGCCTGCGCCAGCCGGACGATGCGGTCGGCGGCGGCCCGCGGCGTGGCGGGCCGCTCCGTTCCGAGGAAGTGCGCCCCGACGAGCCTCGCCAGCACTCCTCCCGCGGCACCGTCCGCGCGGGCGCCCCGCTCCGGGCCGACGGCCTCGACCGGCGCGCCCGGGGTCACGGCCGCCACGGGCATCCCGCGGTCCAGGGCCTGGACCACCGCTTTGGCCGCCTCGCGCCCGATCCAGAAGCCGGACCCGGCGTCGCCGAGCAGCCAGCCCAGCCCGTCCGCGAGCACCTCCTGCTCGTAGCCCACCAGCCGGGCCGCCACCGCACCCGTGCCCGAGAGCAGCAAGGACCCGTCAGGGTCGGGGGAGCCGGCGGCGAAGCCGATCGGCACGTCGCCCACGTACCGAGGCGCGTTGGCGATCCCGTGAGCGGCCCAGACCTTCGTGACCTCGGGCGCCATCTCCTCGACGTGCCCCGCCACCCCGGCCAGCGATGCGACCACCCGGCTCCCCGTGCCCGGCGGGAGCGCCTGCGCCAGCGCCGCGTCGAAGGCCGCCACCGCCTTGGCCACCCCATGGGCGCTCGGATTGCCCGCCACGCTGCGGGCGTAGCCCACCCGCGTGCCGTCGAGCGTGTGGACGGCGATCCGCGTCGATGTGGCACCGGCATCGACACCAACCACTAGCGATTGCATCACGGTCCGAGTCTGGGGGTTGACGCAGCCGGGAAGCAAGAATAATTTTCGCCAGAAGACCGGGTATTCGGAAGGAATATTCGTGACTTCAGGAGCCCTCGGGCGCGTGGAAACGGAACTACCCGGTTTGCCGGAGGCATTGCGCAGGGTCGGCGAGGTGATTCTCGGCGACCCGGCCGAGGCCGCGCGGTCGACCATCATCGCCCTGGCCGAACGCGCGGGCAGCTCGCCCGCGACCGTGACCAGGTTCTGCCGGGCCTTTGGCTTCTCGGGCTACGCCGAGTTGCGCGTCGCCCTGGCGACCGAGACCGGCCGGGCGGCCCAGGCGGGATGGGGCGCGGGCGTCGGGCACGAGATCGGCCCCGACGACCCGCTCGACGCGGCCATCGAGGTGATGGCCGCCGCCGACACCAGGCTGATCCAGGACACCGCCGCCCAGCTCGACCTCGACGTCGTCGCCCGGGTGGCCGACGCCATCGTCGCCGCGCCGCGGGTGCTCCTCGTCGGCGTCTCCACCAGCGGAGACGTCGCCACGATGCTCGAAGGGCGGCTGCGCCGCATCGGCATCCCGGGCTGGAGCGCGGGCGACGCCCACGTGGCCCTGTCGGAGGCGGCGCTGCTGAAGGCGGGCGACGTGGCCATCGGCATCAGCCACCGGGGCCGTACGCGGGAGGTCATGGAGGCGCTCGCCGAGGCGGGCAGCCACGGCGCGCTGACGGTGGCCGTCACCTCCTTCGCCCGCTCGCCGCTGGCGGAGCTGGCCGACCTGGTGCTGACCACCGCCAGCAGGGAGACCACGTTCCGGCTCGGCGGCCTGGCCGCCGTCCACTCGCAGGTCTTCGTGCTGGACGCGGTGTACGTGGCGGTCGCGCAACGCACCTACGAGCGGACGAACGAGGCATTCGAGCGCACGATCAGCGCCGTGGAGAGCCACCGGGTGGAGAGAGGCTGAATGACGTACGCATCCAAGGTCCTCGATCTGGCACGTCAGGTCGCGGAGCGCCAGGCCGAGCCGGTACGCCGGGCGGCCGCGCTCATCGTGGCCTCGATCCGGGCAGGAGGCGTGGTCAACGCCTTCGGCTCGGGACACTCCGAGGCCATCGCCATGGAGATCGCCGGACGGGCCGGCGGGCTCGTACCGAGCAACCGCCTCACCCCCAGGGACCTCGTGCTGTACGGCGGGCAGCCCGCGAGCGTGCTCACCCCCGAGCTGGAGCGGGACCCGACGGTCGCGCGCCAGATCTACGACCTGGCCCCGGTCGCGCCGGAGGACGTGTTCGTGCTGGTCTCCAGCTCCGGCGTGAACGGCACGGTCGTCGAGCTGGCCGGGATCGTCAAGGACCGCGGTCACCAGCTGATCGCGATCACCTCGGTCGAGCACAGCACCCGCATGACCTCGCGCCACCCGTCCGGTCGCAAGCTGCTCGACCTGGCCGACGTGGTGCTGGACAACGGCGCGCCGTACGGCGACGCCATCCTCGACCTGCCGGGCGGCGGCAGCTACGGTGCGGTTTCCACGATCACCTCCGCGTTGCTCGCGCAGATGGTGGTCACCGAGGCGGTGGACGAGCTCGTCGCGCTCGGCGAGACGCCTCCCGTCTACCTGTCGGCCAACGTGACCGGCGGCGACGAGCACAACAAGGCGCTGGAGAGCCGCTACGCAGGGCGCATCAGGCGCGGATCATGAATAGTCAGGAGTAGTCATAATGCCTAACACCCCCCACATCAGTAGGCGCGAGCTCCTCCGCGGTGCCGCGCTCGTGCCCGTGGCAGGGGCGCTGGCCGCGTGCGCCACCCCCGCCGCGCCTCCGGCCGCATCGAGCTCGGCGGCCCCGGCCGCGACCAGCGCGGCCAACCCCTTCGGCGTGGGCAGCAAGCCGCTGGAGGTCTGGATCTTCGACGGCGGCTTCGGCCAGGACTACGCCAAGAACATCCACCAGCCGCTGTTCAAGAGCAAGTACGCCGGCGTCGAGATCAAGCACAACGCCACCAAGGAGATCACCAAGGTCCTCCAGCCGCGCTTCGCCGGCGGCAACCCGCCCGAGGTCATCGACAACTCCGGCGCCAACTTCATGGACTTCGGCGCCCTCTCCCAGGACGGCCAGCTGCAGGACCTGACCCCGCTGCTCGACGCCCCCTCGTGGGACGACCCGAACACCAAGGTCAGAGACACCATCGACCAGTCCGTCATCGACATCGGCATGTACGAGGGCAAGTTCAGCGTCCTCGGGTACGTCAACTACATCCACGGCATCTGGTACTCGCAGAAGGTGTTCCGGGACAACGGCTGGCAGATCCCGAAGACCTGGGACGAGTTCCTGGCGCTGTGCGAGACCATCAAGAAGTCCGGCAAGATGGCGCCCTTCACCTACGCCGGCAAGTTCCCGCAATACCTCTACGAGCCGCTGCTCACCATGGCCGCGAAGGTCGGCGGCAACGAGGTGCTGGTCAACATCGACAACCTCGAGGACGGCGCCTGGACCAGCGAGGCCATGAAGACCGCGGCCACGGCCTGGGCCGAGGTGGGCGCCAAATACCTCATGGAGGGCACCACCGGCCTCGACCACGTGCAGACCCAGACCGCCCAGAACAAGTACAAGGTGGCCATGCTGCCCTCCGGCTCCTGGCTGGAGAACGAGCAGAAGACCACCACCCCGGCCGACTTCGAGTACGGCATGTTCCCGATCCCCGACGTCACCGGCTCCGACAAGATGCCGTACGGCACCCTGCACACCCAGCCCGGCGAGAACTTCATCGTCTCGGCCAGGAGCGCCCACCCGCAGGCCGGCATGGAGTACCTGCGGGCCATGCTGTCGAAGAAGGCGGCCGGCGACTTCAGCGCGCTCGTCCGCACCATGACCGTGGTCAAGGGCGCCACCGAGGGCCGCGACATCTCCCCGGGCGTCACCAGCGCCTCGAAGGCGGTCGCCGACGCGGGGACGAACACCGTCTACTACCGCTGGTTCAACTGGTACGGCCCGCTCAAGGACGAGGCCATCGCCGCCACCGGTGAGCTCATGTCCGGCGGCCTGACCCCGGACAAGTACCTCGAGCGCATCCAGAAGAAGGCCGACGAGATCAAGAACGACTCCTCGATCAAGAAGTACAAGCGCACATGATCTTCAACAGGTATCGCCGTGGGCTGTTCATCACCTCGTTCCTGGCAGCCCCGGTGATTCTCTACCTGGTTTACGTGATCTCCCCGTACATCCAGGCGTTCTACATCGCGCTGACCGACTGGCGCGGTGTGACGGCGACGCCCCGGCTCATCGGGTTGGAGAACTTCCAGCGGCTCTTCAACGACAACGTCTTCTGGCAGGCCGTCATGCACAACGGCGCCCTGCTCGTGCTGCTGCCGCTGATCACGATCGTCATCGCCCTGTTCTTCGCCTTCCTCCTCAACGTGGGCGGACCACAGGGCGTGACGGGGATCCGCGGGTCGAAGTTCTACCGCGTGATCTTCTTCTTCCCGCAGGTCCTGGCCGTGGCCGTGGTCGCGGTGCTGTTCCAGCAGGTGTTCCGGCCGGACGGCAGTGGCATGCTGAACGGCCCGCTGATGGCCCTCGGGATGGGGCCGATCGGGTTCCTCTCCGACCGGGACGTGGCGTTCTGGTCGGTGCTGGCGGTGATGGTCTGGCAGGCGGTCGGCTTCTACGTCGTGCTGTTCTCGGCCGGCCTGGCCTCGATCCCCAAGGACATGTTCGAGGCCGCGCAGATCGACGGGGCGAGCCGGATCAGCCTGTTCTTCCGCATCACGCTGCCGCTCCTCTGGGACACCGTGCAGGTGGCCTGGGTCTACCTGGGCATCCTGGCCCTGGACGTGTTCGCCATCGTGTGGGTGATGACCCTCCAGCACGGCGGGCCCGACCGGTCGACCACGGTCATGGCCGCCGAGATCTATCGCAGCGCCTTCGAGCACTTCCGCTTCGGCTACGCCTCGGCCCTGGGCGTGGTGATGTTCTTCTTCACCGTCGGCTTCGCGATCCTCTCGCTGCGTCTGTCCCGGCGCGAACGAATCGAGTACTGATGACAACGATGATCTCGTGGACGGCGGCGAACTCGCGGAAGATCGCCCGCGAGGAGCGCAGACGCCGCCTCGGCCCCCTCGGCGTGCTGACCCACCTGGCCCTGCTGATCTGGACCCTGCTCGTGATGGTCCCGATCCTGTGGACGTTCCTGGCCTCGGTCAAGAGCGAGGACGAGATCTTCAGCGACGCGTGGTCGCTGCCGGCCTCGCTGCGGTGGGACAACTTCGCCAGGGCCTGGGAGCAGGCGCACATCGGGCAGTACATGCTCAACAGCGTCATCGTTGTGGCGTTCAGTACGTTCGGGACGATGCTCATCGGGTCGATGGCGGCGTACGTGCTGGCCCGCTACCCCTTCCGCGGCAACCGCGCGATCTACCTGCTGTTCGTCTCGGGTCTGGCCTTCCCCGTCTACCTGGCCCTGACCCCGCTGTTCTTCGTCGTCCAGAACATGGGCAACCTCCCGGTGATCGGCCCGTTCATCGGCCTGAACACGCACGCGGGGCTGGTCCTGGTCTACATCGCGTACTCGATGCCCTTCACCGTCTTCTTCCTGTCGGCCTTCTTCCGCACGCTGCCGACGGCGGTGGGGGAGGCCGCGATGGTGGACGGGGCGTCCCACACGAGGGTCTTCTTCCAGATCATGCTGCCGATGGCCAGGCCGGGCATCATCAGCATCACGATCTTCAACATCCTGGGCCAGTGGAACCAGTATCAGCTGCCGCTGATCCTGCTCCAGGAACGGGACAAGTGGGTCCTCACCATGGGCATCGCCGACATCTCCACCGCCGCCGGATACGACCAGGACTGGTCGGCGCTGTTCGCCGCCCTCACCCTGGCCATCCTGCCCATGCTGATCATCTACACCGTCTTCCAGCGCCAGATCCAGTCCGGCCTGACCTCGGGAGCACTGAAATAGCTCGCACGCCGGACATGCCGGGCTTAGGGTGCGGAGTGTGACTGGCGACATCCGCGCGTTGCTGGCCCGCCACTTACCCGACTACCGGGTGCGTTCCATCAGCCGCCTCGGCCACGGCCTCGACAACGACGTGTACGAGGTCAACGGCGAGCTGCTGATCCGGCGGAACAAAGTAGTGGACCCCGAGTCGAACCGGCAGGAGGTCGCCCGCCTGGCGGCCGTCAGGGAGCTGTCCCCGCTGCCGGTTCCCGAAGTCGTCTTCGCCGACGACGAGTCCGGTGCGATCGCGTACCGCAAGCTCCCCGGAGAGCCCCTCAACCAGCACCTGGCCGGCGTCCTGGGCCCCGGCGTGGCTCTGGACCTGGGCCTCGACCTGGACCTCAGGAGCCTGGCCGGCCCGCTGGGCGGCTTCCTCAGCGCCATCCACGGCGCCGCCCCTGGCCGGATGCGCGAGCTCGCGCCGCTGGACGTCTACCCCGCGCCGACGCTCCTGCAGGACGCCGAGCTCGACTACCGGGACGTCGAACGCCACGTCCCGGAGGACCAGCGCCCGCTGGTGGAGCGCTTCCTGCGCGACACCCCGCCGGACGAGCCCCGCTCGCTGTGCTTCTGCCACAACGACCTGGGGGCGGAACACGTCCTGGTGGACACCCGGACGAACTCGATCACGGGCATCATCGACTGGACGGACGCCGCCATCACGGACCCGGCCCACGACTTCGCCCTCATCTACCGGGACCTCGGCCCGGAGATCTTCGAGCTGACACTGTCGCACTACGAGTTCGACGTGACGGAGGAGGACCGGGCGAGGGTGCTCTTCTACGCGAGGTGCGCGTTGATCGAGGACCTGGCGTACGGCCTGAGCACGGGCCCCCGCCACTACGCCGACGCAGCCCTCACCCACCTGTCCTGGACCTTCGAGTAGCCGAGGCCCCGAAAAGCCCGCCACCCGTGGCCTGGCTACACGGTGGGCCCGAAAAGCCCCGCCCCCACCCGTGGCCCGGCTACACGGTGGGCCCCGTCCGCCCGCCCCGAGCGGTCCTCGCCTCCGGCTCGGGCTGTCCCCCTGAGGCGCGCCTCCGGCGCGACGACGCCTCCGGCGTTCAGCCGTCCCACCCGTTGCCTGTCGAGGCGGTGGGCCGACGACCGCCCACCCGGACCGGGATGCCTTCACGGACGGTTACCGGCAGGGCACTGGGTTGAATCGTGCACCCAGGGGCGGCGGGGTGGACGTGGGCAACCGGGAACTTCTCACGAACTCCGAGAGCATCGGCCCGCCGGAGCAGCCGAACCCCAAGAGCTCCCGGCCCGCCGGGACAAAGGCCCAGCCAGACGGCCGACCTCCCCCGACAGCCCCGCCCCGGTCGCGCGCCGAAAAGCGTTGGCGACCCCAAACCGCGATCTGCTTTGCTCCCTCCCATGACGACATCGGCCTGGGTAGGAGATCGCGTCCGCCTGCGCGCCAAAGAACCCGAGGACTGGGAAGCGTTCCAGGCCTTCGACGAAGACTCCGACGCCGTACGAAGCGGCTGGCGGCTCACCCCGCCCAACTCGGTCGCCCGGGCGAAGAAGGCGGCGGCCGAGCACGCCGAGGAGGAGCTCGATCTCGACAAGTTCTCCCTGGTCATCGCCACCAAGGCAGACAACGCCGCGGTCGGCTCGATCAACACCCACCAGATCGACCGCGTCCACGGCACCTTCGCGTACGGGATCTCCGTCGGCACCCCGCACCACCGCAAGGGCTACGCCAGCGAGGCGATCGTCCTGCTGCTCCGCTACATGTTCTTCGAGCGCCGCTTCCAGAAGGCAGAGGCGTGGGTCTACAGCTACAACGACGCCTCCCTGGCCCTGCACCGGCGCATGGGCTTCGTGGAGGAGGGTCGTCGGCGCAGGAGCCACTACGCCAACGGCCGCTATCACGACGAGTTCCTCTTCGGCCTGACGGTCGAGGAGTACACCGAGCGCTACGCCTGACGAGACGTCTCGCAGGGGGAACAACGGAACAACGGAACAACAGAACAACGCGCGACCTGCGGCGCGGGTCAGCGCCCGGCCGGGACGGCGTCCTGGGGCTGCTTTTCGATGACCCATACGGGGGTGGCGTCGACGCCCGACAGACGCCATCCCTCAGGCGAGCGGATCACGTCGTAACGGAACCGTTCGCTGAGCATGCGCCGAGGCTCCGGAGCCAGCCGTCCCTCCGGCGCGGCGGCGGCGCTGAAGGTCACGATCACGTCCGCTCGTACGCCGGCATGCTGACCGTCCGCGTCCACGTCGACGAGGGCGTTGTGGACGAAGTGCTGGACCCGTTCCCCGGTCGAGTGGTTGCGTGACGCCTGGGCGATCGCGGCGTCCGGCCCCTCGGCGAGGCCGCCGGGAGTCCGGACGGTGATCTCGTCGGCGAACACCGATCGCAGGTCGTCGAAGCGCCCCTCGTCCATGCAGGCGTAGAGCCGGTAGATCAGCTGGGTGATGTCTCCGTGGTCATCTGACATGGTCATGGACCTTTCCCGATTTGTTGGCTGAGCCAATGTTGGCACGGCCAACTATAGGCCAGATTGTTGGGTACGCCAACACCGTTGGTAGGTTTCTCGGCGTGGAGAACGCCGAGAAAATCGTTCCGAGCAGGCTGCGTGGCCTGCCGAGCCGCCTGATCGGTTACGTCGCGATGTCGGGCAACCGGCTCGTCGACCAGGCGCTCGCCGCCATCGGAGCACGCCGTTACCACTACGCGCTGCTGGCCGCGCTGGAGGAGTTCGGGCCGGCCAGCCAGGCCTCCTTGGGGCGCCGTACCGGCATCGACCGCAGCGACATCGTGGCGACCGTGAACCAGCTGGCGGAACGAGGCCTGGTCGAGCGCAGCCCCGATCCCGGCGACCGGCGGCGCAACATCATCACCGTCACCCCGGAGGGAACCCGGCACCTGGAGGAGCTCGACCGTCTCATCTCCGGCGCCCAGGACGAACTGCTCGCGTCCCTGACCGCCACCGAACGCGAGCAACTCGTCGGACTCCTGACCCGCGTCGCCGACCACCACCACGCGGCCTCGTCCTCGTCCCCGGACTGGCCGCCCGCCCGACACGAATCAGGCTGACCGCCCACGTTGCTGACCGCCGCGCCTCGAAGAAAGGTCTCTTACGGACGCCAGAGACGCTCCCGAAGGCGGAGCGCGACACGCATCAGGCTTCGAGCTCGGCCCGCAGCCGGCGCGTGGCCGCCACCACGTTCGCCAGCGAAGCCTCGACCTCCTCATACGTACGCGTCTTGAGCCCGCAGTCCGGATTCACCCAGACCCGCTCCACCGGCAACACCTCCACCGTCCTCCGCAACAGCCCTTCCACCTCCCCCTCCGAGGGCACGCGAGGCGAGTGGATGTCGTAGACGCCGGGCCCGAGCCCCCGCCCGAACGTGGACACGGCGGAAAGAATGCGCGCCCCCGACCGCGCCGACTCGATCGTCGTGACGTCGGCGTCCAGGCCGTCGATGGCGGCCAGGATCTGGTCGGCGTCCGAGTAGCACAGGTGGGTGTGGATCTGCGTACGGTCGCTCGCCCCCGACGTGGCCCGCCGGTACGCCGCCACCGCCCACTCCAGGTAGTCGGCCTGCCCGGCCCGTCGCAGCGGCAGCAGCTCGCGCAGCGCGGGCTCGTCCACCTGGATGATCGACACCCCGGCCGCCTCCAGGTCCCGAACCTCCTCCGCCACGGCGTCGGCCACCTGGAACACCACGTCGCGCAGCGGCACGTCGTCCCGCACGAACGACCAGGCCACGATCGTGACGGGGCCGGTGAGCATGCCCTTGACCGGCCTGTCCGTGAGCGACTGCGCGTACGTCACCCACCGCACCGTGATCGGCTCGGGACGGCTCACGTCGCCGTGCAGGATCGGCGGGCGGGTGCAGCGGGACCCGTACGACTGCACCCAGCCGTTCCTGGTGACCGCGAACCCGTCGAGGTGCTCCGCGAAGTACTGCACCATGTCGTTGCGCTCCGGCTCCCCGTGCACGAGGACGTCGAGCCCGAGGCGCTCCTGCACCCGGATCGCCCGCTCGATCTCGGCCTCGACCTGCCGCTCGTAGTCCGCCTGCGCCAGCGTGCCGGCCGCCACCGCCGCGCGGGCCGCGCGCAGCTCGCCGGTCTGCGGGAACGAGCCGATCGTGGTGATCGGCAGCGCGGGCAGCCGCAGGTGCTCGGCCTGCGCGGCGGCCCGGACCGCGTACGGGCCGCGCTCCTCCCGCACCACCGGCCCCGGCAACGCCACGGACGGCCCGGCCGGCGCCACGCCCCGGAAGTCGGCGCCCGCCAGCGCCACCACCTCGGCCACCTTCTCCTCCGCGAACGCCAGCCGCCCCTTCAGCTCCGGATCGAGATCGGGCTCGTCCGCGACGGTGTGGGGCACGTGCTGCAGCGAGCACGAGGTGCTCACGACGACGTGCTCAGCCCGTACGGCACCCAGGGCGGCCAGCGCACGCTCAGGAGAGGTCCGCCACACGTCCCGCCCCGACACGACCCCCGCGACCACCGTCTTCCCGGTCAGCTCAGTGACCGGCACGGCACCCCGGACCAGGTCGAGGCCGACGGCCTCCACCGGCGTCCCGGTCAGCGCCGGCAGCGACTCCCCGAGGTCGCCGAAGTACGAGGCCACGAAGAGAGCAGGCCGCGCGCTCAGCGCCCCCAGCCGCTCGTACGCGCTCCGTACGGCGGCCAGCTCCTCCGGCGTCCGGTCGCCCACCAGAGCCGGCTCGTCGAGCTGCACCCAGGCCACCCCTTCGGCGGCCAGCGCGGACAGCAGTTCCTCGTAGCAGCCCAGCACCTCGTCCAGCCGCTCCAGCGCCGACCCCAGCAGCAGGAACGTCACCGGCCCCACCACGACCGGCCGCGTCTCGTACCCCAGGGTCCGGGCCTCCCGCACCTCGCCCAGCGGCTTGCTCGCGTCCAGCTTGAACACGGTCTCCGGCCCGATCTCGGGCACGATGTAGTGGTAGTTCGTGTCGAACCACTTCGTCATCCGCAACGGCGCGAGCCCTTCGGTGCCCCGGGCCATCGCGAAGTAGGGGTCGCCGGCGTCCCGATAGCGCGACGGCACCGCCCCGAGCAGCACCGCCGTGTCCAGCACCTGGTCGTACAGCGAGAACGTGTTCGACGGCAGCCCCTCCAGCCCGAGCTCGGCCAGCCGCCGCCAGGTCCGGGCCCGCAGGTCGGCGCCCACCTGGTCGAGCTCCGCCCGGGTCGACCGCCCGCCCCAGTACGACTCCAGCGCCCGCTTCAGCTCCCTCCGCGGTCCGATCCGCGGGTATCCGAGCACGGTGGACTTGGGGAATGAGGACATCTTCTTCGGCTCCCTCGTTATCGATCAGGTCGCTCGAATCGTGCCGACTACCCGGGAAGTCGTGCACCATGTATTGATGCTGCTTATGCTCCGGGAGATCCACTGCTTCACCAGGGTCGCCGAACGGCTCAGCTTCTCGGCCGCCGCCGCCGACCTGGGGATGTCCCAGCCCGCCATGAGCCAGGCCATCACCCGCCTCGAACGCGCCGCCGGGATCAGGCTGTTCGAGCGGACCGCCCGGGAGGTGCGGCTCACGGGGGAGGGCAAGGCGCTGCTGGCGTACGCGGAGCAGGTGATCGAGTCGGCCCGGTCGTTCACCGCCGAAGCGGCCCGGCTGGCCAGGCCGACCATTCACCTCGCTTATCCACCGATCGTCGGCGCGCTGGCGGCGCGGATCGTCAGGCGGCTGGCGGGCCGCACCCCGGCCGTCGGCGTGGAGCTGCGGGCGGCCGGGCGCGGGGCCGCGGTGCGGGCGCTGGCGGACGGCGAGGTCTCGGCGGCGATCCTGGCCACCCCCGCGCCCGCCCAGTTCGTCACGGCGGCCAGGTTCCACGTCACCGTCGACCACCTGGCCGTCCCGGTCGGGCACCGGCTGGAGTCCAGGCCCCGGGTGACCGCGGACGAACTGGGCGGCCAGGTGCTGCTCACCCCGGCCAACCGCCCGTGGCCGGGTCTTCCGGGCCGCCCCCGCCTGGTGGCCGACGACGACTTCGCCGCGGCGCTCGACCTGGTGGCCGCCGGCGCCGGCCTGCTGCCCATCCCGCAACTCCTGGTGCGCAGCATCCGCCGGGACGACGTCCGGTTCGTGCCGCTGGAAGCGGGCGACCTCCGCATCACCTACGCCCTGGCCTGGTCGAGAGAGCGCGTCACCCCAGAGCTGATGGCCCTGGTCCAGGCCGTCCAGGACGCTTTGTGGACCCGCTGAGGAGCACCCCGCACCAGGGCCCACCGCAAGGCGTCGCGCGAGTGCGCGTCTGTTCCGGAGGAACCCCGCTGGAGACGCGGCGGATCAGGCCCCATGCGGGCGCGGGCGGGCGCTCAGGTGGTGACCGGGACGTTCTTCAGCGCCTCACGCCGGCTCAGCCCCGAGATCCCCTTGGCCTTGACATAGCGCAGCACCTCGCCCGGATTCGTCTTGGCGTATTCACGTAACGCCCACCCAATGGCCTTACGGGCGAAGAAGTCGTTGTCCGACAGGCTCGGCTCGATGCATGCATACAGCAACGCCGTATCCGTACGCCCCTTGAACCGGTTCTGGCACAGAATTGCCGTCCGCCGCTTCCACAGATCCCCGTCGTGCGCCCACTCCAGCATGAGCGGCCGCATCGAGTCCGGAAACGTGGCCAGCAGCGCGCCGACGCGGTGCGTGGCCAGCTCGTCCACCAGGTCCCACCAGGCCCCGGAGACGATCATCTCCTCGTACATCGGCACGGTGTAGAGGGTCTGGAACTCCCGGTAGAAGTGGTAGCCGGACAGCTCGATGGCCGCGTACCGCTCCTCGCGATATTCGGCCTCCCGCCACAGCGTCAGCACCGCCCGCCGCCATTCGGGCGCGGTGTCGAGCCGGTGCTCGGCGAACACCTTCCGCAGCGCCGCCCGCCTGGGCACCGCCTGGACGCCCAGGAACGGCATCGTGGACTTCATGTAGGCGCGCATCGCCTCGGCCTTGCCGGGCTCGGCCGCCTCCTGCAGTGCCAGGCGCACCGCCTTGCCGAGGCTCATCCCTTTTGGGTGGTGCGCTCGCCCGTGGCGAGTCCGTCGAAGAGCACGGTGATGTAGTGCTCGGCCAGCCCGGCCGTGTTGAGCCTGCCGCCGGGCCGGAACCAGCGCACCGCGACCCAGATCGTGTCGCGGATCATCCGGTAGGTCAGTTTCGGATCGACGTCGGACCTGAACAAGCCGGCCGCCTGCCCCGCCTTGATCTGCGACACCCAGATCTGCTCGACCTCGTCCTCGGCCTTGACCAGGTAGTTGAACCGCTCGAACTGGCGCAGGTAGTTCCAGTCGTTCTGCATCACCGTGATGGCGGCGCGGTGGGGCTCCAGCGTGCCGAAGCCGATGCGGACCATCTCCGACAGCACGGTGCGGGCGTCGGCGCTGGTGTCGAGGGCCGCGCGGTAGCGGGCGATGAGGTCGTCGAGGAAGGTGGACAGCACCTCGTCGACGATCGTCTCCTTGGAGTCGAAGTGGTGGTAGAGACTTCCTGAGAGGATGCCGGCCTCGTCGGCGATCTCGCGTACTGTCGTGGCCTGGAAGCCCTTGCGCGCGAAGAGCTCCGCGGCGAGCTTGACGAGGTGGTCACGGCGCTCGGACGCCGACCCCGATGAGGTGGCGCGCTGGCGCTTCGCCGGGGTGGTGGTGCTGCCGGAGTTCTTTCGCGTGGTCACGTCCCCATTATGAGCCCTCAGACAATCGCTTGTTCACCTAACTGCCCCAGCTCATGCGGCATTAGCGGCTAGACCAAGCGCTTGCTACGATGCGGTAATGAGTGAGGCGTACATCGTCGGCGCCGTCCGCACCCCCGTGGGGCGCAGGAACGGCGGCCTGGCCGGAGCCCACCCCGCCGACCTCGGCGCGCACGTGCTCAAGGAGCTGATGTACCGGGCCGATGCCGACCCGTCGGCCGTCGAGGACGTGATGTTCGGCTGCGTGGACACGATCGGCCCGCAGGCCGGGGACATCGCCCGCACCTGCTGGCTGGCGGCCGGGCTGCCCGAGGAGGTGCCGGGCGTCACGATCGACCGCCAGTGCGGCTCGTCCCAGCAGGCGCTGCACTTCGCCGCCCAGGCCGTGCTGTCCGGCACGAACGACCTGGTGGTGGCCGGGGGAGTGCAGAACATGAGCATGATCCCCATCTCCTCCGCGATGCTCGCGGGCCGCCCGCTCGGGCACGAGACCCCCTTCGGGGGCTCCAAGGGCTGGGCCGAGCGGTACGGCACGCAGGAGGTCTCGCAGTTCGCCGGCGCCGAGATGATCGCCGCCCGGTGGGGCCTCTCGCGGGAGGAGATGGAGCGGTACGCGTACGAGTCGCACCGAAGGGCGCTGCACGCCATCGACGCCGGACATTTCCGCCGCGAGATCGCCCCCTACGAGGGCGCCACCACGGACGAGGGCCCCCGCCGGGACACCACCCGCGAGAAGATGGCCGCACTCAAGCCCCTCACGGAAGGGGGCCGGCTGACCGCCGCCCTGGCCTCCCAGATCTCCGACGGCGCCGCCGCCCTGCTCATCGCCTCGCCCCGCGCCGTACGCGAGCACGGCCTCACCCCGCGCGCCCGCGTGCACCACCTGTCGGCGCGCGGCGACGACCCGATCATGATGCTCTCCGCCCCGATCCCCGCCACCGTGCACGCGCTTGGCATGACCGGCATGTCCATCGAGGACTTCGACGCGATCGAGATCAACGAGGCGTTCGCCTCGGTGGTGCTGGCCTGGATCAAGGAGACCGGCGCGGACCCCGCCAAGGTCAACCCGAACGGCGGCGCCATCGCCCTCGGCCACCCGCTCGGCGCGACCGGCGCCGTCCTCGCGGTCAAGCTCCTGCACGAGCTGGAGCGCACCGAGGGCAGGTACGGCCTGCTGACCATGTGCGAGGGCGGAGGACAGGCGAACGTCACCGTCGTCGAGCGCCTCGCTCCCCCCGCTCAGGCGGCACCATGAGGGTATGGCGAATCCGTTCACCCTCGGTGTCGCCTCCGGCGAGCCGCTGCCCGACGGTGTGGTGCTCTGGACCCGATTAGCGGTCAACCCCCTGAGCGCCGACCCCGCCCGGCCGGGTGGCATGGCGCCGCGGGCGGTCGAGGTGAGCTGGCAGCTGGCCGAGGACGAGCGCTTCACCCAGGGCCTGCGCCAGGGGACCGCCCAGGCGTTGCCGGCCTGGGCGCACAGCGTGCACGTCAGGGTGTCCGGGCTCAAGGCGGGCACCGACTACTTCTACCGGTTCAGGACCGGCGGCGGGCAGAGCCCCGTGGGGCGCACCAGGACGGCCGACGACCCGGAGTCGGCCCGGCCCGTGCGGTTCGCCGTGGCCAGCTGCCAGCGTTACGAGCACGGCTTCTACACCGCCTACCGGCATCTGGCGGCCGAGCGGCCGGACGTCGTCTTCCACGTCGGCGACTACATCTACGAGTCCCGCCAGTCGGCCCGCGTCGTGCGACCGCTCGGGCCGCTGCCGGGTGAGACGAGCCGGCTGCACGAATACCGCCAGCGCTACGCCCGCTACAAGACCGACCCCGACCTGCAGGCCGCGCATGCCGCCGCGCCGTGGGTGCCGACCTGGGACGACCACGAGGTGCTCGACAACTACCGGGGCAGGGGGGACGGGTCGGCGGCGTTCCTGAGGCGTCGGGACGCGGCCTACCAGGCGTACTACGAGAACCTGCCGATCCGGGTGCGGCCGCAGGGCGGGAATCTGCAGATGTATCGCAGGCGGACGTACGGGACGGTGGCCGACTTCATGGTGCTCGACGTGCGCCAGCACCGCGACGCCACGACCATGCTCGGCGCCGCGCAGGAGCAGTGGCTGCTCTCGCGGCTGGTGACCAGCCCGGTCAGGTGGCGCCTGCTGGTGCAGCCGCTGTTCTTCGCCCGCCGCTTCGTGCCCGGCCCTGCTCCGAACCTGCGCGGCGACTCCTGGGACGGTCACCAGGCGCAGCGCTCGCGCATCCTGGCGGCGAACGCGCCCGGACTGGCCGTGTTCAGCGGTGACGTGCACAACGCCTGGGCCGGGGAGCTGAAGGCCGACTTCCTGGACCCGGGCTCGGCCGTCGTCGGGGCCGAGTTCGTGGGCACGTCGATCACCAGCATGCCCCCGGCCACCGACGGTCCCGCCGTGCTGGCCGCCAACCCGCATCTGAAGTTCTTCGACGACCACCGCGGTTACCTGTCGTGCACGGTGAGTGGCGAGGAGCTGCGGGTGGCGTTCCGCGCGGTGGACTTCGTGGACAATCCGGGGGCTCCGGTGCGTACGGTGGCGGAGTTCGTCACGAAGGGGAGCGGGCTGACGTCAGAAAATACCTCTAGCAAATAGGAAACTTTCCTATTAGATTTCGGGGCATGCCCCTGAGCGGTGACCTGCTTCGCCTCGCCGACGCCGTCCTGTTCCCCGGTTTCCCGGGACAGACGCCCCCCGACTGGATCCGACGCCGGCTCGGCGAGGGGCTGGCGGGCGTGGTGCTGTTCTCGCGCAACATCGCCGGCCCGGCCCAGGTGGCCCGGCTGACCGCCGCGCTGCGCGCCGAGAACCCGGCGGTGCTCGTCGGCACCGACGAGGAGTCGGGCGAGGTCACCAGGCTGGAGGTGGCCACCGGCAGCAGCCGACCCGGCGGGTACGCGCTCGGCGTCGTGGACGACGTGGACCTCACCGAGTCGCTGGCCGCCGACCTCGGCGGGGACCTGGCCAGGGCGGGCATCACGATCGACTTCGCACCCTCGGCCGACGTGAACTCCAACCCGGACAACCCGGTCATCGGCCTGCGGGCCTTCGGCGCCGACCCGGAGCTGGTCGCCCGGCACACCAGGGCGTTCGTCCGGGGACTGCAGTCGGCCGGGGTGGCCGCCTGCGCCAAGCACTTCCCCGGGCACGGGGACACCTCGGTGGACTCCCACCACGGGGTGCCGGTCGTCGCCGAGAGCGGGATCGAGGACGCGTTGTTCCCTTTCCGGGAGGCGATCGCGGAGGGGGTCAAGGCGGTCATGACCGGACACCTCCTCGTGCCCTCGTACGACGCCGAGCGGCCCGCCACGCTCAGCCCCAAGGTGCTCACCGGGCTGCTCCGGGAGGAGCTCGGGTTCGACGGAATGATCATCACTGACGGCATCGAGATGGCCGCGGTGTCGGAGGCCCACGGAATCGGGGGCGCCTCCGCCCGCGCCATCGCCGCCGGCGCCGACGCGATCTGCGTCGGCGGCGAGCGGGCCGACGAGGCCACCGCGGCCGGGATCCGCGACGCGATCGCGGCGGCGGTGACCGAGGGGCTGCTGCCCGAGGAACGGCTGGCCGACGCCGCTCGCAGGGTCCGCGAGCTGGCCGCGTGGGCCGCCTCCTCGGGCAGCCCGGCTCCCGCGGACGCCGGCATCGGCCTGGCCGCCGCCCGCCGGGCGATCCGCGTCACCCGCCGCTCCGCCACGCCCGTGCTGCCGCTGGAGGCGGCGCCGCACGTGGTGGAGCTGGCCCCGGAGATGAACCTGGCCATCGACAGGAACACCCCGTGGGGCGTCGGCGAGCCCCTGAGCCGCCTGCTTCCGGGGACCGTGGTCACCCGCCTGACGGCCGGGCAGGCCACGGGCTCGGAGCTGGAGCGCCTGATCGGCGCGGCCGCCGGTCACCCGCTGGTCGCGGTGGTCAGGGACGTCCACCGCCACGCCTGGCAGTCCGAGGCCCTGCGGCACCTGCTCAGCGCCCGGCCGGACGCCGTGGTGGTGGAGATGGGCCTGCCCGCCCGCTCGGACCTGGGCGCCCTGCACGTCGCCACGTATGGCTCGGCCAGGGTCTGCGGCCAGGCGGCGGCGGAGTTGCTGACCGGTAGTCTCTGAGACCGTGAACTTCGACGGCGAGGACCTCTCCCGCAAAGCGCTGGCCGACCGGCTCCCGCCCGGGGAGGAGCACGTCTTCCGCGAGTGCGACCTGACGGAGACCGACCTGTGGGGCGCCTCGCTGGCGGGGGCCCGCTTCGAGTCCTGCGTGCTGGAGCAGACCGACTTCCGCAAGGCCGACCTCGACGGCGCGGTGTTCGCGGGCGGCGGCGGGATGCGGACCAGGTTCAACGACGCCGACCTCATCGACGCGGCCTTCACCGACGTGGACCTGTCGTCGGCCCAGTTCGCCGGGGCGCTGCTGACGGACGCCTCGTTCACGGGCTGCCGCATGATCGGTGCCGCCCTGACCGGCTCCCGGGGCACCGGCTTCAGGGTGACCCGCTCCAACCTGACCCTGGCCAACCTGGGGGGTTGCTCGCTGCGCAAGGAGGTCATCGAGGGCGTCCGCTTCGACGACGCGGACCTGTCGGGCTGCGACTTCACCGAGGCCACACTCAGCGACTGCCGCCTCATCGGCACGCGGCTGCTGCAGACGAAGTTCCACAAGGCGGACCTGCGCGGGGCGGACCTGGGCGAGCCGGACGACGCCAAGCTGCGCGCGTTCGCCGGCGCCATCATCAACCAGACGCAGGCCAACGCCATCCTGGCCGCCCGCGGCATCACCGTTCTCTAGCTGTTGCGTCAGAGCGTCAGCAGCGTCTTGCCGGGCACCGCCCGGGCCTCCATGGCCGCGTGGGCGTCGGCCGCCCGCTCCAGGGGGAACGTGCGCCCGATGACCGGCCTGATGTGCCCCGCCGTGGCGGCCGCCAGCGCCCGCTCCGTACGCAGCCGCGCCCCGTCCGGCTCCGACAGGCCGAACAGCTGGTCGAGCCCGATCACCGTCACGCCCCGGCCCGCGGCCTCGGCCGGATCGATCGTCGTGGCCGAACCGCTGGAGGCGCCGTGGACGGAGAAGGTGCCGCCCCGCGCGGTGACCTCGAACGCCGCCCGCCCGATCGGCCCGCCGACCCCGTCGAAGACCACGTCGGGTCCTTGCCCGCCGGTCCCGCGCCGTACGAGGTCCGTCCAGCCGTCGCGGGTGTAGTCGACCACCACCTCGGCCCCCAGCTCCCGCGCCAGCTCCGCCTTCGGCCCGCTCCCCACGGCGGCGATCACCCGCGCCCCGGCGCCCAGCGCGAGCTGCACCAGCAGGCTTCCCAGCCCGCCGGCGGCCGCCTCGACCAGCACCCAGTCGCCCGCGCGGATCCCGGCCCGGTCGACCAGCCCCACCGCCGTGCCGCCGTCGTGCAGTAGGGCCGCCGCCTCCGGCAGCCCCAGCCCCTCGGGCACCTCGACGAGCCCGTCCGCCTCGGCCACGGCCAGCTCCGCGTTGCCGCCGCGACCGGCGGCGGTGGAGACCGTCACCCGCCGTCCCTTCCAGTCCGGATCGACGTCCTCTCCCACGGAGACGACCCGCCCGGCCACGCCGCCGCCGGGCACGTAGGGCGGCTCCGGCAGCGGCGGCCCGGGCGTTATCCCGCGCCGCAGCTGCGTCTCCACGAAGTTGATCTCGGCCACCTCGACGCCCACGACGACCTGTCCCGGCCCGGCGACCGGATCCGGCACCTCCGCGGCCACCAGGACCTCCGGCCCGCCGAACCGCGTCACCTGTACTGCTCGCATGCTGGTCTCCCCTCATCGGTGTCGCGACCAGCCTGCTACCTCAAGCGGACTTGAGGTCAACTTGGTGATCGGCCCGGCAGGCGGGCCAGGGCCGAGTCCGCCTCCGCCATGACGCGTTCGATCAGCTCCCGGCAGGACGGCAGGTCGTCGATCACGCCCACCACCTGCCCGGAGGCCATCACCCCCAGGTCCACCCGCCCCTCCACCATGGCCGCCCGCAGCAGCACCGGCGTGTTCGCCGCCTGGAGCACCTGCGCCCAGGTCAGCTCGCGTCCCCGTCGCATGCGCCGCCCCTCGCGGACCATCGACCGCCACGACAACCCCGACAGCCGCTTGAACCTGGCCCCGTTCACCACCGCCCTGACCAGCCGCGACCGTTCGAGCGAGGCCACGAACGGCGTGCTCAGCACCCGGTGCGGCACCCCGTCCACGTTGGGCGTCACCACCGTCTCGCGCGCCGCCAGGTAGAACTTCTTCACCTCGTCGGGCACCGGCGAGTCGCTGGTCAGCAGGAACCGGGTGCCCATGGCGATCCCGCAGGCACCGTACGCCAGCGCCGCCACCAGCCCGCGCCCGTCGAAGAACCCCCCGGCCGCGATCACCGGGATGTCCACCGCGTCCACCACCTGCGGCAACAGCAGCGTGGTGGCCACGGGCCCGGTGTGCCCGCCGCCCTCGCCGCCCTGGACGATCACCGCGTCCGCGCCCCAGCCCGCCACCTTCTCCGCGTGCCGGCGCGCGCCCACCGACGGGACGGTCAGCACGCCCGCGTCCTTGAGCCGGGCGATCAGCTCCCGGCGCGGCGCCATCGCGAACGATGCCACCCGCACGCCCTCCCTGACCATCACCTCGATCCGCTCCGCCGCGTCGTCGGCGTCGGCGCGGATGTTCACCCCGAAGGGCGCGTCCGTGCGCTCCTTGACCCGCCGGATCGCCGCCGTCATCTCGGGCACCGACATGGTGGCCGCGCCGATCACGCCCAGGCCGCCGGCCGCCGAGGTGGCCGCCGCCAGCCGGGCGCCCGCGACGTACCCCATGCCGGTCTGCACGATCGGATGCCGGCAGCCCACCAGCGTGGTCAGCGCGGTCCTCACGCCGCAACCTCGCGGTCGCGCAGGCGGCCGGGGTCGAGCCGGTCCAGGACGCGGAGCTCCTCGGCGGTCGGCTCTCGTGTCTGGGCGACATTTCCGGAAACGTCGCCCAGCTCGAACCCCGTGGCCGCCACCACGTCGTCCACGCTCACCCCGGGATGCACGGACACCAGCCGCATGCCCCCATCAGGCGAGCCGAAGTCCAGCACGGCCAGATCCGTGACCACCCGCCGCAGCTCGTACGCCCCCCGGTCCGTGCCGAGCCCGCTGACCATGTCCACCTCGGGCACGAACACCCGGGTCGAGTGCCGGGGGATCCAGTAGCTCGTCGGGTCGCACCGCGTGTTACCCGGCGCGCCGCGCACCCCCAGCAGCTGCGCCTTGGGCCGCGCCCAGTCGCCGACGCAGGAGATGTTCGTGTTGCCGTACCGGTCGATCTGGCTGGCCCCGAGCATGACGTGCCGCCGGCCGTTCAGCACCAGCCACAGGTGCTCGCGGAACGGCAGCCACCCCTCCACCACCTCCGGCGCCTCCCCAAGACCGGGCACGTCGCCGGTGAGCAGGCAGGTGCCGTCGTGCGTGAGCAACTCCGGCTCGAACGTCAGCCGCGCCAGCCGCGCCGCCAGCACCGTGATCGCCCCGCCGATCCCGGCAGCGAGGATCTCCCCGTCGCCCCTGAACGCCTCCGCGCACGCCACCACGCAAACGTCAGCCCTGCTCACGGAACTCCTCCCAGGGGGTCTCCACGTACCGCTGCTGCGCCGCCTCGTCGCGCCCGTAGTCCGGCTCGCACGAGGTGAACCCGGCACCGCCCGGCGCCTCCACCACGCCCGCCACCATCGACCGGCTGATCAGCAACGACTGCACCGGCCCCTCCTTCAGCAGGTCGGCCGGGTCCACGATCCGCTCGCACGACACGTAGCACCGCCCGGCCGCCTTCGCGTAGAGGTCGTCGAAGTACGGATCCGGCCCCAGGTATTGCGCGTTCCCCCGGGCGTCGGCCCGGTTCAGGTGGACGAGCGCCACGTCCGTGGTCAGCGCCGGCACCGCCACCAGCTCCTCCCCGTCCCCGTACGGTGACCGCACCGTCCGCAGCCCCGGGTTGACCCGCATGACGTCCGACCCCGTCCCCGCCCGCGTCGGCAGGAACGGCAGCCGGTGCGCCCCCGCCAGCAGCCCGAACATGAACATGCCCTCGTCGTACTCCGTGAACTCGATCCTCCCGGCCTGCCGGGCCCTCCTGAAGTGCGGCTCCAGGGGGATGGAGTCCAGCGTCACGAACGGGGCCACGACCCTGCGCACCTTCCCGGCCGCGCACAACATGCCCACGTCCGGGCCGCCGTACGAGACGACGGTGAGGTCGCGGGCGGGGGAGCGGAGGAGGGCCCGGACGAGGGCCATGGGCTTGCGGCGCGAGCCCCACCCACCGATCCCGATCGTCATCCCGCTCTCCACGGAGGCGGCCACCTGCTCGGCCGTCATCACCTTGCTCGCCGGAACGCCCGCCGTGCCGCCCTCCGGAACGCTCGCCGGAGCCGTCACGTGAACCGCTCCCGGTGCCGGTCGCCGATGCCCAGGAGGTTCAGCTCGAAGGTGAAGCCCTGCTCGAAGCGGTAGCTGCGGTTGACATCCACCGGGTCGATGCCGTTGAGCGCCTCCTTGGCGCGCCGGACCACGTACGGGTCCTTGGCCGCGATCTGCCCCGCCACCTCCAGCGCCGCGTCCCGCAGCTTGTCGCGCGGCACCACCTCCAGCACCGACCCGAACGCGTGCAGCTCCGCCGCCGTGACGTTCCGGCACGTGTAGACCATGGCCCGCAACAGATGCTGGGGCACCAGCCGGGCCAGGTGCGTGGCCGCGCCCAGCGCGCCCCGGTCCACCTCGGGCAGCCCGAAGTACGCCTCCTCGCTGGCCACCACCACGTCCGCGTTCCCGGCCAGGCCGACCCCGCCGCCCAGGCAGTGCCCGTGCACGGCCGCGACGACGGGCACCGCGCACTCGTACACGGCCGCGAACGCCGCGTAACACGCCCGGTTGGCCCCGACCAGTGCCGTGAACCCCTCGGTGTCGCGCATCTCCTTGATGTCCACGCCGGCGTTGAACCCGCGTCCCTCGGCCCGCAGCACGACCACCCTGGTCCCGGGGTCGTCCCCGGCCGCCCGCACGGCCCGCGCCAGCTCCTCCCAGTCCCGCACGGCCAACGCGTTCACCGGCGGCACGTCCACGACGACCTCGGCGACGGGCCCGTCCAGCAGCGAGATCCCCATTACCCTCCTCGCTCCACCTAACGCTTGCTTGGTACGGTAGCACCCGTGACCGTGACTTTCGACTACGCGGGCAAGGCCGTCCTGGTGACCGGCGGCACCAGGGGAATCGGCGCCGGGATCGCCGCCGCCTTCCGCGCGGCGGGCGCCGAGGTCACCGTCTGCGCCCGTACCCGGCCCGAGTCCGTCCCCGACCGGTTCGTGCAGGCCGACGTGCGTGTTCCCGAGGACGTCGACCGGTTGATCTCTGGGTTCGACCGGCTCGACGTGGTGGTCAACAACGCCGGCGGTTCGCCGCCCGCGCCTCTGGAGGGCACCTCGCCGCGGCTGCACGCCCGCGTCATCGAGCTCAACCTGACGGCGCCATTGCTGGTCTCGCAGCGCGCGTACCCGCTGCTCGCCGCCGTCGGCGGGGCGATCGTGATGATCGGCAGCGCGAGCGGCGCGCGCCCCTCGCCCGGCACCGCCGCCTACGGCGCCGCCAAGGCCGGCCTGCACCACCTGGCCCGCTGCCTGGCCGCCGAGTGGGCGCCGCTGGTGCGGGTCAACACGGTCGTCGTGGGCCTGGCCGCCACGGTGGACGCCTCCGGCGCGAGCCCGGCCACCACGCGGGACACCTCCGGCGCGAGCCCGGCCGCTACGCGGGACGCCGCCGATCACTACGGCGGCCGGGCGGACCTGGACGGCAGGGCGATTCCGGCCGGCCGGATGGCCACGCCCGACGACGTGGCGCAGGCGTGTCTGTGGCTGGCCGCGCCCGGTTACGTGACCGGCGCGGAGGTACGGGTGGACGGCGGCGGCGAGATCCCCGCCTGGCGACACCTAGTTTCCGGCGACATTTCCTGATATCTCTGCTTGATCCTTCCGGGAGGTCTGTGTGGGAATCTGTGCCGGCCGCGTGGTGGTCGTGACGGGTGCCGGTCGCGGCATCGGCAGGGAACACGCCCTGGAGTTCGCCCGGCAGGGCGCCCGCGTGGTGGTGAACGACCTCGGCACCGGCCCCGGCGGCGAGGGACTCTCGGCCGGGCCCGCGCTGGCCGTGGCCCAGGAGATCGACCGGCTCGGCGGGCAGGCGGTGGCCAGCAGCGACGACGTGGCCGACTGGGACGGGGCCGCGCGGCTGGTCAAGACCGCCGTGAGCGCGTTCGGCCGGCTGGACGTGCTGGTCAACAACGCCGGCTTCGTACGGGACCGGATGCTGGTCTCGATGACCGAGCAGGAGTGGGACGACGTCGTACGCGTCCACCTCAAGGGCCACTTCCTCCCGCTGCGGCACGCGGCGGCGTACTGGCGGGAGCGGGCCAAGGCCGGCGACCGGGTCAGCGGCCGGGTGATCAACACCTCGTCCGGCGCGGGCCTGATGGGCAGCGTCGGCCAGGGGAACTACGCGGCGGCCAAGGCGGGCATCGCCGCGCTGACCCAGGTGGCCGCGGCCGAGCTGGCCAGGTACGGCGTCACGGTGAACGCCATCGCCCCCGCCGCCCGTACCCGCATGACGGAGGAGGTGTTCGCCACGGCCATGGCCAGGCCGGAGTCCGGCTTCGACCCCATGGACCCCGCGAACGTGGCCCCGCTCGTCGTCTGGCTCGGGTCCGAGGAGTCGGCCCACGTGACGGGGCGGGTGTTCGAGGTGGAGGGCGGCGCGATCTCCGTGGCCACCGGCTGGCACCACGGCCCGCACGTGGACCACGGCGCCCGCTGGGACCCGGCGGCCGTCGGCGAGGCCGTCACCACCCTCCTGGCCACCGCCCCACCCCCGGAGCCGGTCTACGGCGCGACCCCCGGGTGACGGCCGCGCGGACGGCCGCGACCGGACGGTCGCGGCCGGAGGGCAGCGGCCGGAGGGCAGCGGCCGGAGGGCAGCGGGGACCGGGTCCCTCAGCGCATGGCGGAGCGGGCAGTGGGGCGCAGGCGCAGCCGGACCGGGGCGGCGGTGAGGCGGGACTTCAGCGTCGGCAGCTCCACCTCCCGCTCCTCCTCCGGCGTGTCGAACCGGGCGAACCACACGAACACGTTCTCCCCGGTCCGTACGGGCAACCGCGGATAGGTGTTCTCCGAGTGCTCGGTCTCCAGGCAGGCGACCGGCGGCACCCCCGCCTCGGCCAGCACCGGGGCGACCTCCCGCGAGAAGAAGCCGGCGAAGCCGTCCTCGACGTGGTAGATCGTGGCGACGTACAGGGACGGCGGTGGCTCCCCGGCGCCCACCGGCGGCCGCTCCCAGGAGGGCGGCTCCGGCCCCACGGGGTGCAGCAGCAGCACGTCGTCGGAGTCGATCATCGTGGCGTTGGCCTCGTCACGGTGAGTGAGCCACACCGGCCCGCCGTAGAAGGCCTCCAGTGACGCCCGCCGGGAGGGCATGTCGGGAAAGGCCCGCAGCCAGGGGAACGTGTCGGGCTCGCCGGCCTCCCGGAAGGAGCCGGTGACGCGCATGCCCGTGGCCTCCTGCGCCTCGATGAACTCCCGCTCGAACAGCGAGATCAGGGTGTCCCGCCGTCCCGGGCGCATCGTGTAGCGCCGCAACTCGTAGATCATGCGAGGACGTTAGGCCCAGGTCACTGACACCTCATGTCAGCGTCCGCTCCGAACAATATTCTGATCACTGAGAGCTACCGTAAAGCAACGGAGAGTTATATGGTGGGGCTGACCTTGATCCCCTGAGGTCAGCGAAGGTCAAAAAGGGGTGGTGGTGCGCTCAAGGGCCCTGGCGAGCCGCCGTCCTGAAGGGCTTCCCACTGGCGAAGGAGCAGAAGTGATCAGAAGGGTGTGCGCAGCCGCGGCCGTACTGGCAGCGGTCGCCGGCGGCGCACTACTTGCAGTCCCCGCTCACGCTGACGACGACTGGGCCGGCCCGTGGACTGGTGACGACTGGTCCGCCAACCGGAGCAGCAACAGCGATTCGTCCCAGTCAGGAAACAACTTCGGTGACGTCCTCGCCGGCAACCACGGCGACGGACACTCCACCAACGTCAACAACGTCAACGGCATCGCGTCGACCGCCACCAACGGCGGGATCGCGGTGACGTACATCTTCCACTGACCGGCTGACGTCCGGAAGAACAGCACTCCGAAAGGACCTCGACATGATCAAGAAGCTCTGTGTGGCCGGTGCCATCGTCGCCGCCGCGGCCGGTGTGACCCTGATGTCGGCCCCCGCGTACGCCGACACCAATGCGGGCAACTCCAGCTCGAACAACGACTCCTCGCAGTCGGGCAACAACTTCGGCAACGTCGTCAACGCCAATGTGAGCGGCCATGGCGCGACCGGGGTCAACAACGTCAACGGCAACACGGTGACCGCCAGCAACGGCAGTGACGTGGTCGTCGACGACGTGCACGACTGATCGGGCGGGCCGCGCCGCGCGGCGCCAAAACGCGGCGCGCCCCGGATCGTGCGCGAGCCGGGTCCGATATGACCCGGCTCGCGGCGTAATAGCATCCGTGCGTGACTATCTGTGCTTATGCCACTTTTGCGGAGCCTGATGGCGATGACGAGCGTGACCTGGTGCTGGCCGCCTGGTGGGAGGCCGGCATCGAGGGGCGCGTCGAGCGCTGGGACGACCCGGCCGTCGACTGGAGCTCGTACGACGCCGTGGTGGTCCGCTCCGTCTGGGACTACATCCTCAGGCGGGAGGAGTTCCTCGCGTGGGCACGGGGCGTGGAGTCGGTCACGAGGCTGCTGAACCCCTACGCCGTGCTGGAGTCCAACACCGACAAGACCTACCTGCGGGGCCTCGGCGTGCCGACCGTCCCCACGCACTGGTCGTCGCAGGACCTGCCGGACTGGCCCGAATACGTCGTCAAGCCCACCGTCTCCGGCGGTGCCCGCGACACCACCAGGACCGCCGACCGCGCCGAGGCGGCGAGGCTGGCCGCGGCGCTGGAGGCCAAGGGGCACACGCCGATGGTGCAGCCGTACCTCGACATGGTCGAGTCGGAGGGTGAGACCTCGCTGCTGTACTTCAACGGCCGTCTCAGCCACGCCGTCCGCCGCAACCCCATGCTCGTCCCCGGGATGACGATCGACGACAACGCGCGGGCCCAGCTCCGCACACCAGCCCCGGACCAGGTCGAACTCGCCGAGAAGGTGCTCGCCGCCGTACCCCATGTCCTTCTCTATGCCAGGGTCGACCTGGTCCGGCTTTCCGACGGCACGCCCGCCGTCATCGAGCTGGAGCTGACCGAGCCCTGCCTCTTCCTGGGCTACGAGCCGTCCGCGGCGGCGAGTTTCGCCAAGGCGCTGGCCGAGCTGCTCTGATCAGCAGGAGATCCCGCCGTCCACCGGGATGACCGTGCCGGTGAGGTACGCCCCCGCCCGCGACGACAGGAAGATCGCCGCGCCCGCCATGTCCTCGGGCCGTCCGATGCGGCCCAGCGGGACGTTCGAGGCGATGGCCTCGCGGGTGGCGGGGTCGTCGAGCGCGAACGCCATCATCTTCGAGTCGAAGGGCCCGGGGGCGATGGCGTTGACCGTGATGTGCTCCTTCGCCAGCTGCTTGGCCAGGTGCCGGGTCAGCATGTGCACGGCGGACTTCGTCGAGGAGTAGGCGTAGCTCTCCAGCGCGGGCACCTTTAGGCCGTCGATCGAGCCCACGTTGATCACCCGGGCCGGGTCGTCCGCGCTCGCCGCCTCCCTCAGCCGGGGCAGGAACCTCTGGGTCAGGTAGAAGACACCTTTGACGTTGATGTTCCAGAGCTTGTCGAAGGCCGACTCCGGATACTCCTCCAGGGGCGCGCCCCACGTCGCCCCCGCGTTGTTCACCAGTACGTGCAGCGGCCCGTCCACCGCCGACACCAGCCGCTCCAGCCCCTCGGGCGTGGACAGGTCGGCCGGCACGGCGAAGCAGCCCAGCTCGGCGGCGGTCTTCTCGACCTCGGCCGCCTTGCGGGCGGAGATGTAGACGGTCGCCCCGGCCTCCATGAACCCGGCGGCGATCATGCGCCCGATGCCCCGCGAACCGCCGGTCACGACGACGGTCTTGCCTTCCACTGAGAACAGAGTCATGTTCTGGGAGCATGCCATACCGAACGGTCGGTTGCCAGAACGCCTAGAAGCCCTCGTCCTTGACCCAGAGCCGCAGCAGCCCCCTGAAGTGCTCGACGAACATCTCCCGCTCATGCGGCTGGTACGTCGCGAGCACCGTCTCCACCAGCAGCCGGTCGAACTCCGGCCCGGCCACCCACTCCAGCGTCAGCTCGTCGAGGCGCCCCAGGTGCCGCGCGCAGAAGTCGTGGTAGCGCTCGGTCTCGAAGTAGTCGTCCGCCAGCCGCCGGTATTGCGCCAGCCGCTCCTCGTAGCTCCCCTCGACGGAGAAGTAGTCGTGCGTCTCCAGGTCGATCCTGGGCCGCCGCCGGGTGGCCACGCAGAACACGCTCCACTTCACCAGCGTCTTGATCGCCCAGGGGAAGTAGTAGTGCAGGCTGGTCAGCGCCACGTCCGGGCAGGCGTTGGCGTAGTCGATGGGATGCACGTCCGTGCCCTTGACCAGCGTCTCGCAGGAGTTGAACTCCCACCGGAAGAACGCGTTCACCAGCCGCCCGATCGTGACGACCTCGTCCCCGACGGACGGCGACAGGAACTCGTGGTCCACGACGTAGCGGGCGTGCATCGGCTCCTCGGGCCGGAACCGCATCACCATCGTCTCCGCCCCGATGGACAACGACCTGGCGAACGCGTCGTAGCCCTGGACGGCCTGCTGGAGGTGCATGAGCATCTCGCCGCTCTCGTCGTAGGCCCGGTGCAGCTCCTCCTGGTCGCGCACCAGCGACACGCCGCGCCAGGCCCCGCCGTCGTACGGCTTCATGAACAGCGGGTAGCCGATGCCCTCGGCGACCTCGTCCAGGTCGAAGGGCTCGTTGTAGCGGGCGGCGGTGTAGGCGTACCGGGCGTTGTCGAGCGGGTTCTTGTACGGCACCAGCACCGTCTCCGGCACCTTGAGCCCGAGCCGCATCATCGCGCAGTACGCGGTGTGCTTCTCCATCGACTGGAACGTGAACGGGCTGTTGAGCAGGTAGACGTCGTCCATCATGGAGATCTTCTTGAGCCACTCGCGCGGGTGGTAGTACCAGTACGCCAGCCGGTCGATCACCAGCTCGTGACGCGGCTTGGCCCGCAGGTCGAACGGCTCGATCGTGAGCCGCTCGACGTCGAACGAGCCCACCCCCTCGATCGGCCCCAGCCGGCGCAGCAGGGTCTCGTACGCCGACGGCCAGTCCTCCTCCGTTCCCAGCAGCAGCCCGATCAGATGTCGCACAACGTGCCTCCTGCCTACCGCCCGCGCGGCGGTCGCAGGGGGATCACACGCCCGGGAGACGGCCGTTGCGGAACAGATCGACGAACCTTCGATGGTCTTCCCGGGCCTGTGCCCCATAACGGTGGGCAAAATCCACCAGCATCCCGATAAATCCGGACCTGTCGTTGCCGATCACCGCCACGATCGCCTCCTCCGTCGAGAAGTCCACGAGGTCGTGGCTGGACTCGTCGTCGGCGACCGAGTGCATGCGCGCCACCGCCCGCCCCAGGTCCTGCACGATCGAGCGCAGCTCGTCCGGCTCGTTGACGTCGTCCCAGTCCAGGTCGGCCGAGTACGGCGACACCTCGGCCACCAGCTGCCCCACCCCGTCGAGCGCGGTGTAGCCCAGCCAGGGATCGGCGTAGGCCTGCAGCGCCCGCTGCGACTCGGCCGTGCGGTGTCCTTGGTGCAGGAAGTAGGAGGCCACCTTCTCGTCGGTGATGTGCCGGGCCACCGCCGGCACCGCGGCCTGCTTCATGTACAGGATGACGTCGTTCTCCAGGGCCTGCGAGCGCCCTTCGAGCAGCAGGTTGTACGAGGGCAGCCCGGCCGACCCGATGCCCACGCCCTTGCGCAGCGCCACGTCCTTGATCACGTGCTCGACGGGGTTGACCGTCACGGGCAGCGTGGCCAGGTAACCCTCGAACGCCGCCAGCACGGCCCGCCTGGTCGCCGCGTCCACGGGCTCGCGCCCCTCCATGAGCGCGAAGCGCCGGTCGTAGTCGTCGACCACGGTCTCCACGTCCAGCAGCGCCACACGGGTGCTGAGCCGGGCGCGCTGGAGCACCCGGTGCAGCACGCCGCCGGTGGTGTCGAGGGTGAGCGCGCCGATCGCGTCGTCCCCGCCGGCCGCGATGGCGGCGAGTTCGACCAGGTACGCGCCGGCGAAGTCGGTCACGAGCATGCTGATGGAGTCGTCGGACAGGGCCTTGGCGTATCCGAGCAGGGCCACGCTGGCGGCGAACCGCTTGAGATCCCAGACGTACGGCCCCACGTACGCCTCGTCGAAGTCGTTGACGTTGAAGACCAGGACACCGGAGGCGTTCATGTACGTGCCGAAGTTCTCCGCGTGCAGGTCGCCGTGGATCCACACCCTGCTGGTCGGCCCGTCGAGGTAGGACTCGTCGGCGAAGCCGGCGGTCATGTCCGCGTAGAACAGGCAGGCGCTGCCCCGGTAGAAGGCGAACGGCGATGCCGCCATCTTCCGGAACTTCCGCCTGAAAGCGGCGGGGTCTCGCTTGATCGATTCGCCGAACTCCGTCATGAGGACATCGAGCAGGAAGGAGGAGCGTGTGCCCATGCTCCGGACACTAGATCCGGATCGTCCGACCGCATACCCCGATCTTTCCCTGACGGGGTCCGGTCAGGCCGCGCGAGCCCGCGGCAGGCCGCGCAACCCCGCGCCGGCGAGCACCAGGGACAGGGCGCCGAGCAGCACGCACTGCGCGCCGGCCGTCGTCCACTGGGGACCCTCGGGGAGGTTGACGAGCATCGGCAGCCGGGCCGCCAGCACCAGCAGCCCCGCGACCGCCAGCGCGAGCGCCCAGGACGGGGAGCGCCGCCGGGCCAGCACGACCACCGAGGCCACCCCCCACACCGGCACCGTCGTACCCAGGTCCAGCCACAGGTAGAGCCACTCGGCGTCCTGCGGCCGCAGCCAGACCACCAGCCACGCGGTGCCGAGCAGCGCCAGACCGGCGGCCGTCGGTGTGAGGGCGAGCGGCCACGGCCGCCGCCACGGTGTGACGTCGCTGTGGAAGCCCAGCAGCAACGCGATCACCGGCACCGCCACGAACACCAGGTTGGCCGCCTCCACCAGCGGCCGGGGCCCGGCCAGGAACGCCGGGACCACGAAGTAGGCCAGCGTCGGGGCGGCGCCGAGCAGGGCCGTGACCTTCGCCAGGAGGACGTGTCCCCGCATGATCGCCACGAACGCGACGGCCCAGCAGATGGCCGCCGCGGCGACGCCGATCGACAGCAGCCGGTCGGCCGAGCCGGGCGCGCCCATCAGGACGAACTCGGGGCCGAACACGAGCGCGCGGATCAGGTCGGCCGCCACGAAGACGGAGTCCAGGCTCTGGTAGGCCAGCCCGAACAGCGCGACGAGCCGGACGGTCTCACCCCAGGCCACGAAACGGGCGGGCGCGCCCGCGCCGCCGAGCCGCACCCGCACGGACAGGGCCAGCACGCTGGCGATCTCGCCCCAGCCGGGCCGCGGGTTCGCCTCGTCGGGCGCGTCGCCTGCCGACTCCAGGAACGCGTCCACCATCTCCTCCTCGCGCTCGGCGCGGTAGGAGGCGGGCAGCAGCCGCAGCACGGACCGGTAACGCAGCTCCAGCAGGCTCACGCGGCACCCCCCGCGCGAAGGGACGCGGCGATGCTCGCGAGGAGGGATGCGGCGGCGCCGCCGGCGGCTCTGGCGCGCAGGCGTGCGGTGGCGGCACTGGCGGCGGCGGCCATCCGGGTGGCCTCCTCCTGGAGCGCGCGGGCGCCCTCGTCGGTCAGCCGGTAGTAGCGCCGCAGCCGCCCCTGCTGTGCCTCCTCGCGGTCGAGGACCACCAGCCCGGCGGCCGAGAGCCGGTCGAGCACGCCGTACAGCGTGCCGATCTTGAGCTGCACGCGCCCCTCGGACAGCCGATCGACCTCCTGGACGATCCCGTAGCCGTGCCGGGGCTCGTCCACCAGCGCGGTCAGCGCCAGGAACATGGGCTCCGTTATATTCACCCTCCCACGATATCTTGTCTCGCAAGATATCGTCAGGGGTGCTGCGAGGAAACCGACACCACTTCGCCGGTCATGTAGGAGGAGTAGTCGCTGGCCAGGAAGACGATCACGTTCGCCACCTCCCACGGCTCCGCCGACCGCCCGAACGCCTCCTTGGCCGCCAGCTCGGCCAGCACCTCCTCGCTGGTCACCTTCGCCAGGAACGGATGCACGGCCAGCGAGGGCGCCACCGCGTTGACCCGTACGCCGTGCTCGGCCGCCTCCAGCGCGACGCACCTGGTCAGCGCCATCACCCCGGCCTTGGCCGCCGCGTAGTGCGCCTGCCCGCGCTGGGCCCGCCAGCCGATCACGGAGGCGTTGTTGACGATGACGCCGGAGCCCTGGGCGATCATGTGCTGGAGCGCGGCCCTGGTGCAGCGCATGGTGCCGTTGAGGGTGACGTCGATGACCGCGAACCACTGCTCGTCGGACATCTCGGCCAGCGGGGCCGTACCGCCGAGGCCGGCGTTGTTGACCACCACGTCCAGCCGGCCGTGCGCCTCCACCACCGCGTCGAACAGCGCCAGCACCTGCGGCTCCGACGTCACGTCGCACGGGACGGCGAGCGGCTTGACGCCCGTGAGCTCGGTCAGCGCGTCGGCGGCGGCGGCCAGGCGGCGCTCGTGCCGGTCCGAGACGACGATGGTCGCCCCCTCCTCGGCGCAGCGCTTGGCCGTGGCGTAGCCGATGCCCGCGCCGGCGGCCGCCGTGACCAGGGTGACCTTGCCGTCGAGCAGGCCGTGCGCCTTCGGGTAGGGCGGTGACATGGGCTGCTCCAATCAGCGGGGGAGTCCCAGGGTGCGCTCCGCGATGATGTTGCGCTGGATCTCGCTCGAACCGGCATAGATCGTGTCGGCCCGGCTGAACAGGTAGAGCCGCTGCAGGTCGTTGAGCCCGCCGGGCTCGTGCACCAGCCCGGCCCTGCCCTGCACGGCCTGCGCCAGCTCGCCCAGCCTGCGGTGCCACTCCGACCAGTACAGCTTCGCGATCGACACCTCGGGACCCGGCTCGGGGCGCAACATCCTGAGGGCGTTGAGCCGCATGATCTCCAGCTCCAGCCAGGCGCGCACGATCCGGTCGCGCAGCACGGGGTCGCCTGCCGCGCCCGTCCGCTTCGCCGTCTCGATGATCGCGGCCAGCTCCCGTCTGAACCCGATCTGCTGCCCCAGCGTGGAGGCCCCGCGCTCGTAGCCCAGCGTGGCCATGGCGACCCGCCAGCCGTCGCCCGGTGCGCCGAGGATGTTGCCCGCCGCCGTCCGTGCCCCGTCGAAGAACACCTCGTTGAACTCCGAGGTCCCGGTGAGCTGCACGATCGGCCGGACCTCGACGCCGGGCCCGCCCATGGGGACCAGCAGGTACGACAGCCCGCGATGCCGTACGGAGCCCTCCTCCGTACGGCACAGGACGAAGCACCAGTCGGCCACGTGGGCCAGCGAGGTCCACACCTTCTGGCCGCTGATCACCCACTCGCCGCCTTCGAGCCGGGCCCGCGTCTGGACGTTCGCCAGGTCGGATCCGGCCTCGGGCTCGGAGTAGCCCTGGCACCACAGCTCCTCCCCGCGCTGGATCGGGGGCAGGAAGCGGTCCTTCTGCTCGTCGGTGCCGAATTCGAGGATGGTCGGGCCGATCAGGCCCTCGCCGATGTGGCCCACCCGAGCGGGGGCGTCGGCCCTGGCGTACTCCTCGTGGAAGGCGACCTGGTCCTCCAGGGAGGCGGCGCGGCCGCCGTACCGCTCGGGCCAGCCCAGGCACGTCCAGCCGCTCTTGCCGAGGTGGCGCTCCCACGCCAGCCGCAGCTCGTGGCCCTCGTGCTCGCGACCGGGGCCGCCGAGCCCCCTGGCGTGGGCGAACTCTCCGGTGAGGTTCGCCTCCAGCCAGGCTCGTGCCTCCTCACGAAGGCTCAAAGAACCCTCCGTAGCCGCCGCGGAAGAAGACCAGCGGCCCGCCGTCCGCGTGCGTGTCCAGCTGCAGCACCCGGGCCACCACGATCATGTGGTCGCCGGCCAGGTGCTCGGCCTCGACCGCGCAGTCGAGCCAGGCCAGCGCGCCTTCGAGCACCGGGTTGCCGCCGGGGGAGCCGGTCCACTCCAGGCCGGCGAACTTGTCGCCGCCCTTGCCGGCCATCTGCGCGCAGACGGCCTGCTGGTTCTCGGCCAGCACGTTCACGGTGATGACCTTGGCGCCGCGCACCCGGGGCCAGCTCGTGCTCGTGTGCGCCACGCAGAACGCGACCAGGGGCGGGTTGAGCGAGACGGAGGTGAAGGAGTTGGCCGCCAGGCCGCACGGCTGACCGTTCACCGGGTCGACGGCCGTGATCGCCACCACCCCGGTGGCGAACCTGCCGAGCACCTGCCGGAAGCGGCGGCTGTCGAGGTGGCCGTTCGGGCTGTGCTGGGATGGGCCCGTCGGCATGGCGGCTCCGTTGCGAATCCTGCGCTGTTGGGGCGTCGGAAGGCCGCGACAGCCGTCCGGCGCTATGAGCCGGGCAGCGTGTGTGCTCATGGTCCGCCTCCTAGTCCACCGACTGCGCCTATCTTACCAAGCGCTTGCTTGGACGGTAGGCGCAACCGGAAAAAGCTGTCAAGTCGAGCCTCCGGACCTGCATTGACAGGGGCGAAAGAGGCTGCCTACCGTGACGGGTGTGCCCAAGCGCTTGCTTGATTTCCGTGACCGCACCGCCATCGCCGGGGTCGGCTACACCCCCTTCACCAAGGACTCCGGGGTCAGCACCCTGACGCTGGCCTGCCGCGCCGTGCTCGCCGCCCTGGACGACGCGGGCCTGACGGCGGACGACGTGGACGGCCTGGCCACGCACCGGGTGGGCGACTCTGCCCCGCCCACCCTGGTCGGCCCGGCGCTGGGGCTGACGGACCTGTCCTGGCACCTGGACCAGTTCGGCGGCGGCAGCGTCTCCCACGCGGTCGTCGGCCAGGCCGCGCTGGCGGTGGCGGCCGGGATGGCCGAGACCGTCGTGTGCTACCGGGCCATCAACGCCCGCTCGGAGTTCCGCATGGGCGGGACGGGCCGGGGCGTGCCGGTCAGCCCCGAGGTGCAGTACCAGGCCCCGTACGGGTACGTGGCGCCGCCCCAGCAGTACGCCATGTACGCCCGCGCCCACATGCTCCGGTACGGCACCAAGGCGGAGCACTTCGGCCACCTGGCGGTCACCCAGCGCGCCAACGCGGCCAAGAACCCGCGCGCCCTCATGCGCGCCCCCATCACGCTCGACGACTACCTGGCCAGCCGGTGGATCGCCGAGCCGTTCCGCCTCCTGGACTGCTGCCTGGAGACCGACGGGGCGTGCGCCGTCGTCGTCACCACGGCCGAGCGCGCCCGCTCGCTGCGCCGCCCGCCCGTCCTCATCTCCGCCGCGGCCTGGGGCGGCGGCAGCTCCCACCTGTCGGGGCCGGCCACCGACCCCACGGTGACCGCGGCCGCCACCCTGGCCCCACGCCTTTACGCGCAGGCCGGGCTCGGTCCGGGCGACATCGACGTGGCCGAGCTCTACGACTGCTTCACGTACTCGGTGATCGTCCAGCTGGAGGACTACGGCTTCTGCGCCAAGGGGGAGGGCGGCCCGTACGTGGCCTCGGGCGCCACCTCCCTGGACGGCGCGCTCCCGGTCAACACGCACGGGGGCTTCCTGTCCGAGGGTTACGTCCACGGCATCAACCACATAGCCGAGGCGGTGTCCCAGCTCAGGGGCGACGCGGGGGATCGCCAGGCGCCGGGGGCCGAGGTGGCGCTGTCGACCGCCCAGCCCGGCTACATCCTGCCCGCCACCTCGGCCCTGATCCTGAGGAGGCCGTGATGGCCGCGTACCGTCCCGAGCCCGACCGCGACTCCCGGCCGTGGTGGGAGCGGGTCGCCCGGCGGGAGTTCGCGGTGCAGGAGTGCGGCACCTGCGGCAGGCTGCGGTTCCCGCCGCGGGCGTTCTGCCCGGAGTGCCGTACGGAGGTGTGGCGCTGGCGCGAGGCGGCGCCCGAGGGGACGGTGGAGAGCTGGATCGTCAGCCACCAACCGTTCGTGCCGGGGGCACGCGATCCATACCTAGTGGTAATGGTCCGTTTGGCCGCGGTGCCGGGGTGTCTGGTGTACGGCAACTGGCGCGGGGAGCGGGATCCGGTCTACGGGGAACGGGTGCGCGTCTCGTACACCGAGGTCAGAGACGGGTTGACTCTTGTCGACTGGATGCCCGAAACCAGCGGCTCCCTCCGGGACGGCGAAAATCCTCCCGCAAGTTGACCTTGCTCCAGAAATTGGATTGGTACCGGAAAATCCCACCAGTCCCACCATCCCGAAAGCTGCCCCCACGTTGGGCTCCGAGGGTTGATGATGATGCAGTAGGCGTCGTCAGCGTGGACGGCTCGGACTTGGCGGCAGACGTGATCGAAACGGACTCGGTGGCGAAGGTGACCACACGGTCACGCGACACGATCCTGCCTGCCTGCCGCCCCGGCCCCTGGCCGTCACGCTCCGGAACCCGGGTCAGCCGCCCCGGGATCCGGGGGCGGGCGACCCGTGCGCCGCCGGGAGAAACAACAAAGCCCCCATCGGGAGATGGAGGCGTCGATCGTGGTCGGTCCCTCGGAGGAAAGCGCGCCCTGGCGGGCGTGGGGGACCCGCCAGGACGCGCTTCCTGCCCCGTGTGTGACGGCGCCAGGACTCCGGCGAGGGATGGAGTCCTAGACCGTTGGCTCACACACGGAGTCGATGGGGGAGCGTGAAGGTCCCTGCTGCCGGCAACGTGTGGTGATGCGTCGAGCTGCACCGACCGGGTCATCGAAGCGATGCGTGACGGGGGCGCCACCCTCCTTGTTCCAGACAAAGGATCCGTCTTCGCACCGCACGGTCAGCTCAGTCAACACCGATAGCACGGACGAGCCGTTGCCATCGCTCTGACAGGTGTGGGTTGACCCCTGGTGGTGCAACGCGTAACGCAGTAAACGTGTTGCTTCACAAGGGTCATGCCAGGGCAGGTATGGCGTACCCGTGCGGACCGGCAACACTGGCCTTCACCCCCTCACCGGCCTTTAGATGGATTTGTACCAACGAATGGATGATGGGCCGGTCGAGGTGGTTCGGTCAAGGGGTTGTGGCCTGCTAGAACCAGATCGTCTAAATTGTTGGAACAAAAGGGGTGAAAGTGGCAAGGTCGGTGCTGTATCAGCAGGTGGCTTCGGAGTTGCGACGAGCCATCTACTCGGGTGTCCTCGGCCCCGGGGCACAGCTGCCGACCGAGGCGCAGCTCATGGAAGACCATGGGGTGAGCAGAAACACCGTAAGACTGGCCCTTGGGGAACTCGTCAACGAGGGACTCGTCACGCGCACGCCACGGCGCGGAACGGTGGTCAGAGACCGTAGACCCCTGCTGATCTATCCGCAGCGGGAACTCGAGCCGCAACCCAGAGGGGAACTGCGGGAAGCCTTCGCCTTTGCCGTGGCGCAGGAAGGCCGCGCGCCAAGCCAGTACATCGAGGTGCTGACGGTGTCTCCCGTCGAGGAGATCGCCAGCAGGCTGGAGTTGGCGGATGGGGAGTTGGCGGTGGTGAGACGCCGTCTGCGTTTCGTGGACGGCCAGCCGTACAACACCAACGATTCCTACTTTCCCCGTGACATGGTCGCGGACTCCGAGATCGCCAGGCCCGGTGACATCGCGCGAGGGGCGAACCGGGTGCTGGAGGAGTTGGGCCATGCCCAGGTGCGCGTCGTGGACGACATCTGGGCCCGCATGCCCAACCAGGAGGAGGCCGAGCGCCTCCAGCTCGAGCTCGGCACGCCAGTAATGGTCTATGTCCGAGTGGGTTACGACGGGGCCGACATGCCAGTCCGTGTCGCCGTGTCGGTGTTGCCAGCCGACAAACATCTGATCAGGTACGAGCTCGATCGCCGCTGACGAGCTCGGGGTGAAGGGGTGATCCTGCCGGCCGGGCGCAGCGAGAAATAGCCGCCTCGCTGGCCTGGGGGAGTCGTGCATACTCCCCTAAATCGCCATTTATCCATATATATCGGGTTGAGGCCCCGATTCGCCCCTATGCGACATTGCGTCATCACGCTATGCATCGGGGCGGACACCCCATGCAACGAAGGGTTGTATTATGCACACAAACACCCTCCTTCATCCGCTCTCACTCCGTAGAGCGGAACCCGCGGACCTTCCCGGCGTACTCACGCTGCTCGCCGACACCGCCGAGTGGCTCTATGCGCAGGGGGTGCGGCAATGGCCGCGCGGAGGTTTCGGTCCCGAGCGGATCGAGCCGCTCATCGACGAGCGGGTGCTGTACCTGCTGGACGACGAGCTCAGATATCTCGACCCCGATGAATCGGCCCCGCCGGTGGCGACCATAGCCCTCGACGATCACGCGGACCCGGAGTTCTGGACTCCGGCCGACGACCCGGGGGCCGCGCTCTACATCCACAAGCTGGCCGTCGCCCGCCCCTGGTCGGGCAGCGGTCTCGGGGACGCCCTCCTGGACTGGGCCTGCGCGTCGGCCTACGCGGCGGGTCTGCCCTGGCTGCGCCTGGACTGCGCCAAGGACAATCCCCGGCTGCAGGACTACTACCGGACCCGCGGCTTCCGCCACGTCCGTACGGTGGACCTGCCCCACCGGTCGTCCGGGGCGCTCTTCCAGCGCAGCTCGGAGGACGTGCCGATCACGGTCTTCCGTGACCTGACCCTCGCCGAGCTCATCAGCGCCTGATCACCCCCTTCGACGGCCCGGCCCCGGTTCCGGCGGCCGGGCCGTCCCATGTCGCGCGCTCCCGTACCGGCTTGCTGAAGATTGTCAAAGCCGTTATGAGCGGTGTGCCGCCTTCCGGAAAGCTGATCTTTTTCGGATCGGGCACGAGGAAGGACCGGTGGACTTCGCGATCCTGGGCACCATCCGCCTCAGGGGTTTCGTCAGCCGTTCAGCACGAAGATGGCGGTGGAGAGGGTACTGATGGCGTACTTGGCGTAGCGACGGGCGGTCTTGACCCTAGGGATCTCCCTGGTTCCTCAGGTGGCGCACGGTGGCGCCCTCTGCGATCAAGGATGTGATCGGCCGCCAGAGAGTCCCTGCACACTCACCACAAACCGGGGCCGCGGAGCAACTGAGTACGCCCTACTCATGTGCCGCGCCCACTCGCCCCGCACCCTGTAGGCCCGGACGGCACCGACACAGGGGAGCGGGAGATGGGCAACTGGGCGCGATGGGGCAGGGCACTGGTCGCCGCCGTGCTGGCGGCGGGGGGCCTGGCGGCCTTACCGAGCGGGTACGGCGGAGCGCCGGCGGCCGAGGCGCGGGCCGGCGCTCCGGCCACGCAGGAGGTGACCCTGCGCATCATGTCGGTCGAGTGCGCCTCGGCCTGCGACGGCACCGGGATCGAGAGCACGGGCATGGGCAAGCCCGACTTCTTCGCCGAGCTGTTCGTCGGCTCGGCGTCGAAGACCACTCCCATCGTGGAGAACACGGCCCAGGTGTTCGTCCCGGACGGCTGGACGCTGACGGCTCCGGTGTCCACCTCCCTACCGTCGGTGGAGCTCGCCGTCCGCATCCTGGAGGACGATCCGCCCACCGATCCCAACGGCGACGACGTGGCCGACGCCTCGCGCAGGAGCGGCGACACGGCGGCCCGCTTCACGCTCGACCTGGTCGACGGATCGCTTTCCGGCGACCTCACCGACCCGACGGGGTGCACGATGGGTGGCGGGGACGGGCATCCCGTGCAGGTCTGCTACAACATCCAGCCGTACAGCTTCCAGGACAGCGACGGTGACAGCTTCACCGACTACGCCGAGCACCGCGGCCTGGACTTCAACGACGACGGCGTCATCGACCTGCACCTGGAGCAGTGGGCAGATCCGCGGCGGCGCGACCTGTTCGTCGAGATCGACTGGATGGCCGGCCTCAAGCCCCGCGACGGCGTGCTCGCCGCGGTCGAGGGCGTCTTCAACAACGCGCAGGTCACCAACCCGGCGACCGGGGCACAAGGGCTGGCGCTGCACCTGATCGCCGACGAGGAACTGCCGTTCGGCGAGTCGCTGTGGTTCGAGGACGACCGGTTCCCCGGGCCCGACGACGACTTCGACGATCTCAAACTGGGCAGATCAGATCGGACCTGCACGAACGTGGGCGAGGACGGGCACTTCGGCACCCCAGCCGACCGCGCCGGCCCGCTCTGCGATCAGATCCTGCTGTTCAAGCGCCTCCACTTCCGCTACGGCATCTTCATCAACGGCCTGGGCCCGGCGACGGTGCCGGGACCGAACGGCACCACGGTGCCCAACACCACCTCCGGCCGGGCCGAGATGGACGACCGCGGCGGCAACGACTTCGTGGTCTCGCTCGGCCGGCTCGCCGCGGCGGAGGACCTGAACAGGTACGGCGGCCGGGACAAGGCCGAGCAGGCCACGCTCCTGCACGAGCTGGGACACACCTTCGGGCTCGGGCACGGCGGGCGCCGGGACAACGGGACCGCGGACCACGTCAACTGCAAGCCCAACTACCTGAGCGTCATGAACTACCCGCTGCAGTTCGCCACGGTGGCGACGCTGCCCGCCGACCAGCACCTCGACCCCGCCCGCCCGCTGGACTTCCAGCGGCTCACCAACGTCCAGACGCTCAACGAGGCGGCGCTGGACGAGACCAGCCTGCCGGGCGTGGCCGGCGCGGGCTCGCGGCGCATCATCTGGGGCGGCAACGGCGCGGGCCGCTGGTTCCACGCCCCTGCCAACGATCGCCTCAACTGGAAGGTGGACACCCTGCCCGACGGCAAGCCCAAGCTGGAGTCGTCGGTCGCGGTCGACCTCAACCTCCTGACCAACTTCGGCGGGTGCGCCCAACCCTCGCCCGGGCAGATGCTGGTCAGCAACCCCGACTGGGACCGCCTGGTCTACAACTTCACCAACAGCCCCTACTTCTCCGACGGCGTGCACGGGCCCGCCCTCGACGAGATCGACGCCGTGGACCTGAGGGCGCTGGCCGCGGCCGATCTCGGCGTGACGAAGACCGTGGACAAACGGGACGCGGTGCCCGGGGACGAGCTCACGTACACGATCACCGCGAAGAACGCCGGGCCGGGCACCGCGACGGCCGTCTCGATCACCGACAACCCGCCCACGGGCCCGGACATCACCCGTGCCCTGCCCGACCTGCCCGCCGGGCAGAGCTCGGAGCAGAGCGTCACCTCCACGGTGCCGTGCACCGTCACCGACGGGCAGGTGCTGACCAACCGGGTGACGGTCACCGGCCGCGACGGCTCGGGCAGGGCCGAGCCGGAGTGGATGCTGGGCGACAACACCGCCACGGCCACCACCACCGCCCACGTGCCCGGCATGGCCGTGGAGGTCGAGGGGACCAGCTCCGCCGGCGCGGGCGAGGCGCTCACGTACACCGTCGCCTACCGCAACACCGGCTCCGCCCCGGCCACGGGCGTGGTCCTGACGCTGGAGGCGCCCGCCGAGGTGTCGCCGCGTACGCTGCGGCACGAGGTGGGTACGGTGGCGCCGGGCGCGTCCGGGACCGCGCGGTTCACCGTGCGCACCAGCCTGCTGACCGTCGGCGGGACCGCCGTCACCGTACGGGCCGCGGCCGAGTACGGCGGAGCGGGCGGCTGCGCCTACCCCGCCGCCACCGCCACGGCCACCACCACGGTCACGGAGCAGCCGCCCAGCCGCGACCCCCGGCCACCCACCGTGTGGCTGCTGCACGGCGGCCAGTGGTCGGCCGAGCTGCTGGCCCGGGTGCAGGCCACCGACACCCGCTTCGACGGCGCCGACGGCTCCGCCCCCGACGGGGTGCTGTCGGCGGCCGAGGTGCGCAAGGTGCTCCTGCTGCCGGTGACGCCCCCTTCCCTGCTCCGGGCCGAGCTGCTGGCGGTCTACCTGAACCTGGGTGACCGGCGCTTCAACGCATCGACCCGGATCGAGTCGCTGACCGCCACCCAGCTGGGGACCGCGACAGTGGGCGCCGCGGCCAGGCACGCCCAGGCCACGCTGCAACTGCCCACGACCCCGGCGAACCTGCTCCGCTACACCACGGCACACCTCCTGCTGACCTCGATCAACCTCAACATCAGCCCGCGCTACTGACCGGTCGCGGCCGATCTCGAAGGCGCCCGCGGGCCGGATCCCGCGGGCGCCTCCGCCTTCCCGCGCATCACTGCGAGGACGCGGTGCGCAGCAGGCGCAACTGGCCGATCTCGGAGACGTTCTTCATCAGCTCCCCGTTCACCCAGGCGACCATGTGGGCGACGGTGTGCTCGGAGCCCTCCGGCCACGGGAACGGGGCGGGGGCGTCCAGGTCCGGGTCGGTGAGACCGTCCAGCACCGCCAGCCAGTCCGCACGGAGGCCGCGCAACCACGCGAGGGCGCTCTTCCCGTCGCCCGGCCAGGTGATCTCGGACCGCTCTCGCGGCGTCCGCCCCCGCGCGTGATCGATGGTCACGCTCCACCACCAGCCGATGTGCCAGCTCACCCAGCCGATCGTGGGGACGGGGACCGGATCGGGCTCGACGTCCGCCCAGTCCGGCATCCAGTCCCCGGCGGCGTCCGGGCGCACCGTCCAGCAGCGCGCGGCGGGCTCCCACAGGAAGTCCTCCGGCTCCAGCCGCTCCAGGTGGTAGTCGAACAGGGACCAGGTGAGATCGAACTGCCAGCGCAGCAACTCACATCGGGACGCGTGCATCGGCCGATGTTGGCACGCCAGGACCTCGACCGGCAAAAGGGTCGCGGGCCGCCACGTGCTTCGCCCGAGGTCAGGCGGCACTTTCTGGCCCAAAGCGGCAAAGCACCATATAACCTCTCCTCCATGACCGGATCCCTGCTCGAGGTGATCGCGCTCAACGTGCGCGACGCCGTGGCCGCCGAACAGGGCGGCGCCGACCGGCTGGAGGTCGTCGCCGACATGGCGGCCGACGGGCTGACCCCCTCCCCGGAGACGGTTGCCGCGATCGCCGCGGAATGCCCCCTCCCCCAGATGGTGATGCTTCGCTGCGACGCCAACTTCGTCGCCGACCCCGACGTGCTCGACCGCCTCAGGCGCGACGCCAAGGCGCTGGCGCAGGCCGGTGCGGCGGGATTCGTGTTCGGCTTCCTGGACGGCGCGGGAGCGGTCGACCTGACGGCCACCGAGGCGCTCATCCACGCCGTCTCGCCCCTCCCGTGGACCTTCCACCGGGCCGTCGACCACGCCGCCGACGTCCAGGCGGCCTGGCGGGCCGTGCGGCTGCTGCCCAACCTGGCCACCGTGCTCACCTCGGGCTCGCCCGCCGGCGTGGGGGAGGGCCTGCCGACGCTGAAGGCGCGGGCCGACGCCGGCGACGGCTCGATCGTGCTGGCCGGCGGCGGCCTGAAGCCGGCCCACGTGCCGGCCCTGCTCGACTACGGCATCCGCGCCTTCCACGTCGGCTCGGCCGTACGGGCGAGCTGGTCGGACCCGGTCGAGTGGCGCCTGGTCCGCCAGTGGCGGGCCCTGGTCGAGCGCGACTGAAGGATCAGGGCGGCCCCCGCGGTCAGGGCAGGGCCGCGTCCGCGCGGCGCAGGGCGGCGGCCAGCGTGCGGATCGTGGCGGGCTCGTCCATGACCCCGCCCCCGGCCGAGCGCCGCTCCTCCCAGGCCCGCACCCGCTCCCGGTAGGAGTCGTAGCGGGCCAGGTGGAAGGCGTAGACGGTGGCGAACCGGCTCACCAGGTGTGACGGGTGCATGTCCCAGCCCTGGTAGAAGCCGTGCCCCAGCGAGTGCCTGACCAGCTCGGCGTGCCGCCGCCACAACGCGTGCACGTCCGCCGTACGGTCGGAGGCGGGCGAGGACGCCAGCGACCCGTCCGACAGCTCCACCCCCGTCCCCGCGAGCGCCGTCTGCATCACGTGCCGCGCGTGGTCGCAGGCCGGATGGTCGAGCCGCTGCTCGTGCGGCGGCAGCCCGATCGCGGCGGTGTAGTCGAAGACCCCGAAATGCGCCGCCGCCAGCCGCCCGCCCAGCGACTCGTTCAGGTCGCCGCGCAGGAACGGCAGCGTCTGCGGCGCCTCCACCTGCATCTCGAAGCGCAGCCGCGTCCCGAGCCCCGCCTCCAGCCGTTCCAGCACGGCCGCGAACTGCCCGAGGTACGCCTCCATCAGCACCTTGGGAAAGGTCACCGTGAACCCGGCGGGCAGCTCCCCGGCCCGCGCCATCACCCCGGTGACGAACCCCTCCAGCGTCCGCACCGACCGCTCCGGGTCCCCGTCGGCGAACGACTTCACCCTGGGGCCCCACCGCCGCGGCAGCGTCCCGGCCGCGTGCATCGAGGCGATCGCCTCGACGGCCCGCTCCACGTGCTCGTCCTCGACCGGTCCCGGCCGCACGCCGTAGCCGTCCTCGAAGTCGACGCGCAGGTCCTCGACGGGCTCGGTGGAGAGCTTGCGCACCACCCTCTCGTGCACGGCCGCGCCCAGGGCCCCGGGCACGCCGAAGACCTCGGCCAGCTCGCCGGGGCTCGGCAGGTGCGCCTTGACCAGGGACAGCGCCTGGTCGCCCCACTCGGCGACCGTGCGCGCGGAGAAGCGGTCGGCGGGGACGTAGACGGTGTGGACGGGCTGCCGGCCGGGCTCGGCCGCGGGGTAGCGGGCCTGCTGCAGCCGGTACGCCTCCGCGAAGCCCTCAGGGACGGCAGGCACGGAGCATGGCCTCCAGACCGACGAGCTTGACGCGTTCGCCCCGGCCCAGCGTCCGGGCCAGCTCTCCCTCCGCCGCCTCGATGCCCAGCCACTCCTCGTACGTCACCGGCGTCACCTCACGGGCGGCCAGCAGCGCGTCGATGCCTCCGCCGGGCACCCGCTCCCCGCCCTCCAGGTCGGCCAGGAGCGTGCGGACCGTGTCGGCCGCGCAGGACTTGTTGGTGCCGATCACCCCGGTCGGCCCGCGTTTGAGCCAGCCTGCCACGTATTCGCGATCGCGCACCCGCCCGGCCTCGTTCGGCACGGTCATGGTCTCCTCCGAGAACGGCACCCCGGGCAGCGGCACGCTCTGGTAACCCACCGAGCGCAGCACCATGCCCACCGGCAGCGTCTCGAACTCGCCCGTCCCGACCACGCGCCCCTCCTCCGACAGCCGGGTGCGCTCGAGCTTGAGCCCCTCGACCCGCTCGGTGCCGAGGATCTCCACGGGCCGCATCCAGAAGCGCACGTCGAGACGGCGCGGGCGGCCCACCGGCTCGCGGGCGGCCCACCCCTGCAGGACCTTGATGTTGCCCTGGACCTGGCGCGGGAAGTCGACGCCGGTGGCGACGACGGCCTCCTCGGGGCGCACGCAGACGTCGGCGTTGGCCAGGTCGCCCAGCTCGCGCAGCTCCTTCAGGGTGAACTTGGCGTGCTCGGGCCCGCGGCGGCCGACCATGTGGATGGCCTTCACCTCGCTCTCGCCGAGGCGTTCGAGCACCTCGTGCGGCACGTCCGTGGCGCGCAGCTCCTCGGAGGTCTTGGCCAGCACGCGCACGACGTCCACGGCCACGTTCCCGACCCCGATCACCGCGACCTCGGAGGTGTCGAGCGTGAACCGGTCGGGATCGACGTCGGGATGCCCGCAGTACCAGTTGACGAAGTCGGTCGCCGCCACGCTGCCGGGCAGGTCCTCGCCGGGGATGCCGAGCTTCCTGTCGACCATCGCGCCCGTGCAGTAGACCACCGCGTCGTAGACGCCGAGCAGGTCCTGAACCGACAGGTGCGACCCGAGCGTGACGCCGCCGAGGAAGCGCACCTGGGGCAGCTCCAGCACCCTGCGCAGGTAGTTCGCGATCGACTTGATGGACGTGTGGTCGGGCGCCACGCCGTATCTGACGAGTCCGTACGGGGTCGGCAGGCGTTCGAGAACATCGACCTCGACAGGCTCGGCCGACTGCTTGACCAGTGCCTCGGCCGTATAGATCCCGGCAGGGCCCGAACCGATGACCGCCACGTGCAACGTCACGCTGCCTCCCTATGCCGGTGATTGTGTTACACAGGGCACGCGTCCCACCAGATGCAACCGGCCAGTGTGATCGATGTATCCCCGGTCGCCGGTGCGGATGAACCCGTCCCTGGCGAATACCGCGTGATCGGGGCTCCTGCCAACGTAGCCGCTCATCACCGCATCCGAGCGGAGCAGCACCTCGCCCCGCTCCTCCAAGGGCAGGACGCGGCCCTCCCTGTCCCTGATGGACAGGTCGACACCACCGCGCGGCCTGCCCACACTCACCTCCGCGTCCTCCGGGGGGTCGTCGGGCCGGGTGCCGAGCCCCAGGCCGGCTTCGGTGCAGATGTAGCGGTTGCAGACGGGCACGCCGTACCTGAGGCGCAACGCCCTGATCAGCTCCGGACCGGCGGGGGCGCCGCTGGACAGGATGAGCGCCAGGGCCGGCAGGTCCCCGCCGCAGGCCAGGACCTCGGCCAGCTGGTACGGGCTGCCCTGCAGCACCCGGATTCCGTGGCCGCGCATCTCCCGCAGGGCGGCGTCGGGGCTCCATTCGGGCACGACGTGGCAGGTCCTGCCGGTCTGCAGGAACACCGGCAGCCGGGTGGCGAACCCCAGCCGGCCCAGCGGGTACGGCACCAGCCGCGCGTCCCCCGTGCCCCACCGGACGCCGGCACCGTGGGCCCGGATCGCCTCCAGCTGGCGGTTGCCGAACACGACGCCCTTGGGCGGCCCCGTCGTGCCCGAGGTGAACGTGATGACGACCGGCCGCGCCGGGTCCGGCGGGAACGGCGGCGGTGGCGGCTCGGCCCGGCGCAGGCCGCCGAGCCGTACGGGGTCGTAACCCTGCCCGCGCCCGCCCGGATCGACGGGCAGCGTGACCACGTCGAGCCCGGCCGGCGGCGGCAGCACGCGGGGAACGGTGATGACCAGGGCGGGATCCAGCATGGCCGGCAACTCGAGGCGCTCGATCCCGACGCCCGCGGTGACCGCGCCGATCTTGGCGCCCGCCACGTAGCAGATCACGAACTCGGGCCCGTCGGGCAGGGCGAGGACCACGACGTCGCCGACGCGGATCCCGCGATGGGCCAGCCCGGCGGCGACCTGATCGGAGAGCCGGTCCAGGTCGGCGAAGGACAGCTGTGTGGAGCCGGTGACCACGGCCGCGCGCTCCCCGAACCTACGTGCGGCCTCACCAGCCAGCAGGCGCAACATGGCAGCTCCTGGGGCGAAGGGCGCACTTCCACGCTACTCGCCTTGAGCCGTCCCCGGAGCCCGGCGCAACGCCTGCTTGTCCACCTTTCCGTTGACGTTCGTCGGGAGGGCGTCCAGCACGACGATCCGCTTGGGCACCTTGTAGTTGGACATGTTGGCCCGCGCCCACGCGAGCAGGGCCCCGGGGTCGGCCGCGACGCCCGGGCGCGGGACGACGTAGGCCAGCCCGGCCTCGCCCGACGCCGGATCCGGCACGCCCACGACCGCGGCCTGCGCCAGCGATCCCTCCCGCAGCAGCAGCGACTCGACCTCGGCGGGGGAGACGTTGAACCCGTTGACGATGTACAGCTCCTTCTTGCGGTCCACGATGGCGAGGTTGCCGGCCTCGTCCAGCACGCCGACGTCGCCCGTGTGCAGCCAGCCGTCGGCGTCGATCACCTCGGCCGTCCTGGCGGGCTCGTCCCAGTAGCCGCGCATCACGCCGTAGCCGCGCTGCAGGATCTCGCCGCGCTCGCCGGGCGCGACCTCCTTCCCGTCGTCGTCCACGACCCGCACCTCGATGCCGGGCACGGGCCTGCCGGTGGTGCGGGCGATCACCTCGATGGGGTCGCTGGCCCTGGTCATGGACACGACCGTGCCCTCCATCAGCCCGTACGCGTTGATCATGCGCTCCAGCCCCACCCGCTCGACCAGCCGTTCGATCAGGCTGCCCGGCACGGCCGCCGCCCCGCAGATGGCCACCCGCAGCGACGACACGTCCGAGGAGCCCCGGTCCAGCTCGTCCAGGATGCGGTGGAACAGCGTGGGCGGCCCGGCCAGGACCGTGATCCGCTCCGAGGAGATCAGCGACATCAGGGCGTCCGGCGCGAAGATCGGGATCGGCAACATCGTGGCCCGGCGCAGCACGCAGGCGACGAGCCCGGCGTTCAGCCCGAACCCGTGGCTGAACGGGGCGATCACCGGGTAGCGGTCGTGCTCGTCCAGCGTGACGATCTCCGACCAGTCCCAGTAGCCGCGCAGGACCTGGGAGTGGTCGATCATGACGCCCTTGGGGGCGCCGGTGGTGCCCGAGGTGGACATGATCTCGCACAGATCCCCGGGACGGACGGCGAGCGCCCGCTCCTCGGCCTCCTTCAGGGAGACCAGCGCGCCGAGGCCGGGTAACCCGGAGTCCTCGGGCACGACGACGTGACGCAGACCGGGCAGCGGCGGCAGCAGGCCCGCCAGCGGGGCGTCCGACGGGCCCGCGCCAGTGATCAGCACCTCCGCGCCGGTCTTCCGGATGAGCTGGGCGGCCTCGATGCCCTTGAACCGCGACGACAGCGGCACGATCACCGCGCCCGCGTCCCAGATCCCGAACGCGTGCGCCACCCAGTACGCCGAGTTCACCCCCCACATGGCCACCCGGTCGCCCGGGGCGACGCCGAGTGCCATGAGACCGCGGGCGATCCCGGACGCCGCGTCCCGCAGCTGCGACAGGGTCAGGCGCGCGCCCGAGGCGTCGGCGACCACCGTGGCGTCGGGATGCCGTTCGGCCTGGTCGCGCAGCATGCGGGGGAGCGTCCCCCAGTCCGGCATGGATCCCATTGGCTGCCCCCTGGTGGTCTAGGTGATGAGCGCCCGGTTCCTTCCGAGGTGGTGGCCGCGCAGGTCGTTCACGGTGCCGGGCGAAGGGGTCTCGGAGACCTTCTGGGCGATCTCCACGTTGATCGAGACGGGGGTCAGCGCGCGTACGGCCTGCTCGATCCGCGCCTTCCACATGGGGTTGCCGACCAGGCTCTCCCTGCCGAACGTCACCGTGAGCGCCGCCGTGTCCAGCGTCCCCTGCCGGCTGACGGCCAGCTCCCACCCCGCCACGCCGTCGATCTTCGACAGCGCCTTCCCGATGCGCGGCAGCGCCAGCCACACGCCTCTGACCAGCACGTGCTCGCCGACGGTGTGGGCGGGCGCCGGGATGTCGGGGCCGGCCGTCCTGGCCACCAGCCCGGTCCTGAGCACCGCGTCGCCGAGCGTCGAGTGCCCGTGCGGGGTGATGACCAGCTCGGCGAGCCCCGCCGCCGGGTCCGCCGTGCCGTCCTCGGCCAGTGCCGCCAGTCCCAGGACGCCGTCCACGAGCGGCTTCAGCGGCTCCTCCTCGGCCGTGCGCCACGCCAGGGCGCCCCCGCCGAACGGGCTGGCCAGCACCTCCGTGACCCGGGCCCCGAACTCGCCCGCCAGGTGCCCCAGCGTCCGCCTGGAGGCGATCTCGCCGGTCAGGATGATGTTCCCGAGCCCGAGGTCCAGCGGGTCCAGCAGGAACTCCAGGTGCAGGCGGGCGAGGAAGTCCATCGCCCCCGTCGGGGTGGCGACCAGCGTGGTGGCCTTCAGCGCGGACAGCGCGTGGTGCAGGCGCATCCGGCCGCGCGGGCCCACGCAGGCGGCCGCCTGGGCCACGTCCGCCGCCGCCGCGGCCCACAGGGCGCCGGCCGGCTCGGCCAGGGCCACCACGACCCGGTCGTCCGTACCGACCCCCGCCTCGCGCAGCGCCGCCCCGGTCAGCCCGGTCGCGGCCGCCCGGTCGTCCGGGGACAGCGGGAACGCGCTCGACACGTCGGGGGAGACGAGCAGCAGCCCGGCGGCGGAGCCCGCGGCACCCCCGAGATCGTCCCGAGTCAGCCAGCGCGCCATCAGACCACCACCTCGTCCAGAACCGTGCACCGACCGGATCGCCTGGCGACTCCCGCCATCACCGCACGACCTCGGTCATGAAGAGCTTCATCGCGTCGCACACCCGCTCGTGCGCCAGCCCGCCCACCTGCGCCTGGATGATCAGATCCGTGGCGCCGGCGTCGGCGATCCTGGCCAGGGCCTTGCGCGAGCCCGCCACGTCGTCCACGACCACCATCAGGTGCTCGCGCAGCGTGGCCATGGACTCCTCCGGCGGCATCCCGGCCGCGAGCTGCCCCAGCACCCGGTGGGTGGCGTGGCGGGCGTCGTAGTAGTCGGGCGGGGTGACGAGGTTGACCTGGCGGCGGATGTACCACAGGACGGGGTCGGCGGCCGTGGCGGTGGCCTCGTCGCGGGTGGGGGCGACGAACCAGGGGATCATGAGGGCGACGCGCCGTTCGGCCGGGTCGAAGCCATGCTCAGCCAGACATTCTCGATATTTCGCGATGTCGGCGGCAACGTCGTCGATGCCCTTCAGCATCGTCATGCCGAGCAGGTTGTACCCGTGCCGGGCGGCCGCCAGATAGCCGTCCAGCGAGGTCGAGGCCACCCACACCGGAGGATGGGGCTGCTGGACCGGGCGTGGGTAGACGGCCACGTCGGGGATCTCGAAGAACTCGTTCGACCGGCTGACCGGCTCCCCGTCGGCCCGCCAGATGGCCAGCGTGGCCTCCAGCGAGTCCTCCCAGATCTGCCGCGACTTCTCGAACGGCCGCTGGAACGCCTGGTACTCCAGGGGTGAGGCCCCCCGCCCCGTGCCGAACTCCACCCGGCCGCCGCTCAGCACGTCCAGCGTGGCGACGCGCTCGGCCGTGCGGATGGGCGACTGGAAGGGCAGCAGCACCACCCCGAGTCCCAGATGGATGCGCTCGGTGCGCTGCGAGATGGCGGCCAGGACCAGGTCGGGAGCGGAGGAGTGGGAGAAGCCCCTGGTGAAGTGGTGCTCCACGAACCAGGCGGCCTCGAAGCCCAGCCGGTCGCCCAGCACGACCTGGTCGATCACGTTCTGGAACGCCTGCTGCTCGACGGCGCGAGTGCGACCGCGGACCTCCAGCTCATACCCCAGGCTGATCCGTAGGGACGTCATCGCGCCTCCGGCGAAGTAGGAAACCAAGCGCTCGCTTGGTAGAGCGTATCAGCGGCAAAGACTTGCGGGAAGGGCGCGGCGGCGATCAGAGTGGATGCTCGTGAAGCGAAAGCACGCGCTGCGGCGGCCGAAGGGCGGCACGTTCCCGGACCAAGGCGACGATCTCTCGCTCACCAGCGCCCGCAGATATGAGGCGTTCGGCCGGGTGATGGCCGCGCTGGCGACCGAGGCCGACTTCATCGAGTCGTGCCGCGACCTGACCTGGTGGCGCGGGTCCGACCACAGCTGGCACATCGAGTGGCGCGACGGGCCGTACGCCTCGGAGGTGGCCTCCCTGCTCGTCGAGCAGGTGCGCGATCCCGGCCTCGACGGCTCACTCGTCACCCGGGCGGGGCCGGGCAACGACGGCTCGGCCGTGCTCGACGTGATGGGCGTCCTGTTCGAGCTGCGCGCGATCGACCCGATGGGGCGCGCCACCGTACGCGCCCGGCCCGGCTTCTGGCGCCTGGCCGAGGCCCTCGACACCACCCGCCGCACCAACGCCCGCCACCCCTGGGAAGAGCTCCTCGGCGGCTGACTCCGCCCGCCCCCGCCCCGCTCCTCAGTTCGTCCCGAAGACGTGATCGGCGAGGCGGGCGCGGTGGGCCTGGGGCGGGCAGAAGAGCTGCGCGTCCGAGGTGGCCCGCTTGAGATAGCGGTGCGCGGGATGCTCCCAGGTGATGCCGATCCCCCCATGCACCTGGATGTTCTCCCCCGCCGCCACCAGGTACGCCTCCGTGCAGTACGACCCCGCGACGGCCGCCGAAACCCCGTCCCCGGCCGCCGCCCCGGCCGCCGACCTGGCGGACTCCACGAGGAGGAGCAGGTCGGCCAGCTTGTGCTTGATCGCCTGGAACGACCCGATCGGCCGCCCGAACTGGTGCCGCCGCCCCGCGTGCTCGACCGCCATCTCCAGGCACCGCTGCGCCCCGCCCACCTGCTCGGCGGCCAGCGCGGCGATCCCGAGGTCGCGGACGCGGGCCCACGATCCCCCGTCGCCGAGCCGCCGTACCGGGGTGTCGCGGAAGGTGAGCCGCTGCAGCGGCCGGCTCTCGTCCATCGTCCGGTACGGCTCCCGCCCCCACGGCACCGCCTCCACCAGCAGCCCGCCGGCGTAGAGGAGCACCAGCTCGCCCTCCAGCGCGTACGGCACGACCCCTGTGAGCCGATCCCCCTCCAGCGAGAGGTCACCGTCCCCCGGCAGCACCACGGTCGCGCTCGCCGTGCCTCCGGCCAGCGCCGCGAGCACCTGCTCCGCCCCGCAGCACCGAGCCGCCTCGACGGCCATCACCGCCGACTGCAGGAACGGGTGGGGTGACAGGACCCGCCCCAGCTCCTCGGCCACGGCGGCCATCTCGGCCGGGCCGCAGCCCGCGCCCCCGTACTCCTCCGGGACCAGCAGCCCCGCGATCCCCACGTCCCGCGAGAACTCCCACCAGGACGCGCCGGGGCGGGCGGCGAGGTAATCGCGGACGACGGCGCGGAGGTCATCGGCAAGAGCCACCCGTTCAGCTAACCAAGCGGCTGCTTGTTTTGGCTAGCGGATGACCGAAATTTGCCTTTTTTGGATGGATACATAATCTGGATGTGGTCATCCCCAGGCATCTCCGGGGGAGGGGTTGACCAGGGAATAGAGATGAACAACACCACCATTGACTACGCCGACTTCGCCGAGTACGACCGGCGGCAGCGCGCCATCGAACACCATTTGCTGGCGGCCTTCGTAGGAGGACTGGCCGTCGGCCTGCTCGGCATGCTCGTCGCCGGGAACGGCCCGGAATGGATCGGCCAGTTCTACGACCCCTACGCCTATCTCGCCCTTTCGCTGGTCGTCGGCGCCAGTGCGTCGGGGTTCGGGTGGGCGCTCGTGACGACGTTCCTGGCGGCGGTGTCCACGCTGGTGGCGGCCATGGGAGCGGGCGCGCTGAGCGGCCACGACGCCTTCGACATCGTCGGCGGCAGCCCCGCCGGGCTCAACTGGACCATCGTCCTGCTCGTCGGCCTGGGCCTGCTCGCGTACGCCACCCGCAGGGAGGACCGCTGGGGCGACGTGGCGGCGGGCGCGGTCGGCGCGGCGCTGATCGCCGACGTGGTCGACCGGGCGACGCCGGGGTTCATCGACAACGAGCGGTCGTTCTGGCCGGTGCCCGCGCTGGCCGTCGGCCTGCTGGCCATCGGGCTGGTCCTCGTGCTGCGCAGGAACGCCCGTGGGCGGGTGCGCGCGCTGGTGATGTCGGCCGTGCTGGCGGGCCTGTTCACGGCCGGCCTGGCCGCCTTCGTGTCCGGGTGGATCCCGCTGGCCGTCTGATCCGGCGCTGGTCGCACCTGGTCGCACCTGATCGTGCCTGATAAGGGCGAGCGCGGCGCTCCTCCGACTCGATAGCCTGTAGTCCTTCACATCCAGGTTCGAACAAGGAGTGGCCGTGTTGCTGCGCATGTCGTCGTTGTTTCTTCGCACCCTGCGGGACGACCCGGCAGACGCGGAAGTCCCGAGCCACAAGCTCCTGGTCCGCGCCGGCTACGTCCGCCGCGTGGCCCCCGGCATCTACTCCTGGCTGCCCCTCGGCAAGATGGTGCTGGAAAACGTCGCCAGGATCGTCCGCGAGGAGATGAACCGCATGGGCGGCCAGGAAGTGCTCTTCCCCGCCCTGCTGCCCCGCGAATACTACGAGGCGACCGGCCGCTGGACCGAATACGGCGACACGCTGTTCCGGCTCCAGGACCGCAAGGGCGCCGACTACCTCCTCGGCCCCACGCACGAGGAGCTCTTCACCGACATGGTCAAGGGCGAATACGCCTCCTACAAGGACTATCCGGTCACCCTTTACCAGATTCAGACGAAATATCGTGACGAAGCGCGGCCCAGGGCCGGCATCCTGCGCGGCCGCGAGTTCCTGATGAAGGACTCCTACTCCTTCGACCTCGACGACGACGGGCTCAAGCGCTCCTACGAGCAGCACCGCGAGACGTACATCAGGACCTTCGACCGCCTCGGCATCGAATACAAGATCGTCTTCGCCCAGTCCGGCGCGATGGGCGGCTCGGCCTCCGAGGAGTTCCTGGCGCCCACGCCCACCGGCGAGGACACGTTCGTGGCCTGCCGCTCGTGCGGCTACGCCGCCAACGCCGAGGCCGTCGTCACCACCGCGCCCGCCGCCCGTTCCGTGGACGACGCCGAGCCGCTGCGGGTCATGGACACCCCCGACACCCCGACCATCGAGACGCTGGTGTCCTACGTCAACGAGCACCACGGGCTGTCCGTCACCGCCGCCGACACGCTCAAGAACGTCGTCGTCAAGGTCGCCACGCCCGGCTCCGACAAGACCGAGACGCTGGTCATCGGCGTGCCCGGCGACCGCGAGGTGGACTTCAAGCGCCTGGAGGCGGTGCTGTCGCCCGGCGAGCCCGCCATCTTCGAGGCCGCCGACTTCGCCAAGCACCCCGGCCTCGTACGCGGCTACATCGGCCCGCAGATCCTGCGCGAGCTCGGCATCCGCTACCTCGTGGACCCCCGGGTCGTCACGGGCACGTCGTGGGTGACCGGCGCCAACGAGGCCGGCAAGCACGCCGCCAACGTGGTCGCGGGCCGCGACTTCACCCCCGACGGCACGATCGAGGCCGCCGAGGTGCGCGCCGGCGACCCCTGCCCCCGCTGCGGGTCCGCGCTGTCCATCGACCGGGGCATCGAGATCGGCCACATCTTCCAGCTCGGCCGCAAATACGCCGACGCCGCCGGCCTCGACGCGCTCGGCCCCGACGGCAAGCCCCTCCGCATCACCATGGGCTCCTACGGCATCGGCGTGTCCCGCGCGGTCGCGGTCATCGCCGAGCAGGCCTACGACGAGCTCGGGCTGGTGTGGCCGCGCGAGGTCGCGCCCGCCGACGTGCACATCGTCGGCACGGGCAAGGAAAACCAGGTGGAGGCCGCCCTGAAGCTCGGGGCGGAGCTGGAGTCGCGCGGGCTGCGGGTCCTGGTGGACGACCGGCCGCAGGTCTCGCCCGGCGTGAAGTTCAAGGACGCCGAGCTGCTCGGCCTGCCGACGATCGTGGTCGTCGGGCGCGGGCTGTCGCAGGGCGTGGTGGAGCTGCGGGACCGGGTGTCCGGCGAGAAGTCGGAGATCCCCCTCGCCGAGGCCGCCGAGCGCATCCTGGCGGCCGTCAACGGCTGACCCCGCTCTCCCCATCGTCAGCGCCACGTACGGCCCTCCGGGCGCCGTGCGTGGCGCGCGGTGTCAGGTGACCGGTAAGGCCGGCCCGGACCCCTTGGCGACGAGGATCGAGGCGAGGAGATCCCGGACGGACCGTACCGGCCGGAGCCCGCGCATCGGTTCCTGACCCGTGCCCCGGGTGCCCGGCACGTCGGGCGCTCCGGGATCCTCGGGCCCGATCTACCCTCCGCCCTGTCCCGCTGAGGGCGAGGCCGACGGGGCCGCCGCCACCGGCATGCCGGGGAAGGCGGCCGGCTGGGCGGGACGGAAGGAGTAGGAGCGGGCCACCGCCTCCTGCATGGCCAGCGCGGCATAGCGGCGCAGCGCAGCCTCCTCGGCGGCGGCCAGCTCCAGGTAGGCGGCCGTGACGCCGGTCTCCAGGTGCACGGCCAGCTTGGCGGCCAGCGTGGCGTCGGAGGGGAAGAACGGCAGCATGTAGGAGGCGTCCGGCTCGGCCGGCTTGCCGCCGCGCGCCGTGATGTACGCGCGCAGCTGGTCACGCCTGGCCCGGTGCGCGTCGAAGGCCGCGCTGACCTTGTCGCGCAGCGATCCCGACGTCCGCGCCCCGAGCAGCCCGTACGCGAACAGCGCGGCGTGCTCCGCCGCCAGCGCCTTGCGCAACTTCTCGACGTCGCCGGCGGTCCCGGCGGTCCTGTCGCGGACGGTCCTCACAACACTCACAGCGACCTCGGCAGGGCGACGGCGTGGGCGGCCTCGCAGGCGCCGATGCTGGCGATGAGCTGGGCCACCCCGGGCGAGACGCCGTCGAGCTGGCGCGTCCGCTCGGCGGCGGCCTTGCGCTCCAGGGTGCGCAGCCGCGCCAGCGAAGCCTTGGCGGTGGCGGTCGCGCTGGCGGACGGTGACGGCGGCGCCGTGCCGGCCTTCACGTGCTTGCGCAGCTCGTTCAGATGGGCCTGGTGCCGATCCCGGAACGGCACCAGCTTGTCGGCCCCGCCCGAGATCAGGGACGAATAGAGCGCGACCGTACGTTCCTTCTCGGCGATGAGATCCTTCAGCAGGACGGTTTCCGGAGAGTCGGGAGCCGGGGCGGACGGCTGTGGCGGGTCCGACGCGCTGCAGGCGGTCAGAGCGGCCGCCCCGCCCGCCAGCAGGGCTCGCCGGGAGAGCTGACGCGGGCGCACGGACTCGAACCTCCAGTTGATGCCGGCCCTTGTCGGGGGCCTCGGTAGCATCGTACGGCCAGTGCCCCGGATCGCCGTCCGGCGACGCTCCGCCATTCGACCGTGACGAGTGGCGCTCTTTCCGTGCCCTCATACGGATAGGGTGTCAACTGTCGTCGCTGGCTGAGCGGCCAGGCGGCGGGGAGCCAGTGGCGAGGTCCGCCCGGCTGAGACATGACAATAGGGGAGGTCGATATGGGCAGCGCATCACCCCGCGACCACCTGATGAAGCTCCTGGAGCCCGTGGTCAGCGCGGAGGGCCTCGACCTGGAGGACATCACGGTCACCCAGGCAGGTAAAAGACGGCTGCTGCGCGTGATCGTCGACCGCGACGGCGGCGTGAGCCTCGACGACGTGGCCGACGTGAGCCAGGCCGTCTCCGCGGCCCTGGACGACGACGACTCGATGGGCCAGGGTGCCTACACGCTCGAGGTCTCCTCGCCCGGCGTCGACCGTCCCCTCACCGAGCCGCGCCACTGGCGCCGTGCGGCCAAGCGGCTGGTGAAGGCGGAGCTGAGGAACGGCACCGTGGTGGAGGGCCGCATCATGGCCGCCGATGAGGGCGGCGTCGAGCTCGACGTCGCGGGCGCGGCACACAGGCTTGATTACGAAGACCTGACCCGGGGACGGGTACAGGTGGAATTCCGCCGATTCGACGACGACGTCGACGGCGACGAAGGCTAAGGGGGAGCCGTCGTGGACATCGACATGAGCGTCCTGCGCAGCCTGGAGCGGGAGAAGGACATCTCCTTCGACCTGGTCGTCAAGGCGATCGAGGACGCTCTGCTGATCGCTTACTTCCGCACCGACGGCGCCGCCTCCAAGGCGCGGGCCGAGCTCGACCGCAGCAGCGGCCACGTCATGATCTGGGCGGCCGAGCTGGATGAGGAGGGCGAGGTCGTCAGGGAGTTCGACGACACGCCGAACAACTTCAGCCGGATCGCCGCCACCACCGCCAAGCAGGTCATCCTGCAGCAGCTGCGCGACGCCGAGGACGAGATCAACTTCGGTGAGTTCGCCAGCCGCGAGGGCGAGCTGGTCTCCGGCGTCATCCAGCAGGGCAAGGACCCGCGCGTGGTGCTGGTCGACCTCGGCAAGATCGAGGCCGTGCTGCCGCACGCCGAGCAGGTCCCCGGCGAGGAATACGTGCACGGTGAGCGCATCCGCGCCTACGTGGTGCAGGTGAAGAAGGGTCACAAGGGCCCCTCTGTCACCTTGTCGCGCACGCATCCCGGGCTGGTGAAGAAGCTGTTCGCGCTCGAGGTGCCGGAGATCGCCGACGGGACCGTGGAGATCGCGGCGGTGGCGCGCGAGGCCGGCCACCGTACGAAGATCGCGGTCCGGTCGCGCAAGCCCGGCGTCAACGCCAAGGGCGCCTGCATCGGGCCGATGGGCTCGCGCGTGCGCAACGTGATGACCGAGCTGCACGGCGAGAAGATCGACATCATCGACTGGTCGGAGGATCCCGGCGACTTCGTGGGGAATGCCCTGTCGCCCGCCCGCGTTTCCCATGTCGAGGTTCTCGATCTCGACGGGCGTGTGGCCCGGGTGACCGTACCCGATTACCAGCTCTCGCTGGCCATCGGGAAAGAGGGGCAGAATGCCCGGCTCGCCGCGAGACTCACAGGATGGCGGATCGACATCCGGCCCGATACACAAGCCGAGGACGCCGCCGGTTCCGTAGATGCGTCAACACGGTAAGCTGGAATATGGTGGCCAAGCGGTCCCACAGCGCACCTGTGTGGGCTGCAGGGTTCGCACGGCTAAGTCCGAGCTGCTCCGCCTGGTGAGGGTCGAGGACCACGTGGTCCTTGACCTGCGAGGACGGCTTCCTGGCCGAGGTGCATCGCTGCACCCGTCCATGAGCTGTCTGGAGCTTGCCGAGCGGCGCCGAGCGTTTCCGCGCGCGTTCCGCGTGCCGGGGCCGCTTGACGTGTCGCCCGTGCGGGCGCACCTGGAGGGAGAACCACGAAATGTCATGTAGGACGCCGAGTTGATGGGCGGAGTCAGATTGCTATGAGCGCCTGATGAGCACGCGGCGATGAAGACGTCAAGGTAGCGACGGTCCGGACGGCACAGCCAGCCTCCCGGGCCGAGTAAGGGAGTGCAGTGGCGAAGGTCCGGGTATACGAGCTCGCTAAGGAGTTCGGCGTAGAGAGCAAGGTCGTCATGGCCAAGCTCCAAGAGATGGGAGAGTTCGTCCGTTCGGCGTCCTCGACCATCGAAGCGCCGGTGGTCCGCAGGCTCACCGAAGCGTTGGGGGCATCCAAGGGTGGCCCCTCGAGGGGCGGCGGTCAGCCGTCCAACAAGCCGCAGCCGCCAAGGGCTGCTCCCCGGCCGGCGGACAGCCAGGCCGGTAACGGCGCCGGACAGGCGTCGGTCCCCGCCCCACCGCGTCCGGGTCCCAAGCCCGGTCCGCGTCCAGGCCCCGCGGGTGGCGGTCAGCCGCGCCCGCCGGTGCCGATGCCTCACCAGCCGCAGCAGCAGCCTGAGGCCGCGCGCGGTGAGACTTCCGGGGCTCCGCAGGCGCGTTTCGAGAGCGGTGCGCCCGCTCGTTCCGAGAGCGCGCCCGCTCGTCCTGAGAGCGGGGCGCCCACCCGTCCCGAGAGCGGTGCGCCCGCTCGTCCGACCCCAGGCCCGCGGCCTGGGCCCGCGCCCCGTCCGGGCCCCAAGCCCGGCCCGGCGCCTCGTTCGGGCGGTCCGGGTGCCGGTGGCGGCTCCCAGCAGGCGCCGCGCCCCGGTGGCGGCGGTGGCGCTCGCCCCGGAGCGGGTCCCAAGCCCGGTCCGCGTGGTCCGCGCCCTGGTAACAACCCGTTCTCTTCCAACGCCAGCGGCATGGGTCAGTCCCGTCCGCCGCGTCCGGGCGGCAACCGCGAGGGCGGTGGCGGTCCCGGCCAGCGTGAGCGTCGTGACGGTCCGCCGCGCGACGGCGCGATGCCACGTCCGCCGCAGGGTCGTGGCGGTGGCGAGGGCAGGACCGGCGCGGCCGGCCCGCGTCCGGGCCCGCCCCCCGGCGGCCCGCGTCCGGGTCCCGGCGCCGGTGGTCCCCGTCCGGGTGGCCCGCGTCCCAACCCGATGATGATGCCGCAGGGTCGTCCTGCCGGTCCCGGTGGTGGCGGCGGTGGCCGTCCCGGCGGTGGCGGTGGTGGCGGCGGCGGTCGTCCCGGCGGTGGCGGCGGCGGCCGTCCCGGTGGCGGCGGCGGTGGCGGTCGTCCCGGTGGTGGCGGCGGCGGTTTCGCCGGTCGCCCGGGTGGCGGCGGCACCGGCCAGCGCACCGGCACCGGTGGTCCCGGCGGCGGTGGCGGCGGCTTCGGCGGTCGTCCCGGTGGCGGCGGTCGCGGCCGTGGCGGTGGCACCGCGGGAGCCTTCGGGCGCCCCGGCGGCCGTCCCGCGCGTGGCCGCAAGTCCAAGCGCCAGAGGCGCCAGGAGTTCGACAACATGTCGGCGCCGGCGATCGGCGGTGTGCAGGTCGCTCGCGGCAACGGTGCGACGATCCGCCTGCCGCGCGGTGCGTCGCTGTCCGACTTCGCCGACCGCATCGGCGCGAACCCGGCCTCGCTCGTGCAGATCATGCTGCACCTGGGCGAGATGGTGACCGCGACGCAGTCGGTCAACGAGGAGACGCTGCAGCTGCTCGGGGCCGAGCTGGACTACAACATCCAGGTCGTCAGCCCGGAGGAGGAGGACCGCGAGCTTCTCGAGGCCTTCGACATCGAGTTCGGCGAGGACGAGGGCGACGAGGCCGATCTGGCCGCGCGTCCGCCGGTCGTGACCGTCATGGGTCACGTCGACCACGGTAAGACCAAGCTGCTCGACGCCATCCGCAAGACCAACGTGGTGGCGCGCGAGGCGGGTGGCATCACCCAGCACATCGGTGCTTACCAGGTCGCCGCCGTGCACGAGGGCGAAGACCGGAAGATCACCTTCATCGACACCCCGGGTCACGAGGCGTTCACCGCCATGCGTGCCCGAGGCGCCAAGTCCACCGACATCGCGGTGCTGGTGGTCGCGGCCGACGACGGTGTGAAGCCGCAGACGATCGAGGCCCTCAACCACGCCCAGGCGGCGGAGGTGCCGGTCGTGGTCGCGGTCAACAAGGTCGACAAGGAGGGCGCCGACCCGAACAAGGTTCGGGCCCAGCTCACCGAATACGGCCTGGTGGCGGAGGAATACGGCGGCTCGACGTTGTTCGTCGACATCTCGGCGAAGAACTCCACGGGCATCGACGAGCTCCTCGAGGCCATCCTGCTGACCGCGGACGCCGAGCTCGACCTGCGGGCCAACCCGACGATGGACGCTCAGGGCATCGCGATCGAGGCTCACCTCGACAAGGGCCGTGGCCCTGTCGCGACCGTCCTGGTCCAGCGCGGCACGCTGCGCGTCGGCGACTCGATCGTGTGTGGCGAGGCCTTCGGCCGCGTCCGCGCGATGCTCGACGACAACGGCGACGCGGTCGAGGAGGCCACGCCGTCCCGTCCGGTCCTGGTGATGGGTCTGACGGCCGTTCCCGGCGCCGGTGACAACTTCATCGTGGTCACCGACGACCGGATGGCCCGGCAGATCGCCCAGCAGCGCGCGGCGCGCAAGCGCAGCGCCGACATGGCGAAGTCGAGCCGCCGCCTGACCCTCGAGGAGCTGTTCAGCAACCTCGAGAAGGGCCGCGTCGACGAGCTCAAGCTCATCATCAAGGGTGACGTCTCCGGTTCGGTGGAGGCCCTGGAAGACGCCCTGCTCAAGATCGATGTCGGCGACGAGGTCAGGCTCCGTGTCCTGCACCGCGCGGTCGGCGCGATCACCGAGTACGACGTCAACCTGGCCGTCGCCGACGACAACGCGGTCATCATCGGCTTCAACGTCCGCCCCGAGCCTCGGGCGCGCGACCTGGCCGAGCGCGAGGGCGTCGACATCCGCTACTACTCGGTCATCTACCAGGCGATCGAGGAAATCGAAGCGGCGCTCAAGGGCATGCTCAAGCCCGAGTTCGAAGAGGTCCAGATGGGCACCGCCGAAGTCCGCGAGGTCTTCAAGGTGCCGAAGATCGGCAACGTCGCCGGTTCGCTGGTCCGCTCCGGCGTGATCGTCCGCAACAGCAAGGCCAGGGTGATCCGCGACGGCGTCGTCATCGCGGACAACCTGACCGTCTCGTCCCTGCGTCGCTTCAAGGATGACGCGACCGAGGTCCGCGAGGGCTTCGAGTGCGGTATCGGTGTCGGCTACAACGACATCCGGATCGACGACGTGATCGAGACGTTCGAGATGCGGGAGAAGCCGCGCGTGTGACGCGCGGCCGGGCGCCCGGCGGGACATCCGCCGGGCGCCTCTCGCACGCCCTGGCCTGGTTCCCACCGCAGCAGGCCGGGCGTGCGTTCACCACACCAGGCCAAGCGGTGGTTGACAACGATGTATGTGGGTGCTCTGACCCTGGACATCCTGCTCGGCGACGTCAGATCGCTGAAGCAGAAGCGCTCTGTCGTACGGCCGCTGATCGCCGAGCTGCAGCGCCGTTACCCCAGCATCGCGGTGGCTGAGACCGGCCATCTCGACCTGCATCGCAGGGCGGAGGTCGGCGTGGCGGTAGTGTCCGCCTCCGCGGGTAACTGCAAGGAACTGCTGGACGCCTGCGAGCGGATGGTGGCTTTCCGCCCCGAGATCGAGCTGCTGTCGGCCCGGCATCAGCTCTACAACGACGAAGATTGAACGACTGCACGGCCAGGTCGTGCGTGAGGGGGAGCGAACATGGTGGATGCCGCACGAGCGCGCAAGCTCGCCGATCGCATCCAGCAGATCGTCGCCGAGATGCTGGAGCGACGGATCAAGGATCCGCGCCTGGGCTTCGTCACCGTGACCGACACCCGCATCACCGCCGATCTGCGCGATGCGACGGTGTTCTACACGGTGTTCGGCTCCGACGCCGAGCGGGCCGACAGTGCCGCCGCCCTCGAAAGCGCCAAGGGGATCATCCGCTCCGAGGTGGGCCGCCAGACCGGCGTACGCTTCGCCCCTACGCTGACGTTCAAGCACGACCCGCTGCCCGACAGCGCCCGTCACCTGGACGACCTGATCAACGCCGCCCGGGCGCGCGACGCCGAGGTGGCGCGGCAGGCCCAGACGGCGTCGTACGCGGGCGAGCCCGACCCCTACAGGAAGCCCGACGAGGAGGGTGTCGACGCGGTGTCCGAGCTGAGCTCGGAAGTCAGTAGGGAAGACCAGGCGTGACGCCCGACGTACGCGACCGGGCCGATCGCCCGGCGCGCCTGGACGCGCGGCCGGCGGACACCTGCCCGATCCCGGAGTCCTCCTGGGATCGGGCACTGCGCCTGATCAGCCAGGCCGACGAGGTCGCGCTGGCCTGCCACGTCACCCCCGACGGCGACGCGCTCGGCTCGATGCTGGCGGTCGCGTTCGTGCTGCGCTCGATGGGCAAGCGGGTGGTGGCGTCGTTCGGCGACCGGCACTTCGCGGTGCCGCGGCTGCTGCGGTTCCTGCCGGGGCAGGAGATGCTGGTGCCGCCGTCGGACTATCCGGCCGCGCCCGAGCTGATGATCGTGTTCGACTCCTCGACGTTCGAGCGGCTCGGGCTGCTGGGCCCCAACGCGGCCGTGGCGCGCGAGCTCGTCGTGGTCGACCACCACCCGTCCAACGCCGGGTTCGGCACGCTCAGCCTCATCGACGCCAATGCCGCCGCCACCGCCATGCTGGCCGAGCAGCTCGTCTACCGGCTCGGCGGCCGGCTCGACCGGGACATCGCCACCTGCCTGTACGCGGGTCTGGTGACGGACACCGGGTCGTTCCGCTACTCCTCGACCACGCCGGCCGTGCACCAGATGGCGGCCAGGCTCGTGGCCACCGGGCTGCACACCGACGAGATCGCCCGCGAGCTGTGGGACCGCTCGCCGTTCGGCTACCTCAAGGTGCTGGCCGCCGCCCTCGACCGGGTGGAGCTGGAGGGCGGTCTGGTGTGGACGTACGTGACGCGGGTGGACCGGGCCGCGTACGGGCTGCCGTACGCGGAGCTCGAAGGGATCATCGACATCGTGCGCCGCACCGACGAGGCCGAGGTCACGGTCGTGCTCAAGGAGGACGACCAGGGCGACTGGCAGGTGTCCACCAGGTCCAAGGGCACCGCCGACGTGGCGGCCGTGTGCGCGGCGCTGGGTGGCGGCGGGCATCACAACGCGGCCGGGTACACCTCCCACGACACCGTGGAGGAGACCATGGCGAAGTTCCGGCGCGAGCTGGGGAAGGTTTCCTGATGGCCGAGAGCGGTCTGATCATCGTCGACAAGCCGGGTGAATGGACCTCCCATGACGTGGTGGCCAAGATGCGGCGCATCGCGGGCACCCGCCGGGTGGGGCACGCCGGCACGCTCGACCCGATGGCGACGGGCGTGCTGGTGATCGGCGTGGAGAAGGCGACCAGGCTGCTCGGGCACCTGACGCTGACCGAGAAGGTCTACACCGCCACGATCCGGCTCGGCGTGAGCACCAACACCGATGACGCCGAGGGCGAGGCCACCGCCACGGCCTCGGCGGCCGGTGTCACGGAGGCTAAGATCCACAAGGGCGTCGCGGCGCTGACCGGCGAGATCATGCAGATCCCGCCGCAGGTCAGCGCGATCAAGGTGAACGGCCAGCGGGCCTACAAGAAGGCGCGCGCGGGCGAGGAGGTCGAGCTGGTCGCCAGGCCCGTCGCCGTGCGGCAGTTCGACGTGCTCGACATCCGGGCGGCTGGTGACGTCGTGGACGTCGACGCGGTCGTGACCTGCTCCAGCGGCACCTACATCCGCGCGCTGGCCCGCGACCTGGGCGCCGCGCTCGGGGTGGGCGGGCACCTGACGCGGCTGCGGCGCACCCGGGTGGGACCCTACGACCTGTCCCTGGCCAAGAGCATCGAGGAACTGGCCGGGGAGTGCGTGATCCTGCCGATCGGCGAGGCGGTGGCGGCGGCGTTCCCGCGCCGGGACGTCACGGCCGAGGAGGCCCGCGTCATCGGGCACGGCGGGCGGCTGCCCGCGGCCGGGCTCGGCAAGGGCCCGATCGGGGTGTTCGGGCCGGAGGGTGAGCTGCTGGCGCTGGTGGAGGAGCAGGGCTGGGTGGCCAAGCCGCTGGCCGTCTTCGTCGGTTGATCCCACCGGGGCTGTGCTCGGTGGGACGACACCGGTTCTGACCGGGCACGTGGCGCCGCGATGAGCGCGATGAGGCGCACCTTTGGGGAGGCCGTTCGAATTCGACCTGCCCGAGTGATTCCTCGCTTCCTGGGACCTCTCAGGCGGGTTTGCGGGCGACGATGATGTCGCGGACGATCGCCTGGTCCACCCAATGCTCGAAGTCTGGATAAGTCACGACATCGAGGCCGGCGCCCCCCAAGATGCCCGCCAGTTCCGCGCTCTTGCCGCCGTAGGTGTTCCAGGCGATGCCCATCGCCCCGCCCGGCCGCAGCAGCTCGGCCCAGACCGGCACGGCCCGCGCGAGCAGCTCCAGGGGGCTTCGGGACAGGCCCGCGCCGCCCTTGCTGCCGTGCTGGACGCCGTAGGGGGCGTCGGTCACCAGGAGGTCGAACGAGCGCGGCTTGAAGAACTCGCGGCTCTTGAGGGTGTCGGCGTTGACCACGGTCAGGTGCTGCACATCGCCGGCCTTGACCGCCTCCTTAGACAGGCCGAAGGTGACGTTGAACCGCCGCCCCGCCAGGGCCCGCTCGCGGCGCACCGGCACGGTCTCGGCGGTGTGCTTGAGCCGCTTGTTGCGCAGCCAGGTCTTGACGAAGCCGGTGTAGGCCTCGAAGTCCTTGGCGTCGACGTCGATGCCGTAGGCGTCGTAGCCGTACATGAGGGCCTGGTTGAGGGTCGTGCCGCGGCCGCACAGCGGGTCGAACGCCGACAGCCCGTCGCCCAGCCCCTTGTCGCCCGCCAGCGCGGTGACGTTGAGCAGCAGCTTGGTGAAGTGCTCGTTGGTCTTGCCGGCGTATTTCTGGATGGTGATCAGGTCGCTGCTCAGCCGGTCGCGTGGCCGCATGGCCTGCGGCCTGAGCAGCTCGCCCTCCATCCCGAAGACGGCGTAGACGGAGGAGAGGTTGGACAGCAGCCCGAGGTCGGCGTCGTCCAGCGGCCGGGTCGTCTCGAACGTCACGTAGGGGACGCCGCCGATCCGCGTCTCCTCGCTGTCCAGCACCTCGCCGCCGAGGGCACGCGCGCTGAAGACGGCCAGCTCACTGCGGGTCAGCCGGATGGAGCTCTCACCGTAGACCCGGTTGAAGGCAGGCAGGATCAGAAGCGCGTAACGAGGCATGATGCCCGATGATAGTCCCCTCGATTGGAGGGAATGCCGAGCCGCATGGCAGGCTTGTACGGGTTGATCCGGCGACGAGCGAATGGGGCCTAGCGTGCAGGGTTCGGAGAGGTCTGTCGTCACCATCGGCGTGTACGACGGGGTCCACCGAGGGCACCAGCGGGTGGTCGAGCGAGCCGTCTCCGTCGCTCGCGAGCGGGGGCTGCGCAGCGTGGCCGTCACGTTCGAGCCGCATCCGGACGAGGTCGTGCGGCCCGGGTCGCACCCGCCGCGGCTGACCAGCGCGCGGCGCAGGGCCGAGCTGCTGGGCGGGCTCGGGGTGGACGAGATCGACACGGTGGCGTTCACGTTCGGCCTGTCGCGTAACAGCCCCGACGAGTTCGCCCAGAACGTGCTGGCCGAGCGGCTGCGTGCCGCGGTCGTGGTGGTGGGGGAGAACTTCCTGTTCGGGCAGGGCGCCAGCGGCGATGTAGAGACATTGCGGACGCTGGGCGATAAGTACGACTTCGCGGTGGAGGCCGTGCCCGAGCTCGACGCCGTCTCCTCGACCGCGATCCGCGAGCGGCTCGTCACGGGCGACGTGGAGGGCGCGGCGGACCGGCTCGGCCGCCCGCACCGGGTGGAGGGCGTGGTCGTGCGCGGCTACCAGCGCGGGCGCCAGCTCGGCTTCCCCACGGCCAACGTCGAGACCCCGCAGCACACCGCGATCCCGGCGGACGGGGTCTACGCGGGATGGCTGGAGTGCGTTCCGGTGGCCAACCTGCCCGCCCTGTACGAGGGGGAGCGCTGGCCGGCGGCGATCTCGGTCGGCACCAACCCGACGTTCGAGGGCGTGCCGCGCACGGTGGAGGCGTACGCGCTGGACCGGGACGATCTGGAGCTCTACGGCGTGCACGTGGCGGTGGAGTTCGCGGCGCGGCTGCGCGGCAACACCCGCTTCGACTCGATCGACGCGCTGGTCGCCCAGATCCACGCCGACGTGGCGGCCACCCGGCGCCTGACGAGCTGACACCCGGCGCCTGAGCTGACACCCGGCTCCTGACGAGCTGACACTCGCCCATAACAGGGCGCCCGAGCACTGGACATGAGGTGGTAACCTTTCATGTCGGCTCTGTAGCGGCGGTGCTGCGCGCTGCCCATGACGGCCTTCACGCGGCGACTGTAGGCACGCACGGTTGTTCGCGACCTCATCTCATTCGCGCGTGTCCGTAGTTCGAAGGAGAGCCGTGTCCCTCGACACCGCTGCCAAGAAGACCATCATCAGTGAGTACGCGACGGCCGAAGGCGACACCGGTTCGCCCGAGGTGCAGATCGCGCTGCTCAGCAAGCGCATCAGCGAGCTCACCGAGCACCTGAAGACGCACAAGCACGACCACCACAGCCGTCGTGGTCTGCTGCTGCTCGTCGGGCGCCGGCGCCGCCTGCTGAAGTACCTGCAGAAGGTCGACATCCAGCGCTACCGTTCGCTCATCGAGCGGCTCGGCCTGCGCCGATAGCATGAAAGGGAGCGGCGTCCGCGCCGCTCCCTTCTCATATGGGGTAGGACCCCATAGGGCCAGGCGCGTGGCGGCGTGAAACAGCCCAGCGCCTGACGTAAAACTGAAGATCCGAGACACACAGCCCCCGCGTCCGTTCAGCACCATGCGACCCGCGACGCCTGCGGGCCGGTCCTCGGTAGTGGCTTCCGGTAAGAACGACCGGGCGCTTCGATCGAAGACCGGCGCTGCACCTAACGAGGGTGCCGGTGAGAAAAAGGGCGCGGGTGACCGACCACAAGGAGGTCCCCCGTGGAGGGTGTCCACACTGCTGAAGCCGTCATAGACAACGGCTCATTCGGCACGCGTACGATCCGGTTCGAGACCGGACGGCTCGCGCGCCAGGCGGCGGGTTCCGCCGTCGCCTATCTCGACAGCGACACGATGGTGCTGTCGGCGACCACCGCGTCCAAGAATCCGAAGGAGCAGTTCGACTTCTTCCCGCTCACGGTCGACGTCGAGGAGCGGATGTACGCCGCGGGTCGCATCCCCGGCTCGTTCTTCCGCCGTGAGGGCCGTCCCTCCGAGGACGCCATCCTCACCTGCCGGCTGATCGACCGGCCGCTGCGCCCGTCGTTCGTCAAGGGCCTGCGCAACGAGGTCCAGGTCGTCGCCACCGTCATGGCGCTCAACCCCGACCACCTCTACGACGTGGTCGCGATCAACGCCGCGTCCCTGTCCACCCAGCTCGCGGGCCTGCCCTTCTCCGGCCCGATCGGCGGCGTGCGCGTCGCGCTGATCGACGGCCAGTGGGTGGCCTTCCCGACGCACCACGAGCTGGAGCGGGCCACGTTCGACATGGTCGTGGCGGGCCGCGTGCTCGACGACGGCGATGTCGCGATCATGATGGTCGAGGCCGAGTCCACCAAGGACACGCTCAAGCTGGTCGCCGAGGGTGCCGTCGCGCCCACCGAGGAGACCGTCGCCCAGGGTCTCGACGCCGCCAAGCCCTTCATCAAGGTGCTGTGCGAGGCGCAGTCGCGCATCGCGCAGGTCGCCGCGAAGGAGACGGCCGAATACCCGGTGTTCCTGGAATACCAGGAAGACGTCTACGCCGCCGTCGAGGCCGCGATCAAGACCGAGCTGGCCGCCGGGCTGACCATCGCCGGCAAGCAGGAGCGCGAGAACGAGCTGGAGAAGGTCAAGGCGCTGGCCGCCGAGAAGCTCCTGCCCGAGTTCGAGGGCCGGGAGAAGGAGATCTCCGCCGCGTTCCGCTCGGTGATGAAGAAGCTCATGCGCGAGCGGGTCGTCAAGGAGGGCATCCGCATCGACGGCCGCGGCACCAAGGACATCCGCGCGCTGTCGGCCGAGGTCCACGTGGTGCCCCGGGTGCACGGCTCGGCGCTGTTCGAGCGCGGTGAGACCCAGATCATGGGCATCACCACCCTCAACATGCTGCGCATGGAGCAGGTCATCGACACGCTCAACCCCGAGCGGACCAAGCGCTACATGCACAACTACAACTTCCCGCCCTACTCCACCGGCGAGACCGGCCGGGTGGGCTCGCCCAAGCGCCGCGAGATCGGTCACGGCGCGCTGGCCGAGCGGGCGCTGATCCCCGTGCTGCCCACGCGCGAGGAGTTCCCGTACGCCATCCGCCAGGTCTCCGAGGCGCTCGGCTCCAACGGCTCCACCTCGATGGGCTCGGTCTGCGCCTCCACGATGGCGCTGCTCGACGCGGGCGTGCCGCTCAAGGAGATGGTCGCGGGCATCGCGATGGGCCTGATCGGCGAGGGTGACACCTACGTCACGCTGACCGACATCCTCGGCGCCGAGGACGCCATGGGCGACATGGACTTCAAGGTCGCCGGCACCAAGGACGTCATCACCGCCCTGCAGCTCGACACCAAGCTCGACGGCATCCCGGCCAGCGTGCTGGCCGGCGCGCTCAAGCAGGCCAAGGGTGCCCGCCTGGCGATCCTCGACGTGATGCAGGAGGCGATCGACTCCCCGGCGGAGATGAACCCGACCGCGCCGCGCATCATCACCATCAAGGTCCCGGTCGACAAGATCGGCGAGGTCATCGGCCCGAAGGGCAAGATGATCAACCAGATCCAGGACGACACGGGCGCCGAGATCACCATCGAGGACGACGGCACGATCTACATCGGCGCCACCGACGGGCCGTCCGCCGAGGCCGCCCGTTCGGCGATCAACGCGATCGCCAACCCGCACATGCCGGAGGTCGGCGAGCGCTACCTGGGCACGGTCGTCAAGATCGCGGCGTTCGGCGCGTTCATCTCGCTCATGCCCGGCAAGGACGGCCTGCTGCACGTCTCCCAGATCCGCAAGCTGCACGGCGGCAAGCGGATCGAGAACGTCGAGGACGTCATGAGCGTCGGCGAGAAGGTCCAGGTGGAGATCGCCGAGATCGACGGCCGGGGCAAGCTGTCGCTGGTGCCGGTCGAGGTCATCGAGAAGGAGGCCGCCGAGAAGGAGGCGAAGGGCGCCGCCGGTGGCGAGGGTCCCGCCGAGGGCCCTGAGCAGCCCGAGGACGCCGCTCCGGCCGCCGAGGAGAAGTCCGACCGGCCGCGCCGCACTCGTACGCGCGTGCGCAGCACCCGCAGCGAGGGAGACGACCGGAACTCGTGACGACGACCACGCTGCACCCCGGCAAGGACGGAGCCGGGGTGGTAAGGCGCACCGTCCTCCCGGGTGGGCTGCGCGTGGTGACCGAGACCATGCCGACCGTGCGGAGCGTCGCGGTCGGCATGTGGGTCGGCATCGGCTCGCGTGACGAGGCCCCCGAGCACATGGGGGCCACCCATTTCCTTGAGCACCTGCTGTTCAAGGGCACGCCCACGCGCGACGCCATGGAGATCTCCGCCTCCATCGAGGGGATCGGCGGCGAGATCAACGCCTTCACGGCGAAGGAATACACCTGCTACTACGCGCGGGTCCTCGACGAGGACCTGCCGATCGCGGTCGACGTGCTCGCCGACGTGGTGACCAGCTCGCTGGTGACCGACGAGGACGTCGAGTCCGAGCGGGGCGTGATCCTCGAAGAGATCGCCATGCACGATGACGACCCCTCTGACGTGGTGCACGAGCAGTTCGCCGCCGCGCTCTACGGTGACTCGCCGATCGGCCGGCCCATCCTGGGCACGGTCGACTCCATCAACGCCCTCGGGCGGGAGCGGATCGCCGAGTACTACCGCCGGTACTACCGGCCCCGCCGCACGGTCGTGTCCGTCGCCGGCAACATCCGGCACGAAGAGGTCGTCGAGCTGGTCACCCGGGCGTACGAACGGGCCGGGGCGCTGGCCGGCCCGGCCGAGTTCGCGCCGCCGCGCACGAGCGGACCGGGCTCCGAGACGCACTCCGGCGTCGCGGTGCTCGACCGGCCCACCGAGCAGGCCAACCTGGTGCTCGGCACGACCGGCTTGTCCCGCACCGACGAGCGCAGGTTCGCGCTGGGCGTGCTCAACGCGGCGCTGGGCGGCGGCATGTCGTCCAGGCTGTTCCAGGAGATCCGGGAGAAGCGCGGCCTGGCCTACTCGGCCTACAGCTACACCTCGGCCTACGCCGACACCGGCCAGTTCGGCATCTACGTGGGCTGCCTGCCGTCGAAGATCGACGACGTGCTCAAGATCTGCCGGGACGAGGTGTCCAGGGTGGTGGCCGAGGGCCTGAGCGCCGACGAGATCATGCGCGGCAAGGGCCAGATGCGCGGCGGGCTCGTGCTCGGTCTGGAGGACACCGGCTCGCGCATGTCACGCATCGGCAAGAACGAGCTGGTCTACGACGAGCTGATGTCGGTGGACGAGGTGCTGTCGCGCATCGAGTCCGTCACCCCCGACGAGATCTCCGAGGTGGCCCGCGACGTGCTCAACCGGCCGCTCACGCTCGCCGTGATCGGCCCGTACGGCGACAAGGACTTCACCGACGCCGTCCGATAGGGTTTTCCTGTGATCAGGGTAGGTGTGCTCGGCGCCCAAGGGCGTGTGGGCGTCGAGGTGTGCAAGGCGGTCGAGGCGGCCACTGACATGGAGCTGGTGGCCGCGCTCGACAAGGACGACCCCATCGAGGGCCTGTCGGGTGCCGAGGTGGTGGTCGACTTCACCCATCCCGACGTGGTCATGGGCAATCTCGAATGGGCCATCGGCCACGGCGTCCACCCCGTGGTGGGCACGACCGGGTTCGACGAGGGGCGCCTGCAGACCGTGCGGGGCTGGCTGGCGGCCAACCCCGGCACCAACTGCCTGATCGCCCCCAACTTCGGCATCGCGGCCGTGCTCATGATGCACTTCGCCCAGCAGGCGGCCCGCTACTTCGAGTCCGCCGAGATCGTCGAGCTGCACCACCCCAACAAGGCCGACGCGCCCTCCGGCACGGCCCGCCGCACGGCGGAGCTGGTCTCCGAGGCACGGGCCAAGGCCGGGATGGGCGCGATGCCCGACGCGACGAGCACCGCGCTCGACGGCTCCCGCGGGGCCGACGTGGGCGGCGTGCACGTGCACGCGGTGCGCCTGTCCGGGCTGATCGCGCACCAGGAGGTGCTGCTCGGCGGCGACGGCGAGATCCTCACGATCAGGCACGACACGATGAGCAGGGCCGCGTTCACCCCGGGCGTGCTGCTCGGCGTGCGCAGGGTGCGCGAGCTGCCCGGCCTCACCGTGGGCCTGGAGCCGCTGCTCGACCTCTGAGGTCTCCATGCCGCACGCGACATGACCCCTCGCGACATGGCCGCACACGACGTGCCGCTTCGGGCTGACCAGGACGTATCCCGGCATCGTGGGGTAGCGGGCCAGGAAGGCGAGGTGCCGGTCGTCCTCGT
>NZ_JBFANM010000059.1:0-20456 GCF_040674815.1 Nonomuraea sp. NPDC049709
AACCGTCGGCGATTCCGGTACACGGGGTTGATCTGGACGCGACGGGCGACCAGGAGATTCCCGAGGGTGGTCCAGTCAGGGGCATCGTCGCTCATCCGTCACTTGCCGGGGGTCATCCTGCGACGTGAGCGAGATCGCACCTGCTGTGCCCACTATTGGGCGGCTAAGACCGACACAGCGATGCACGCTGAAGAGGCCAGTCGGGTCATCGCCCCCTTAGGAGAAGATTCGTGCAGTCAACGCCGACAAAAAGGTCGATGGCGGACGATACGCCCGAGGACGTCGTCACACAGCGCCTCATGTCACTCAGCCGCCATGCGTTCACAGAGATCCAGCGGTGCGATGCGAAGGCCGCAGCGATCTGCGGCACAAGCGGCGCAATCCTGTCGGTCATTGTCGCGGCCCTGGCCATCCGACCGCAGCTCTCAACCGCTTGCCAGATCGCACTGGGCATCGCCTGCGCCGGACTCAGCGCCGCGCTCCTCTCAGCGATCGTGGCAGTCCGACCGTCACTAGACAGGTACACGCCCACGTCCTCGCCGTTCCTTTTTCTTAAGTTCGGCGAGATGACCGAAATCGATGCCTTGCAACTAGTGGCACGCATGTCTGCACATGTGAATCGTGTGGCCCATGCCCGCTATCTGGTTGATATCTCTGCGCTGACGAAACGTAAATTCCTACTTCTTCGAATCGCTACGGACTGTCTTTGCGCCGGACTGCTGGGGCTAAGCACCGCAGTGCTACTGGTCTGGGTGGAGCAATAAGAAGAGGCTGATTGCAAAACCGGCGGCTTCTACGACGGGAGAAATGCGTGTATCAGCCGCATCGCACACTCTTGGGAAAACCACTCTGGGCGGAGCTGCTCAAGCTCGCCCCCGAGCAATGCCGCCCCGCACGGAGCGTACTCCTACGGCAGGGCGATCCGGGGACACATGTGATGGCCCTGCGTGCCGGGTCCGTCATGATCACTGTTAGGGCAGAGCATGGCGAGAGAACCCTAATCTCCGTGCGCGCGGCAGGAGAGTTGCTGGGCGACCTGGCGGTTCTGGATGGTCAGCCACGGACAGCCACGGTGATCGCGGCAGAGGCCTGCCGAGTTCATGCGATTCCAGCCCCAGAGTTCCTCCAGTTCGTGGACAAGCACGAGCTGCATGGCGCGCTCCTGCGCCAGTCCATCGGCAGGCTTCGGGAGGCAGAACGAATCAACATCGAGCTGGCGACGGCACCGGTAGCGGTGCGGCTGGCCTGCGCACTCGTCCGTCTGGCCGCGATGTCCGACACCCGATCGCGGTCGACCCCGCACATCATCCTGACCCAGGAGGAGCTGGCCCAGCTGATCGGTGCCTCCCGTAACGCCGTTGGCAGTGCCCTGAAAGTTTGGCGCGATCAGGACTGGGTGCATACGGCACCTGGCGGCGGTCTCTACGTGGAGAACATCCAAGCGCTCCGTGCCCAGGCCCGCGTCTTCCCTCCTCCGTGACTGACATCACCTCCGCGGTGCCCACTAGTGGGCACCGCGGACCAACCGGTGAGGCGCATCATCACCATGACCTGGACCAGCCATCACTATCCAACCGAAGCGGAGAGCACATGGACATCACCGAGCAAGATCCTCGTGACCTGCCTCGCCACCGCGCCTTATTCGTGGTGGACATGCGGGACTACAGCAGCACTGCGGACCCCTCGATGGAGCAGGTCCGCAAGGACATCGACGACCTCCTCGCCACAGCGTTCAGGGAGAGCGGCTTGAGCGAGGAGTGGCAGAACCCGGAATTGCACAACGACACTGGCGACGGGTTCGTTCTCGTTCTGCCTACTGCGCGAATGTGGCGCCTCATCGATCCCTTGATCGAGAACCTGGATCGCGTGCTGTATCGGTACGATCAAGCCCGACTGGTGTCGACGCCTCCTGTGCGCCTGCGGGTGAGTGTTCATCTCGGCCCGCTACCGGACAGCTTCCGCGGAAGCGCGATAAATGACCTGTTCCGGCTGGTCAACAGCCACGAGGCCGACGAGGCACTCACCATCGCGGTCGAGCGCAAGGCGTTCGTCGCGCTGATCATCTCCGATGAGGTCTTCCAGGTCGTGGTCCGCCAGGGACGCACCGAACGCCTGGATCAAAGGGACTTCCACAAGATCATCGCGAAGGTTCCGGACAAGGATTTCGAGACCTTGGCCTGGGTGCACGCACCACGCGTCGGAGCGTCGGCCTTCGAGTCTCTGTCCGCACCACTCGACGACGCTATGGCACCGCGCGATACCAATGCTGCATCAGACGCCACGCCCAACGCCGCCGCCCCCAAGTACTCCATCGGGAGTATCGGCCACTTTGCCGAAACGTCCAACGCCCCCGTCCACATTCGTATGGGCCTCCACGGCGACCAATAAGGAGCACGTGAAACCGCATGAGCGAATTGCATGATCATCTTACCCCGAACTCCGCAGACGACCTCATCCCTGCTGTCCACGCCATTGCCCAAGGCGAAGCACGAATCGCCACCGTCGGAGCTCTGTTCGAGAGCAACGACGGACAGGTCACGATCCAGCAGGAGATCCGCACACAGACGCTGCCGGACGAGAACAGCGTTGATCGAGACCTCTACAGCGCACCGCCCTGGTATGTGTTCCCGCCCGAATGGCGGCAGGCGTACACGACGGTGGTCGATGCCTTGCCCGATAGTCGCGTGATTATCGTCGTCGCACCCCGGGGTTACGGTTCCACCACCTTCTCACTCAGACTGCTAGCCAGAGAGACAGTATCCTCCGTCGAACTCGTACGGTTGGAAGCGGACTGGAGCGCGCCTAAGGTTGGCCGTCTCCCCTGCCGGCAGAACATCGCTTACCAGCTCGACCTGCAAGATTCCGAGAACGACCGTTTCGACATCTCCTTCATCGACAATCTGGCAGGGCACTCGCGACGGCTCAGAGAACTCGGCTCCTACCTCGTGCTCTCCGTAGCGGAGAACCTTTGGACCGATCACGGCGCAAGCGTGCCCATCGGCGTCACCAAGGTTCATCTCACAACGCCGCCAAAGGCTCTGGAAGTCGTCGAAAGTCATCTCAGGTACAGAGATCAGGGACACCTCATTCCGTGCGTCAACTCCTCCGAGGCGCAGGAGCAGCTCAGCGGCCACAACGTGATCGAGGCCGTCCGTGCCGTCGAAACCGTCATTCAGGTGTGGGAGGACTACAAGCGACAGGCGTCTTCACAAAAGCTCGAGGAGGCAGAGGCTGCCCAGAAATCGGGGTCGGTAGTCAGTTACATCCAGGCCGACATCGACACAGCGCTCGACAACTGGCAGGACAAGCTGAACTCCTTCTTCGGCACGGGCAAGACCGACACCGAAATCCTGTCCGTCCAGGATCGCTGCCTGCTCCTCGCGCTCAGCCTGCGCCAGCAAGGCGCCGCAGGGGACATTCAGTCCGACGCTAGGGCGCTGGAAGACCTCATCAAGACCGACGGATCGGGCAACGGGAAGCGCAAGGAAAGCGCCTATGCCATGTTCTCTGGGCCGGGCCTGCGCCCCAGGATGACAGCTTTGGGTGCGACCATCGACAGGCGTGACCACGTCACGCACAAGCAAACCGGCTTCGGCGAGGCAGCGCTCCTCTATGTCTGGGAGAACTACGAGGGCATGCGAGACCTCCTCATTAAGTGGATGGTCGGACGCGCCAAACTGGAGCGCCAGGGGCAGGATCCGGCCATCATGGCGCTGATTCGTCTCCTCTTGCGAACGCAGGCGTCCGATCGGCTCAGTGTCGTCCGAGACGAAGCACTGGCGCAGAACCGCCCCCAGTTGATCGTCCACGTGATGGCCGAATGCAGCCGGGACGAGCACATGGGACGCCGTACCCGGGCACTGCTCTATGACTGGGCCGACCAGCGCAGCGAGAAGGCGCAGCGCGTCGTTATCCACGTCTGCCGGGCAATCCTGGCGGACAACTACGACGTTGCGTTGGTACGGCTGTGCCGCATCGCGGACCTTCCAGCGTCGCCTCAAGTGCAGCGGGAAGTGCTCAGCGAGTTCCGGGAGATCGCTAAGGACCCCACCGCAGCCGCAATGCTTATGAACAGGGTCGTCGGCCTCCAGCGAAAGGGACAGATACCTGCCTCCTCTAAACTCGCCATGCTCGCGCTCATGGACGCGGAGCACGAAGGGCTACCTTGGCTGCTCACGTACAACCACCCGGACATCGACGTGATGGATGGGCTCAGGGAACTGCTCGCGGATCTCAAGTTTCTCGCTGACACGGTGCCGCCCCTCATCCGCTGGTTCAAGTCCTGTGCACACGACCGGCAGTTGTCCGTGCGACTGCTCAAGGTCGTTGCCGACGCCCTTCGCCAGCACAGGGACGTGGCCACGTGGCTACGCCTCATCAAGGACCTCGACGTCATCACAATGTCGGATGGAAGCCCTGTGAGTAACCAGCTCGGCGTCATGCTCTTCGGGGACGCTCCTATAGCGACTGTTCCCGTGGAGCCGGCGGACGCGTGATGTGGGGCCGCCAACGTCGTAAGAACGACAAGCACTTCGATCAGGCGCGACTGCTCGACAGTGCGACGGCGGGAGTCTGCTTTGAAATGCGATTTCAGGCCGAGTGGCGTGACGGCAAGGAGACTCATCACAGTCTCGATGCACTGATCGCCACTCGCGTCACCAATCGCGCGCGCCGCGAGGCTGCGAGGTATCACGCCGACGATCTCCAAGCCGCACAGGACGCTATCAACGCCTTGGTCGGGATCGCCGACGCCGAGTGCGAACCGTACTGTTCAGCGCTCGTCGCGCGAGTGGAACTCCGACTCGCCCCTGCCGCTGAGCAAGACGCTGCAGAGTACCGGCGAGCCACAGCCCACGTGGAGCGTCTGCTGTATCTGAAGAAGATGTTATATAGCGACCCAACACTGCTGGCCATCGATCACCTCAATCGCCATCCCGACCTCGTAACGAACATCGATGTGGCCTCGTTCCAACGGCTTGCCACCAGCTTGGCCAGCAGCGATCGGTGGTGGTATCCGCTGCTTAGCACCCTGCAAAGCCTTGGAGCGAAGATCTCCGACAAGAACGGCAGCTACTGGGCCATGAACGCTTTGCTCGCCGCTCTGCAGGAGGGAGCACCGGAAGTCGTCGATGAGGAAGGGCTTCGCGGGATCGCCGACAAGTTGACCAAACGCTGCCACGCAGCGACGCCAGACGACCTGACGCAGCTGGAACAGCTGTCGTGGAGCCCGCTAGAAAACGATCTCGACCAGGAAGGCACTAGTTGAGAGAATGCGACACGCACCGGGTCCTCAAGATCCAGCAGGATGGGCCTTTCGATCATCTTCTGCTGGCCTGGCACGGGCGCAGCGGACTTCCTACGGCACGGCAATAGGCGCTTGTGTTCGAAACGCTCACGAAGCTACCGAGCAGAGCTGTGGTGACTGTAGCGCCAGAGGCAGCGGGATTACCCGCACATGGCCGGTGGCACTCTTCCATCTCTGATCTTGCCACCGTTCATAGGGCCGCACGACACCTACAGATGCCACCCTCCGAACTTGGCCGCGTATTGGCCGTGAGACGCCGTAGGGCGCCGATGATCGCCGTAGACGGCCGGACACAACAAGAGAGGCCCGTCACCGCGTTTCCGCTGGTGACGGGCCCCTTCCCGCTGGTGTGGCAGGTGCAAGGTTCGAACTTGCGTAGGCTGAGCCGACGGTTTTACAGACCGCTCCCTTTGGCCACTCGGGCAACCTGCCGTGCCATCCGCTCTCGCGGCGACAGAAAGAAGAATAGCGGACTTCCGAGGTGTACGTGACACCGGTTTGTCCCGAGCCGGATCCCGGGTTAGCTCCCTCCCCGAAACAGGCGCCATCACACCCGGTCGCTCCGGCCGCGTGTCGCGGAGCAGGGTGGCGGGGGTGGGCGGCGGAGGGCGAGCGGGAGCGGGGTGGACGGAGCCGGCAAAGGGGATTCTTTGCGTACGGGGGTCGGGGTCCTGCACGGCGGGCCGATGCTGGCTAGGCTCGTTCGCTGGGTCCGCGCTTATCAGGCTCGGGCCGATTCCCTTCGCAGCTGAGAGGATGGGTGTTTTGGCCGATTCGTCTTTCGACATCGTCAGCAAGATCGACCGCCAGGAGGTCGACAACGCTCTGAACCAGACGGTCAAGGAGATCGGGCACCGCTTCGACTTCAAGGGTACCGGGGCGAGCATCAGCTGGTCCGGGCAGAACAACATCGAGATCAAGGCGAACAGCGAGGAGCGGGCGGGTGCCGCGCTCGACGTGTTCAAGGAGAAGGTGGTCAAGCGGGGGCTCTCGCTGAAGATCCTCGACGCGGGCGAGCCCAAGCTGTCGGGCAAGGAATACCGCATGCTGGTCAGCCTGAAGGAGGGCATCGACCAGGAGAACGCCAAGAAGATTTCCAAGTTGATCCGGGACGAGGGGCCGAAGGGGATCAAGGCGCAGATTCAGGGCGAGGAGCTGCGGGTCAGCTCGAAGAAGAAGGACGACCTCCAGGATGTCATTTCCCTGCTCAAGGGGAAGGATCTGGACATCGCCCTGCAGTTCGTGAACTACCGCTGACAGAGCCCCTCCGTACGGCTCTGAGTGGTGTATCGGTGCTGGAAAACCGCCGCGGGACATCGAGGCACACGGCCGGGCGCGTTGTTCGTGAGAGCGCGTGTCCTCACCTGTGCCTCGGGCCGGCCAGCCAGCCGGCCAGCCGGACTCTGCCTCGGTGGGGGACGTTCGGCCACGTCCGCGTCTGTGGGCACGTCTGCAGGGGTCCCGCCGGAGGGCCGGTGGTAGGGCATCACGCGTCTCGTGAGGCTTCCGCCGTAAGCTCGGAACGTGACGAAGATCCCCCTGCGCCGGTTCACGGCACGCGTGTTGCCCATTGATGAACAAGACCGAGTCCTCCTGCTTCATGGCTTTGATCCAGCACAGCCGGAAAAGCGCTTCTGGTTCACGATCGGCGGGGCCGTGGAGGAGGGTGAGACGCTGCAGGACGCTGCCGCGCGGGAGTTGTACGAGGAGGTCGGGATCCGGGCGGAGATCGACCGGTTCACGGGGCCGCATGCGACGGGGCTGATCGAGTTCACCTGGAGTCAGTACGCCTTCACCCAGGACCAGAGCTTCTTCGCCATCCGGGTGGGCGCCGACGCGGCCGTGTCGTTCGATCACATGGAGCAGATCGAGAAGGACACGACGACCGCCTACCGGTGGTGGACCGTGGCCGAGCTGGACGGCACCGAGCAGATCGTCTATCCGGAGGACCTCGGGGCGATCATGCGGAAGATCATTGCGGGCGAAGAATCCGCGTAGCGCCCGCGATCAGCGCCGTCGCCAGGATCCAGCCGCAGACGATCAGCCCGTACGCGAGCCACTGCGTCCATCCCGCCGGGTCGAACAGCTCTCGTTGCCCGAATGCGGGAATCGGGAGCAGTAGGTCGAAGGTGTAGGCGAAGGAGTTGAAATCGGGGCTCTCCGTGGGTTTGAGGGCCCTCGGGGGGTTGATGGCGAAGACGACCGTTCCGACCGCGAGGAGGAGCGTGAACCACACGCCCGCCAGCCAGGGGCGGTAGCCGTAGCCGACCGCGAGGTCGAGCAGACGGCCCCACACACGGCCCCCGAACCCCTGCGTCTGCCGCCGGGCGCGGAGCTTGGCCAGCTGGGTACGCCGGGCGAGCGCGTCGTTGCCGTCGCGGAGATACCAGGCGGCCAGTTGCTCGTACGGCTGCGGCCGGAAGCCCTCGGGGTCGCGCGTGACCCAGTTGATCCGCTCGGGTACGCCGGAGCCGCGTAATCGGTCGTAGGTCAGGCCGTTCAGGCGCAGCTTCTCCGGCCAGGTGGAGAGGTAGTCGGTCAGCGTGCCGAGCCGCGTGTGCGCCAGCGTGACGACGCCTTCGATGGGCTGCGCGGGCCTGAGGTCGAGCTCGCGGGCCTCCATGTGGCTCAGGTGGAGGGCGTAGAGGGTGTCGGGGCTCCGGACGGTTCCACCGAAGGCGAGGGTTCCGTTGATTCGTGCGCCTCGTAACCGCACTGAGCCGATCGCGAGGAATCCGTCGGTGCAGCGCATGGCGTCCTCGACGACCAGGTTGTCCGCGTAGAGCGCTTCCTTTCCCGGATTGCGGAGGGTTGCGCCCTCCAGGAAGAATCCGCTGTTCAGGCGGGCGCCGAGCAGGCTGATCCCGCCGGTGAAGTCGGCATTGCGCAGGTACATGCCCGAGTCGACGACCATGGCGTTCGCGTACATGGCCCATTCCTCGTCGTCGTCGGCCACCACCTTCGTGCCTCCCAGCCACAGGCCGTTCTCCAGCTGGGCCCGGTTCAGGCGGAGGGAGCCGGTGATGTCGGAGCCGGAGAGGCTGAGGTGGCCCGCGACGCGGATGTCGGCGGCGGCGAAGCCGGGGAAGCTGCAGTCGGTCAGGCGTACGGTGCGGGTGGTGGAGCCGGTGAGGCGGACGGGTTCGTCCAGGTGGCAGCCGACGAGGATGAGTTCGTGCGGGATCGTGCCGCCGACGATCTCGAGGCGGCCGGTGATCCTCGCGCCGCGCAGGCGTACTGCGGGGACCGAGCCGGTGCCCGCGTCGCGGGCGCCGAGCAGCAGCCAGGCGATCACTTCGGCTCTGATCGAGCGGCCGGGGCCCCAGGTGTCGCCGTCTTTGGGCGCGTTCGCTCCGGCCTTGCGGCTGGCGCCGATCTCGAACGGGCCCAGCTCGACGGTCTCGCCCGTGGGGAAGGCGTTCCAGAGCCGGCGCTCTGCCTCGGTCAGCCGCGGAGACCTGCCCATGTGGCCCGCTAGCGGCGGTAGCCGGCCATGCGCTCGAGGCGGGCGACCCGCTCGGACGTCGGCGGGTGGGTGGAGAACAGGCGGCCGAAGCCGGAGCCTCTGAACGGGTTCGCGATCATCATGTGGGAGGCCGAGGTGAGGCGGCTGTTCTCGGGGAGCGGGAGCCTGCGGGCGCCCATCTCGATCTTGCGCAGGGCCGAGGCCAGCGCGAGCGGGTCGCCGGTGAGCCTGGCACCCGCCTCGTCGGCCTGGAACTCCCGCGTACGGGAGATCGCCATCTGCACCATCCCGGCGGCCACCGGGCCGAGCACCATCATCAGCAGCGCGCCCACGAAGCCGGGCCCCTCGTCATCGTCCGAACCGCCGAAGAACACGGCCATGTAGCTCAGCCAGGTGATCATCGTGGCCAGCGCACCGGCCACGGAGGAGATGAGGATGTCCCGGTTGTACACGTGTGACAGCTCGTGCCCGATCACTCCGCGCAGCTCGGCCTCGTCCAGCAGCTGGGTCAGACCGTACGTGACGCACACCGCGGCCTGGCGCGGGCTTCTGCCCGTCGCGAACGCGTTCGGCTGCACCGTCGGCGAGATGTACAGGCGGGGCATCGGCTGGCGGGCCTCGGTGGACAGCTCGCGGACGATCCGGAAGAGGGTGGGCTGCTCCACCTCGCTGACGGGCCTGGCCCGCATGGCCGAGAGCGCGATGCGGTCGGAGAAGAAGTAGGCGACACCATTGCTCAGCAGGGCGAGCACGAACGCGATCCGCACACCGGTGCCGCCGCCCAACCACGCGCCCACCGCAATAATCAGCGCTGACAGCCCGCCGAGCAGAACGGCGGTGCGCAGACCGTTGTGGTGCAAGGTTCCCCCCTTCGTGGTGTGGGTTCACCAGGTCCAACGATGATGACCCGGCTCTTCGTTCCCCGCCGTGCTCAGCTGAGGGCGGAGCGCGACTTTCAAGCGGCGGCCGCCGTTCGTGCGGTGGCAGCTGTTCGTCGGCTTTGTCGCGTATGTCGGGGCTGAGGGCTCAGCCGGAGGCCGACAGGGACGTCATGTCCAGAACGAGCTGAGGGGCGATCGAGAACAGGACGGCCGCCACCAGCGCCAGACCCATGGCCAGCCAGGCCGCGGCGGGCGGCCGATACCGGGACAGCTGCCTTCCGCCGTCGGGGGTGAACAGGCGGGCGGTCCAGATCGCGTAGTAGTAGAGGCCGATCACCGTGTTGACCGCCATGACCAGCGCCAGCCAGCCGGAGCCGCCCTCGATGATCTCGCGGAAGACGAAGACCTTGGCGAAGAGCCCGGCCAGGCCCGGGGGCAGACCGGCCAGGCAGACCAGGCAGAACGCCAGCGCGATGCCCGCCGCCGGACGCCGGAACATCAGGCCCCGGTAGTCGTCCAGCTCGTTGCGGGGGGCCGTCCTGGACACGAGCATGACGACGGCGAACGCGCCGAGGTTCATGGCCGCGTAGATGACCAGATAGGCCATGGACGCGCTCACCGCCCCCGACGTGGCCGCGACCGCCAGCGGCGCCAGGATGTAGCCGGACTGCGCGACCGAGGACCAGGCCAGCAGGCGTACGGCGGAGCTCTGGCGCATGGCGAGCAGGTTGCCCACGGTCATGGTCAGTGCCGCCAGGATCGCCACGATCGGCGTCCAGGTGGCGGCCTGCCCGGACAGGGCGGTGACCAGTACGAGGATCAGCCCCGCGAACCCGGCCGCCTTCGAGATGACCGAGAGCAGCGCGGCCACCGGGACGGGAGCGCCCTGGTAGACGTCGGCAGCCCACGAGTGGAACGGCACCGCGGCGATCTTGAAGGCGAAGCCCGCCACCACGAGGACCACCCCGACCGTCACCACCGCGGGCAGTTCCTGCGCGGTCGCCAGTGCCGCGTCCCCCGCCATGCCCGGCGCCGCCACCCGACCGCTGAACACGGCCCCCAGGCGGGACAGGTAGACCGTGCCCGCGATGCCGTACAGGAGGGACACGCCGAACAGCATGATCGCCGTCGAGACGACCGAGACGACGAAGAGCTTCACGGCGGCCTCGGACGAGCGGCCGTCGTAGCGTTTCATCGCGGTGAGGGCGAAGACCGGGAGCGAGACCAGCTCGAGCGCCACGACGAGCATGATCAGGTCACGGGAGGCGGGCAGGGTCACGGCACCGACGAGGGTGCACAGGAGCAGGAAGTACCACTCGCCGACGGGGATGGCCCCGCTCGCCAGCTCGGTCATCGACATCAGCACGACCACCACGGCGGCCACGAGCACCATGCCCGCGAACACCAGCGTGAACCTGTCCACGACGAACGAGCACAGCCCCGCCGCCTGAGCGGGACCGCCGGCGAGGCCGGGAGGGACGCAGAAGGTCGACTGCGGCGGGCCGCCCCTGGCCGCCTGGGCGATCACGAAGCCCAGGGCGACCAGGACGCCCGCCAGCGTGACGAGCCCCAGGCCGGTCTTCGTCCGCGGGCGGGCCGGCAGGAACGCGTCGAGCAGCAGCACCAGCCCCGCCACCAGGGCGAGCGCCAGAGGGGGCGCGATGGCGAAGTAGTCGATCTGCTGGATCATGAGAGGGCTCCCAGCAGGGCTTGCACGGGCGGCGTGGTCAGCGACAGCAGCAGGCCCGGCCAGAGGCCGAAGAGCAGGATCAGGATCACCAGCGGTGTCCAGGCCAGCACCTCGTAGCTCCTGATGTCGTCCGCCGGCGTGGCGCGGCCGCTCCCCGGCTCGCGACCGCCCGGCCCCTGCGGCACGACGCCGCCTGTGTACGGGTCGAGGGTGGCCGTCGTGGCGTGTCGCGCGGTCGAACCGAGAGGGACGGCGGGGCGGTCGCCGGACGAGCCGGTGGGTGTGACCGGCTGTTCGCCGGGCTCGGAGCCGAGAGGCACGACAGGACGTTCGTCGGGGGTGGTGCGGATCAGGCGGTCGTCCAGGTCGGCCGGCGTCCCGGTGTCGTCCGCAGGGGCCGACAGGCCCTCATCGGGCCCGGCTGCGTGCGGTGCCGCCGCCCCGGGAGCGCCGGCCACCGGTGGCCGGCCGTGGGTGACGCGGGACAGCATGACCAGGAAGTAGGCGGCCGTGAGGACCGCGCCCAGTCCCCCGATCACCATGTACGTGAGGAAGAGGCCGCGCGGCAGCCCGTTCGCCGGCTGGAACGCCCCGAACAGCGCCAGCATCTCCCCCCAGAACCCGGCCAGCCCGGGCAGGCCCAGCGAGGCGATCGCCGCGAACGTCAGCACCGAGCCCAGCCGCGGCAGCGTCGCCAGCAGGCCGCCGCCGAGCGCGGGGATGTCCACGGTGAGGTAGCGCTCCTTGACCGCTCCGGCCAGGAAGAACAGCAGGCCGGTGATCAGGCCGTGGGCGACGTTGGCGAAGAGGGCGCCGTTGATGCCCACGGGGGTGAGCGTGGCGAAGCCCAGCAGGACGAAACCCATGTGACCGACGGAGGAGTAGGCGATCATGCGTTTCAGGTCGCGCTGTGCGAGGCAGGCCAGGGCGCCGTACACGATGCCGACCACGGCGAACGCCCCCAGCCATGGCGCCACGGCCATCGCTCCCTCGGGGAGGACGGGGATGGCGATCCTGGCGAAACCGTACGTGCCCATCTTCAGCAGCACCCCGGCGAGCAGCACCGAGCCGACGGTTGGAGCTTCTGTGTGGGCGTCGGGCAACCAGGTGTGCAACGGCCACATGGGGGTCTTCACCGCCAGGCCGAGGCCGATCGCCACGAACGCCAGGATCTGCACGGATCTGGACATGCCCGCGCCGTGGGACGCGCTCAGGGCCTCGATGTCGAGTGTGCCGGTCTGGGCCCACACCAGCAGCAGGCCGAGCAGCATGATGACCGAGCCGAGCAGCGTGTAGAGGATGAACTTGATCGACGCCGCCCTGCGCCCCTGGCCGCCCCAGATGCCGATCAGGAAGTACATCGGGATGAGGACGATCTCGAAGAAGATGAAGAAGAGCAGCAGGTCGAGGGCGAGGAACGTACCGATCATGCCGACTTCGAGCACGAGCAGCGTGAACACGAGCGCTCTGGGCCTGGCCTGCATGAACTGGCTCGACGCCCGGGCACGCCCCCAGCACAGGTAGACGAAGCACAGGAACGTGAGCAGGGCCGTCAGCGTGATCAGCGGCAGCGAGATGCCGTCGACGCCGAGGTGGAGACGCAGCCCGAGCCCGGGGATCCACGGCTGGTCGACCTCGAACTGCACCTCGGCGGGTCGTCCGTAGTCGAACATCACCAGGAGCAGGAGGCTCAGGGCCAGCGTGGCGCCCGAGAGGAACAGTCCGTACGCGCGGAGCACGGGGCGGAACGTGTGCGGCGAGAGGACGAGCAGGAGGGCGCCGAGCAGTGGCACGGCGAGCAGCGCGACCGGGATCCAGCCCATCATGCGGTCACCACCGCCCCGGCCCTTGGGAACGGGATTCTGCCGCCGGTCCGGCCCATCACGTGAACACCACCGCCCCCACCGCGATCAACAGGACGCCGGCCAGCAGGCCGCTCACGTAGAGCTGGACGTTGCCGTTCTGGGCCAGTCGCAGCACTCCGGACAATCCGCGCGCCGACTTCCCCGAGCCGCGCACCGCGCCGTCCACGACCACGTCGTCCGTCCTGACGACGAGCCTGGCCAGGGCCAGCACCGGGCGGACGAACAGCGCGGCGTAGAAGGCGTCCACGTAGAACGCTCGCTCGCACGGCACCCTCAGCGGGCCCAGCAGGCGGGCCGGGTCGGCGATGGGATCGCTGCGCCAGAACGCGTAGACCACCCCGGCGCCGAGCGCCGCGAGCACGACGCTGACGGCCGCCACTCCCAGGTCCAGGTGCGGTTCGCCGGCGAAGCCCAGCAGCAGGGCGGGGACGGCGAGCAGGATGAGGGGCACGAGCATCGTGCGGGGGGCCTCGGTGACGTCCACGACGTGGGCCGTGCCCGGCTCCGGCTCGGGGAGCGCCACGGCCCTCGGCTCGCCGAAGAAGGTGCGCAGCCAGGCTCTGGTGGCGTACGCGCCGGTGACGGCCACGGTCGCGAGCGCGCAGCCGTACAGGAGGAGGGCCGCCGCGTCGGTCAGGCCGCCCGGGGAGGCGCCGCCGGACAGGGCGCCTTCCATGGCCAGCAGGACGCCGTCCTTGCTGAAGAAACCGCTGACCGGAGGGATGCCCATCAGGGCGGCGAAGCCGATCGTCATCGTCACGAACGTGACCGGCAGCTCGCGGCGCATGCCTCCCATCTGCGTCATCAGGTTGGAGCCGACGTGGTGGATCACCGCGCCCGCGCAGAGGAACAGCAGCGCCTTGAACGCCCCGTGGGTCAGCAGGTGGAAGATGGCCGCGGTGTCGGAGCCCGCGGCGAGTCCGCCGGCCATGTACGCGAGCTGGCTGACCGTGGAGTAGGCGAGGACACGTTTCAGGTCGTCCTGGGCGAGCGCGGCCAGGGCGGCGCCGAGCATGCCCAGCGCGGCGATGACGGCCAGCACGTCGAGCGTGGGGCGGGCGCCGAGGAACGCCGGGAAGAGCCGGGCCACGATGAAGATGCCGGCGGCGACCATGGTGGCGGCATGGATGAGGGCGCTGATCGGTGTCGGGCCCGCCATGGCGTCGGGGAGCCACGTGTGCAGCGGCACCTGCGCGCTCTTGCCCGCCACGCCGGCCAGCAGGAGCATCGTGGCCGTCACCAGGGTGGCCGCGGACATTTCCGGCACCTTCGCGAGCACGTCGGCGATGCGGAAGCTGCCCGCCGCGACGCCGAGCACGAAGATGCCGAAGAGGAAGCCGACGTCGCCCAGGCGGGTGACGAGGAACGCCTTCACCGCGGCGCGCGAATTGCCCCGGTCTTCCCACCAGTGGCCGATGAGGAGGTAGGAGCACAGGCCCATGATCTCCCAGCCCACGTAGAGGACCAGGAGGTCGCCCGCGTAGACGACCAGGAGCATGGCGCTGGTGAACAGGCTGATGAACGCGCTGTAGGAGGGGTAGCGGGGGTCGTCTTTGAGGTAGCCGACCGAGTAGACCTGTACGGCGAGGGCGACCAGGGTCACCAGGACGCCGAGGATGCCCGAGAGGTCGTCGGCCTGGAGGGTGAGCGAGATCGGGATGCCGCCGGTGACGATCGTGCCGTAGGTCTGCCCTGTGGGTGGTGTCGTCGCGGTGGTGCCGCCGTTGAGGTAGGCGAAGCCTGGGCCCCAGGCGAGCCAGATGGCCAGGATCGCGGAGGCGGCCGTGGGGAGGATCGCGATCCAGGCTGCTCGGGTGTTGGCTCGCCGGCCCGGCGCTTGCTGGTGCGGCGCTCGCCGGCCGGGCGGTTGCTGGCCGGGCGGTTGGTGGCCGGGCGGTTGGTGGTGCGGCGCTCGGTGGTGCGGTCGGCGGGAGAGCAGGAGGCCCGCGAAGGCTGCGGCGAACGGCAGCAGTATGGCCAGCAGTGGGAAGGTCGTCATAGCGTGCCACCGCCTCGCTTGACCGGCTGCTCGTCCCCACGGCCGCCGTTCGGGTCCGCCGCCTGCTCTGCGGGGAGGGCGGGCCGGGCTGGGGGTTCCGGTCCGGGGCCGGGGTCGGCGTTGTCGGACCGGGTGCGTGGTGGCGACGTCGGGCCGTCCGGGCGGCCGTCGGCCATCTGATCGGCTGGGCTGTCCGGGGCCGAGGGTGTGCCGGCGTGGTCGTCCGTGGGCTCCGCGAGGTCGCGGAGGTGGTCGATGTCGACGGTGCGGCGGTTTCGGTAGAGCGCCAGCACGATCGCGAGGCCCAGGCCCACTTCGGCGGCCGCGATGACGATGACGAACAGGGTGAGCACCTGGCCGCTGTGCAGGCGGTCGCCCAGCCAGACGTCGAACGCGACCAGGTTGAGGTTGACGGCGTTGAGCATCAGCTCGACCGACATCAGGACGAGGATCGTGTTGCGCCGGGCGAGCACGCCGTAGACGCCGATGGAGAAGAGGAGCGCGGAGATGACCGCGGGGTAGACGATGTGCACTAGTTACCCCCGGTCTGATCGGGTGGCGGGCCGCCCACGATGCGGTCGGGTGGCGGGCTGCCCACGGCCCCGTCGGGTCGCGAGGTGCTCTCCGGTCGGTCTGGTGAGCCGTCAGGGCTGGACGAGCTCCCGGGGGTCGGTGAGCCGCCGGGGATGTCTGTGCGGGACAGGACGATGGCGCCGATCAGAGCGGCCAGCAGCAGCACGGAGAGCGCCTCGAACGGCAGCACCCAGGTGGCGAACACGCTGGCGCCGAGTTCCTTCGCAGATCCGGGACCGGGCGTGAGCGGGGCGTAGGCCGTACGGAAGCCGTCGATCACCACCGTGACCAGGATCGCCGCCGTCGCCACCGCCACCACGGCTGAGACCAGCCTGTTGCCGCTGTCCAGGTCGGCGGAGCGGCCGATGGGAGCGCGGGTGAGCATGATGCCGAACAGCAGCAGCACGACCACCGCGCCCACGTAGATGAGCACCTGGACCCAGGCCACGAACTCGGCGGTCAGCACGAGATAGCCGCCGGCCAGCGCGCCGAAGCAGAGCACCAGCCAGAGGGCCGCGTGAACGAGCTGTTTGGTCGTGACAACGAGCAGCGCCGAGCCAACCGCTACCGCGCCCAGCAGCAAGAAGACGATCTCTTGCCCGGTGGGTGACAGGTAGGAGGGCACCGCTTCGGTCACGACTCCTCCTCGGACTCCCTCGTGTCGTCAGGACCGAGCCGCCCTGGCGGTCGGATGGACCGTGGATCGGCCATCTTGCGCCGGCGGGGACTCGCGGCAGAAGTCTGCTCCTCGGGATCGGGCTTCGGCGGTGGTTCGCCCGAGGCTGTGGACAACTCTCCTGACGGCGGCTGTCCTGTGGATGAAGCCTGGCTCTGGTCCTGCTCCGGGGTCTGGTCCGGCGCCTGTGGCCGGGCCTCTTCCTCGGGCCGGACCTCCTCGGCTTCGCTTGGGGGCTGGGCCTCGCCAGCGGGCTGGTCCGCGGCCGGGGGCTGCGGGCGCTCCGTGGGGGTGGCCTCGCTCGTCCTCTTGGTGTCGCGGTCCGCCGGTGGTTCTCCAGGGCGCGTGTCTTCCGGCCCCGGGATCGCGGAGGAAACGTCGCCCTGGGACGTGGGCGGCAGGGCACCTGGGGGGCGGATTCCGCGTACGTTCGTCATCGGCCGGCGGGGGCGACCGCCTGGGGCGGGCGACGAGGGTCCGGCTTCGGGGGCCTTCGTGGGCGGCTCGGCAGGGGTGCCGGGCGTGGGCTTCGTGGCCGGGGTTCCGGGCGTGGGCTCTGGGGTGGCTTCGGAGCTCGGCGGGGTGGACGGCCGTTCCTGTGGGGTGGGCTCGCCGCCTTCGGGGGTGGCCGCGGGGGTCGGGCCGGGCTGAGTGGCCGTACGGGAGCGTTGAGCCGCCGGTGTGCGGGCGGGGCGGTCGGACGCCGGGCGGCGAGGGGCGGCCGTCAGTTCCTTGGGGGGTTCGGCGCCCGGGTCGTGGGCCGGAGGCGGGGGGACGGTCTGGACCCAGGTGGCGAGCGTGTCCTTCTCGTGCAGGAGGTTGCGGATGTCGCCTTCCGCGTACTCGAACTCCGGTGACCAGAAGAGCGCGTCGAAGGGGCACACCTCGATGCAGATGCCGCAGTACATGCACAGCGCGAAGTCGATGGCGAAGCGGTCGAGCACATTGCGCTGGCGGGCGCGGCCGCCTTCAGGGGCCGGGATCGTCTCCTTGTGCGAGTCGATGTAGATGCACCAGTCGGGACACTCTCGGGCACAGAGCATGCAAGAGGTGCAGTTTTCCTCAACCAGGGCGATAACGCCTCGGCTGCGAGGCGGCAGGGCGGGCTTGACCTCGGGATATTGCTGCGTAACCGATTTGCGCAGCATGTGGCGAAGGGTGATGGACAACCCCTTTGCCAGTCCGACTCCCGGTATCCGCGCCATGGTTCAACATCATGACGTACTTGGCCGCGCAGGTGAATGAGCCAGAGCGTTGTCCCCAGTTTTTCCACAGCTGTCCACAGGCTGACGGGAGGTTATCCACAAGCTGTGTGCATGCCCGGTATGAACCGAGGCATGGCGATAGTCTCTCGGCCATGCAGCAAAGCCATCCGATCCGCCCGAGTGGCATGAGGTGGACGGCCGCCGTCGTGTGGGCCCTTCTGCCCCTGTTCACGTGCGGACTGGCGACCCCGTTCACCATCGGGGTCGCGGCTTTCTGGCTGCGCAGCGTCTGGCACGCCTTCGCCGCGTCGGTCTACCTGATGGCCATCGGCTCGTTCGTGATCGCGGCCGTGTCCTACGAGGACTATGAGGACTTCCCCGAGCCCCTGTCCGTCCTGGTCTCGCTGGGGCTGCTGGTCAGCTGGATCGGTGGGGTCATCCACTCGGGGATCCTCGTGCCCTTCATGGTGCGCGCCCGGCTCACGGGGGCGGCGTCCACACAGGTCGACCTGCGGCACCGGACCACCGCGCCCACCCACCAGCGACCCATTCCGCCCGCCCAACAGCGACGGCCAGGTGGCCCGGAGTGGGTCGGGCACTACCGGGTGCTCCAGCCACTCGGGCGTGGCGGGCAGGGAGCGGTTTATCTCGCCATGGCGCCCAACGGGGTGCGGGTGGCCGTGAAGGTGCTGCACGACCTGGGCGATGACGTGGCTCGGGCCAGGTTCGCGCGGGAGGTGGAGGCGGCGCGGCGGGTGGCGACGTTTTCCACAGCTCGCGTGCTCGACGTGAACATCACCGGGCAGCACGCGTACATCGTGAGCGAATACGTGGAGGGGCCGTCGCTCGAGCAGCTCGTCAAGAAGCACGGGCCTCGTGACGAGGACAGCCTGACGCGGCTGGCGTTGTCCACGGCGGGAGCGCTGGCGGCCATCCACAAGGCCGGGGTTGTCCATCGGGATTTCAAGCCGAGCAACGTGCTGATCGGGCATGACGGGCCGCGGGTGATCGACTTCGGCATCGCTCGGGCGCTTGATCAGGTGACCGTGACGTCCGGGAAGATGGTCGGGACGCCGCCGTACATGTCGCCTGAGCAGTTGACGGGAGAGGCTGTGGGGCCGGCTTCGGACGTGTTCAGCTGGGCGGTGACGATCATGTTCGCGGCTACGGGGCGACCGGCGTTCGGGGAGGACACGGTGCCTGCGGTGTTCAATCGGGTGCTGACCTTTCATCCGGACTTATCGCCGTTGCCTCCTGCTTTGCGGGGGATTGTGGGGTCCTGCCTTAACAAGCGGCCTGAGGAGCGGCCGTCGGCGTCGGACGTGATGCTGGCGATTGTTCGGTGAGCGGGTTCCCGGTCCGCCGATACACCGATACACCGTCGTAGCTCTGCCCTCAGCCGACCCGCATGGTCCCCGGCGCACACAGACGATCCGCGGTGCCGCCTCCGTCCACGGCCCAGCAGTGCGCCTCGTGCCGCTCACAGGGCGCCGCTCGCTGTGGGCGGCTGACAGTACGCCTTGCCCACGGCTGACGGTGCACATTGGCCGAAGCGCGACACAGCGTCTGGCGCATGGGGGCGCGTCCACGGGCCACAACGGGCGGGCTACGCCGGACGGCGCAGCTGACGGCCTCAACGGCGGACGGCTGATCACGCACGGCGGTTCACCACATGGCGCGGTCGCCCAGGCCAGGTCGAGCCCACTCTGAAACCTTATTTCCGCCTTATTCGTCGTACTGAACAGGGGGCTTCAGTAGGTGGGGGATGACGAGTGAACCAACTTCAACCATGCGCAGGGGCGACGAAAGACAGCCGATGCCCCAAAACGGTTCTTACCTCCGGCCAGCACCAAACACTGACGGTTACCGACAAGGCATCGGGCGATTCGGTGAGTCTGACGCCGGCGCTTCTCTACCGCTACCGCCACTCCCCGACACCGGCCTCCGACGACGATGCCGCGCCTGTTCAGGGGTTAGCGGCTCTGGACGCCGACGGGCTGGTCCTGCTCGACCTGCCGGGCGACTGGTACGGCCCTCACCTGGAGGAGTTCGCGCAGAAGGCCGGAATCCCCCTGGAGGACATCCGCTACCGCTCCTCCAGCCGGGTCCGGGCGGCCCTGGCCTCCCGCGCACCCGGTTGGCGGCGGATCCGCGGGCTCCCGCTCCCGTCCACCGCCACATGGCGTAAACCGGTCGCCATCTGTACGGCATTCGCCGGCGTCGCCTTGATGGCTTACCTGGCCTCCTCAGGAATGTGGGCCGCCTGGCGCGGCATCTCCACGATCGGCCGAGTGCTCCTTGACTTCCTGGACGCCAAATGGCTGTTCATGGCCTTCAGCCCCGCGCTTCTTCTCATCCGTCCCGCGCGCATCAAATTCCACCGTTTACGCGTGAAACGCGGCTTGGCAGTGGGGCCCTACGGGGGGCCGTACCTCATCCTGGGGTCTTTCAACAAGCTCCACATAACCCGAGCCGGCGTGGTCATCGCCGACGTACGCCTGGGCGCGTCCCCCGGCCGGGCCTTCAGCCTGCTCCTCTACCACTACGAGGACCTGACCGGCCTCTTCGTCCTCGACATAAAAGGCCGAGCTCTCCATCACCTTCCCGGCCGCTGGTCTCCCCAGGACGTGGAGCACTTCGCCAAACGACACGACCTGCTCCTGGCCGTGCACCGGCTGTCCCGCGAGGAATACCTGGATCTGGCCAGGAACAGCCGGGAAGCCACCCCCTGACCCCAGCCGTCGAACGGTTGTCGGTTGCAATCGAAGCTGTCGGTGTCCGCGTGTCGTTGTCGGA
>NZ_JBFANM010000059.1:20554-76692 GCF_040674815.1 Nonomuraea sp. NPDC049709
GTCCCCGTGTCGGACCCCGTGTCGGACCCCGTGTCGGACCCCGTGTCGGACCCCGTGTCGGACCCCGTGTCGGACCCCGTGTCGGACCCCGTGTCGGACCCCGTGTCGGGCCCCGTGTCGGGCCCCGTGTCGGTGTCCGGGTTGAGGTGACGGATTCCGCTTGTCCTGTGCGCGGTGGAACGTGTCGGCGCTCTACTCCTGCCGGCATGGGTGTCGGTGTTCAGGGTCAGCCTGTCGAAGTGATGTCGAAAACGCTCTGGCCGCTCCGACCTTCCTGCGAGGGAACCGCTGGGTCGCACAGCGGCGCCTCATGGACGAGACCCGCTGCGAAGGAGCAGACATGTCGCGGAACATTGAGACCGTCAACACCTACCTGGACGGTTTCCGCGAGAACGATCACGAGCAGATCCTGTCCTGCCTGACTGACGACATCGAGTGGACCGTCTTCGGCGCCTTCCACCTGACCGGCAAGGACGCCTATGACAGGGCCATCGACGGCCCGCCCGAACTCGTCGACCCTCCCCACCTGGAGGTCGTGCGCATGGTCGAGCAGGGCGATGTCGTCATGGCGGAGCTCACCGGGACGGTGAAGCGAGTCGCGGGCGGCGAGATGCGCATGTCCATGGCCGAGGTGTTCGTCATGCGCGACGGCAAGATCGCCGAGCGTCGTGCCTGGGTCATCGAGCTGAAGGAGAACGACTACCGCTGACCGGAGGAGTTCGATCACGGGCTGCCCGGCTCAGCGACGACAATCCTGCCTGGGCCGCCTGGTATCTGGAGCGAGCACCACGGCCTTCGCAGCCAGGCTTTCCCACAGGGCCTGGAATCTGCGAGGTCAAGGTGAACGACCGGGACCGCCAGCGTGCACACGTACTGGTCGGACCGCAGCTCAGCAGGCGTCGCTACCGACAGGTCCACCTGGAACGGACAACGGTCGTCTGCTTGGAGCAGGAGGGCGAACCGGTCTCACGCGCACGCCCTGGTCGGGGACGAGTGGCCGGGGAGGAGCGTGACGTGATCGGGCGCTCGCTCGCCCACGGTCATCCCTCGTCCCTCAAGGCAAGCCGGTTGCGGCCCTCCAAAGCGCCCATATCCACGCAGGGCGAGCCCACGTCGCCCAAGGCGAGCGCGTGTCGAGCAAGTGAGCGCGTGTCCGTTCAGGATGAGTGAGCGCGTGTCCGTTCAGGATGAGTGAGCGCGTGTCCGTTCAGGATGAGTGAGCGCGTGTCCGTTCAGAATGGGTGAGCGCGTGTTCGTGCAGGGGTGAGCCGGTGACCGTCCGGGGCGAGTGGGTGTGCGTCAGGGGGCAAGCCCGTCGTTCCGGGCGAGTGGGTGTCCGGCGGGACGTGCGTGTGTCCGTTCAGGGCAGGGTTGCGGCCCGTGGGATGGGTGCACCTCCAGCGCAACAAGCCAAAGGCCAGCGCAACGAACCCAAAGAAAACGACGTGCCGTGTTCGGGTGGTTTCGGTCAGATGAGGACCTTGACCACGCCGGTGAGGGCCAGTTGGGCGAGGGCCAGGGGGACGAGGACTGCCCAGGCGAGTTTCTGGAGCTGGTCCTCCCGGAGCCGGGGGTAGGTGACGCGCAGCCAGATCACGACGAACGCCAGCAGGAAGACCTTCAGCAGGGTCCACAGCCAGCCGGGCAGGAAGGGGCCGTGCCAGCCGCCCAGGAACAGGACGGTGGTCAGGAAGGACAGGACGACGATCCCGGCGTACTCGGCGAGCATGAAGAGGGCGAAGCGCATGCCGGTGTACTCGGTCATCGGGCCCATGATGATCTCGGACTCGGCGATCGGCATGTCGAACGGGGGGCGGCGGAGTTCGGCCAGGCCGGCCAGGAAGAACACGATGCCGCCGACGGCCTGCCACGGCAGCCACCACCACTGCCAGGCCTCGACGATGCCCGGGAGCGAGAGCGTGCCGGCCGCCATGGCGACCGATGCGGCGGCCAGGACGAGGGGTAGTTCGTACGACATGAGCTGGGCCGCCGAGCGCATCCCGCCGAGGACCGAGTATTTGTTGGCCGAGGCCCAGCCCGCCATGATCGAGCCGAGGACGCCGATGCCCATGACGGCGAGCACGAAGAAGAGGCCGAGGTCGAGGTCGACGGCCACGAGACCGCGGTCGATGGGGATGGCGATCAGCACGACCAGGTACGGGACGAGCGCCACCCCAGGGGCGATCATGAAGATGCGGCGGTCGGCCGCGGCCGGGATGACGTCCTCCTTCTGGGCGAACTTCACCCCGTCGGCGATGAGCTGCGCCCAGCCGTGGAAGCCGCCCGCGTACATCGGACCGAGGCGCGACTGCATGTGGGCCATGACCTTGTGCTCCGTCTGGCCCACGATCAGGGGCAGCACCAGGAACACGACGAGGATGACGACGAAGCTCAGCACCACTTCAAGCATCGGGTTGCCCCCAGTCGGCTGGAACTCCTGGCGGAAGCGTCTTGCGGCGGCTCGGGGCACCGTGTCCGGACTCGCCGGGCTCCTTGGCCCCGGGCCACGCCTTGGCCACGCGCGCCGCCAGGATGAAGTCCTTGCGCAGCGGGTGGCCTTCGAAGCCGTCGGGCAGGAGGAGCGGGACGAGGTAGGGATGGCCGTCGAAGATCACGCCGAACATCTCGTACGTCTCGCGCTCGTGCCAGTTCGCCCCCCGGTAGACGCCCACGGCGGTGGGCAGGTGCGGGTTCTCGCGGGGCACGCGGGTGCGGAGGAGCAGGCGGCGCCCGGCGACCGGGTTGTAGACGTGGGCCACGACGAGGAAGGCGTCCGGCGGGTCGTCGACGCCGGTCAGCCAGTCGAAGAAGGCGTGACCGAGGTCGTCGCGGGCGTAGGTGAGCAGCTCGATCCAGTCGGCGGGCGCGACGTCGACGGTGGTGTCGCCGTACGACTCGGAGATCTGGGCGCGGTCGCCGAACCGCTCGGCGATCCCGCTCACGCCTCCTCCGGCTGCGACTGCGCGTGCGAGCGGGACCAGACGTAGCGGTCGCTGAGCTTCTCTCCCGCGATCTTCTCCTGGAGCTTCGTGATGCCGTACAGGAGAGCCTCCGGTCTGGGCGGGCAGCCGGGGACGTAGACGTCGACGGGGATGATCTGGTCCACGCCGTTGGTGACGCAGTAGGAGTCCCAGTAGGGGCCGCCGGTGTTGGAGCAGGCGCCGAACGAGATCACGTATTTGGGATCGGGCATCTGCTCGTAGAGGCGCTTCACGGCCGGGGCCATCTTGTCGGTGACCGTCCCTGAGACGATCATGAGGTCGGCCTGCCTCGGGCCGTTCGCGAACGGGATCACGCCGAAGCGGATGAAGTCGTGGCGGCTCGTCGAGGTCGCGATGAACTCGATGGCGCAACAGGCCAGCCCGAAGTTGAACACCCACAGGGAGTAACGGCGGCCCCAGTTGAGCACGAAGCGCATGGGTTTCGGGGCCAACCGCGAGATCGGGCCCACGGTGGGCATCGGGAGATCCGTTGCTGCCATATGGCCATTCTTGCGCGGATCACAGGTCAGGCAAAGGAATCTTCCTGGGGAGGACGTGGCGTTGGTGGTATCTGGGGGGATCTGGGGGTTGCGTGGTGGTTTCGAGGCCCGAGCAATCCCCGCGGGTGGGTCGGTGGTGGAGGGCTGAGCGGGCGGCGCGGGTGACGATCTCAGGTCCAGCTCAGGACCCGCTTGCGCCAGGCGTAGACGATGCCCAGCGCGATGAAGCCGAGGAAGACGAACATCTCGACCAGCGTCGTCAGCCCGTAGCCGGGCGCGTCGAAGACGGTGGCCCAGGGGAACAGGAAGACGGCGTCCACGGCGAACACGACGTACAGGTACGTGAAGACGTAGTAGCGGACCTGCGACTGCGCCCAGCCGTCGCCGACGGGGTCGACCCCGCACTCGTACGTGGTCAGCTTCTCGGCCGTGGGCCTGCTGGGGCGGAGGAGACGGTTGGCGAACATGGCTCCGGCCACGATGGCGACACCGATGGCGAGCAGCGCGGCGACGAGCACGTAGGACCCGAAGTAGCCGTCCATGAGGGGATGGTAACCCAGGAACAGCGCCAACCCCCGGTAGGTACCCAGCCCGGTCAAAGCCTCTGGACCTATCGTCAAAAATCGGGGTAAATAGTAAGATCAACCCCATACCCTGACAAGCATGCGCAAATCGCGATTCTTCTCCGGAATCGCTCTGCTGGCCCTCTCGGCCTCCGGATGCGGTCTTGCCGCCGCCTCCAACGAGAGGGACGTCATGGTCCCGGCAGAGCCGACGATGATCGACTTCGTCGACCCGGCGACCATCATCGGTCTGTCCACCAGGACGCTGACCGAAGGCGACTCCACCAGCAGCCGGTATGTGTACATCAACTACCCGGACCTGGCCACCGCCCCCGCGCTCAACGAGGCCCTGCACGAACAGGCCGAACGGCAGCTCCGCGACTTCCGTGCCTACACAAGGGGTGACGAGCCCGTGTACCCCCGCCCCGAGCTGAACGTCGACTGGCAACTCGCCGCCGCGTCGCCGCAGGCCATCGGGGTACGACTGCGCACCGGCCAGTTCCTCGGCGACAACTGGGGCAACTCCACGCGTACCTACTGGTTCGATCCCCACAAGGGCAAGGCCGTCGACTCCACCGGGCTGCTGTCCGGCGAGGCGGCGCTCGAACGGCTCGCGACGCTGGTCAAGGAGCAGCTCAAGAAGCGCGGCTCCCAGGTCGAGCTGGACATCGTGCGGGCGGGCGGGGACGAGTTCGACTCGATGGCGTTCAACAGCGGCGGGGACCTCGTGGTCGAGTTCGACGACTGCCAGCTCGGGCCGTGCTCGCTCGGCCGGCTGGCCGTGGCGGTGCCGGCCGGGCAGGTGGCACCGCTGCTGTCGGGGCTGGGGCGGCAGGCGCAGGAGAGCGTACGGAAGGCGGCCAAGGGCGCGATGTCCGGCGACCGGCCCCACTTCGCCCCCACGACCAGCCCCGACGCCGTCAGCAACCGGGCCGGCAGCGTGGACTGCACGCGGGCCAAGTGCGTGGCGCTGACGTTCGACGACGGGCCGGGGCAGTACACGGGGGAGCTGCTCAACCGCCTGGCGAAGGAGCGGGCGCGGGCCACGTTCTTCACGGTCGGCAGCAACGCGGCCGCCCAGCCCGCGCTGCTGCGCCGGATGAGCATGGAAGGCCACCTGGTCGCGAATCACAGCTGGGCACATAGGGACCTGTCAAAACAGGCCAGCAGCAAAGTCGCCGACTCGCTGGAGAAGACCGGGAACGCGGTGGCGGCGGCCATCGGGCAGACGCCGACGGTGGCCCGGCCGCCGTACGGAGCCGTGAACCAGCAGTTGCGCGACGTCGCGCACCGGCTCGGGCTGTCCCTGGTCACGTGGGACGTGGACACGAGGGACCAACTCGGGGGCAAGAAGGACGACATCGCGAACCGGGCCGTGCGTGAAGCGCATCCAGGTGCGATCATTCTCATGCATGACATTCATCGGGAAACCGTGGATGCGGTTCCGGACATCCTCAAAAGGTTGCGCGGGAAGGGTTACAGCTTCGTCACCGTTCCTGAGTTGTACGGCTCTGCGGGGATGCAGGCCGGACGCCTGTACAAGTCAGGGAACGAGCTGCCGGGTAAGCAGCCCCTGACGTAGCGCACGTGTTGGGGGGACGTATAGTTGGCGCTCGTGACCCGAACCGTCCTGTTCGCCCGCCTGCATGTAGACCTCTGCAGGCTCGCGTCCGGGCTGTGTCGTCGTTCTCCCACCTCACCCTGACTGACTCCGACCGCGTTTACCCGCTTTACGCGGCATGCAAACGCGTGACCTTCCGAGGATCTAGCATGGATACAGAGAACGCGCCTACTGCAACCGCGCATTGGCGCGTCGAGGAGGACTGAGCTGTGGCAAAGCAGGTCCAGCAACTCGACCGCGTGATCATCAGATTCGCTGGAGACTCCGGCGACGGCATGCAGCTCACCGGCGACCGCTTCACCGCGGGTACGGCTGAGTTCGGCAACGACCTGTCGACGCTGCCCAACTTCCCCGCCGAGATCCGCGCGCCCGCAGGGACCCTGCCCGGTGTGTCGAGCTTCCAGCTCCACTTCGCCGACCACGACATCCTCACGCCCGGTGACGCGCCGAACGTGCTCGTGGCCATGAACCCGGCCGCGCTCAAGGCCAATCTGGGCGACCTGCCCAGGGGCGCGGACATCATTGCGAACATCGACGAGTTCACCAAGCGCAACCTCCAGAAGGTCGGCTACACCGCCAACCCGCTGGAGGACGAGTCGCTGAGCGAGTGGCGGGTGCACGCGGTGCCGCTGACCTCGCTCACCGTGAAGGCCCTCGAAGGTTTCGACCTGTCCAAGAAGGACGCCGAGCGGTCGAAGAACATGTTCGCCCTCGGCCTGCTCTCGTGGCTCTACCACCGGCCGACCGAGCAGACCGTCAAGTTCCTCGAGCAGAAGTTCGCCAAGAAGCCCGACCTCGCCAAGGCCAACATCGCGGCCTTCCAGGCAGGCTGGAACTTCGGCGAGACGACCGAGTCGTTCTCGGTCTCGTACGAGGTCAAGCCCGCGCAGCTGGCACCGGGCGTCTATCGCAACATCTCCGGCAACCAGGCGCTGGCCTACGGATTGATCGCCGCGGCCGTGCAGTCGAAGCTGCCGCTGTTCCTGGGGTCATATCCGATCACCCCGGCCAGCGACATCCTGCACGAGCTGTCGAAGCACAAGCGCTTCGGGATCCGCACCTTCCAGGCGGAGGACGAGATCGCGGGTGTCGGCGCGGCGCTGGGGGCCGCGTTCGGCGGCGCGCTCGGCGTGACCACGACGAGTGGCCCGGGTGTGGCGCTGAAGGCGGAGACCGTCGGCCTGGCGGTCACCACCGAGCTGCCTTTGATCATCGTGGACGTGCAGCGGGCCGGGCCGAGCACCGGCATGCCGACCAAGACCGAGCAGACCGACCTGCTGATGGCCATGTTCGGCCGCAACGGCGAGTCGCCGGTGCCGATCGTGGCGCCGATGTCGCCGAGCGACTGCTTCGACGCGGCGGTCGAGGCGGCCAGGATCGCCGTCAAATACCGCACTCCGGTCATGTTGCTCTCGGACGGCTACCTGGCCAACGGCTCCGAGCCGTGGCGCCTGCCCGAGATTTCGGACTTGCCCGACATTTCGCAGGAATTCACGACTGAGCCCAACGGCGAGGACGGCGAGTTCCTGCCCTTCAAGCGTGACACCGAGACCCTCGCCCGCCCGTGGGCCATCCCCGGCACGCCCGGGCTGGAGCACCGCATCGGCGGCATCGAGAAGGCCGACGGCACCGGCAACATCTCCTACGACCCGAACAACCACGACCTGATGGTCCGCACGCGGGCCGCCAAGATCGCCGGCATCGACGTGCCCGACCTGGAGGTCGACGACCCCAGCGGTGACGCGAAGGTGCTCGTCCTCGGCTGGGGCTCGACGTACGGGCCGATCGCCGCGGCCGTACGGCGCATCAGGCGGCAGGGCGGCGTGGTCGCCCAGACCCACCTGCGCCACCTCAACCCGCTGCCCGCCAACACCGGCGAGATCCTCAAGCGCTACGACAAGGTCCTGCTGCCCGAGATCAACCTCGGTCAGCTCGCCCTGCTGCTGCGCGCGAGATACCTCGTCGACGTGATCAGCTACAACCGTGTGCGCGGGCTCCCGTTCAAGGCCGAGGAGCTGGCCGGAGTCATCCAGGACGTGATCGACAGTGACTGAGCTGGTGAACGGGAAGGGCTTGTCGCTCATCCCGAAGACCAACGTAAAGCAGAGCCTCAAGGACTTCAAGTCCGACCAGGAGGTGCGCTGGTGCCCGGGGTGCGGTGACTACGCGATCCTGGCCGCGGTGCAGAGCTTCCTGCCCGAGCTGGGGCTCAAGCGCGAGAACATCGTGTTCGTCTCCGGCATCGGCTGCTCCTCGCGGTTCCCGTACTACCTGAACACCTACGGGTTCCACTCCATCCACGGCCGGGCGCCGGCGATCGCCACCGGGCTGGCGGCCTCCCGCCCCGACCTCAGCGTCTGGGTGATCACCGGTGACGGCGACGCGCTGTCCATCGGCGGCAACCACCTGATCCACGCGCTGCGCCGCAACGTCAACCTGAACATCCTGCTGTTCAACAACAGGATCTACGGCCTGACGAAGGGCCAGTACTCCCCCACCTCCGAGGTCGGCAAGATCACCAAGTCGACCCCGATGGGCTCGCTGGACAAGCCGTTCAACCCGATCTCGCTGGCCATCGGCGCCGAGGCGTCGTTCGTGGCCAGGACCATCGACTCCGACCGCAAGCACCTGCAGTCAGTGCTGCGCCAGGCGACCGAGCACCGCGGCACGTCGCTGGTGGAGATCTACCAGAACTGCAACATCTTCAACGACAACGCCTTCGAGCAGCTCAAGGACCCCGAGGTCCGCGACGACATCACGCTGCGGCTGGAGCACGGGCAGCCGATCGTGAGCGCCTCGAAGGCCGTCGTACGCGCGCCGAGCGGCGGCATCCAGGTCGTGGCCCGCGACGGCGTGAGCGAGGACCAGATCCTCGTGCACGACGCCCACAACCCCGACCCGTCGGTGGCCTTCGCGCTCAGCAGGCTCGACGAGCCGGCGTTCGAGCACGTGCCGATCGGCATCTTCCGCCAGGTCGACCGCCCGGCCTACGACGTGCTCATGGCCGAGCAGCTGGAGGAGGCCGTGGCCCAGAAGGGTCCCGGCGACCTGGAGGAGCTGCTGCTGGGTGGCGACACCTGGCGCATCGGCTGACTCACCCGCGCACCTGACGCCGCCGCCCGCTCGGGCGGCGGCGTTCGTGTTTCCGCATCCGTGTAACAGGCCATGGCCGGACGGGGATGCACCAGTGACCACGGGGGGAGTGCTCATGGCATGGAAGGGCAGGCGGGCCCTGGTGACGGGGGCCTCGGGCTTCATCGGTGGGCATCTCGTCACGCGCCTGGCCGCGCTGGAGGCCGACGTCCACGCGGTGAGCCGCAGGCCGGCGGCGGACGGCGCGGTGCGGTGGCATCAGGTCGATCTGCGTGACCAGGAGGCGACGGCCGAGCTGCTCGGCGCGCTGGCCCCCGACGTCGTCTTCCACCTGGCCAGCGAGGTCAACGGCGCCAGGGACCCGCAGGTGGTCCCGGTCACGCTCGCCGGCAACCTGCAGAGCACGGTCAACCTGCTGACGGCCGCCGTGCGGCACGGATGCCGCATGGTGCTGGCGGGCTCGATCGAGGAGCCCCGGCCGGGCAACGGGCAGGCCGCCGCGCCGTCGCCGTACGCGATGGCCAAGAGCGCGGCGTCCGGCTACGCCGACCTCTACCACCGGCTGTGGGGGCTGCCGTGCACGGTCCTGCGCCCGTCCATGGTGTACGGGCCGGCGCAGCGGGACACGGCGAAGCTGGTGCCGTACGTGACGCGGGCGCTGCTGCGCGGCGAGGAGCCGCGCCTGACCAGCGGCGCCAAGGTGGCCGACTGGGTCTACGTGGACGACGTGGTGACGGCCTTCGTCGCCGCCGCCGAGGACGACCGGGCCATCGGGCGGTCCTTCGACGTGGGCACCGGGGTGAAGACGTCGGTTCGCGAGCTGGTCGAGCACCTCTACGCGATCGCGGGCGGCGGCGCGCGGCCGGGCTTCGGCGCCGTGGCCGACCGCCCGCTGGACATCACGCAGGTGGCCGACCTCGGGCCGGCGCTCGAGCTGATCGGCTGGCGGCCCACCGTCGAGCTGGCGGACGGGCTGCGGCGCACGGTCGCCTGGTACGCCCAGCAGGCGTCATAGCGGGCACCGATGCGCATCGCCGCGGTGATCGTCACCTACAACTCCGCCGACGTGCTGGCCGGCTGCCTCGCCTCGCTCCCCGCGGCGGCCGAGGGAGTGGAGCTGGCCGCGGTCGTGGTGGCCGACAACGCCTCGGCCGACGCCGGGCCGGCCATCGCCCGGCAGGCCGAGGCGCTGCCCGTGATCCCCGTCGACCTGGGCAGGAACGCCGGCTACGCCGCGGGCGTCAACGCCGGCCTGGACGCGCTCGACCTGGACGCGCTCGACGCCGTCTACGTGCTCAACCCGGACTGCCGGCTGCGCCCGGGCTCGATCGCGCCGCTGGCCGAGGCGCTGCGCGTGCCCGGCCGTGGCATCTCGGTGCCCAAGCTGCTCAACCCCGACGGCTCGCTCCAGCCGTCGTTGCGGCGGATGCCCACGCTGGGCCGGGCGCTGGCGGAGGCGCTGCTGGGCGGCACGCTGGCGGGGCGGCTGGGGCGGATCGGGGAAGTGGTCACCGACCCGCGCGCGTACGAGCGGCCGGCCTCGTACGCCTGGGCCACGGGGGCGGCGATGCTGATCTCGGTGCCCGCGCTGCGCGCGGTCGGCCGGTGGGACGAGTCGTTCTTCCTCTACAGCGAGGAGACCGAATACTGCCTGCGCGCCGCCGACCTGGGCTGGACGACCTGGTACGAGCCCCGCGCGGTGATCGAGCACATCGGCGGCGCGGGCGGCACGGACCCCGCCCTGGCCGCCCTGCTCGCCGTCAACCGGGTCAGGCTGTTCAGGCGGCGCCGGGGCAGGCCGGCGGGCGCGGCCTACCACGCGGTCCAGCTGCTCGGCCAGGCCGTGCGCGCGCTGGCGGGGCGGGCCGTCGCCCGGGCCTGCCTGGCCGCGCTGCTGCGCCCCGGGCGGGTGCACGTGCCGTGAGGCTCAGAGCGGGATCTTGTAGATGTGGTAGGAGTGCTCGGCCGCGAAGGAGTCGCTGAAGCGTCCGGACCCGTCGATGGGGACCGTGCGCCCTTCGAAGAGGACCTCGGCCTGGCTCGCCTCGACCCCGGCGGGCAGGGTGAGCCGGCGGGTGCCCGGTTCGGCGTCGCGGTCCGGCATGGCGAAGACGTAGAGGGCGTCCCCGTGCCGCTTCAGCATGGTGTCCAGGCCCTCGCCGAACTCGTACCGGTAGGACTGGGTGTTGAGCACGGGGGCGAGCTGGGCGATCCGCTTGTTCAGCTCGACGACCGTCGGCCTGATCCGGTCGCCGCAGCGCTCGCGCAGCACGTGCTGCGACTGGCAGGGCCCGCCGAAGTTGTGGTTGAAGTAGAGGATCCCGCGGGCCTCGTGGATGAGCGAGCTCATCACGGCGCCGGCCAGCTCGTCCGGCTCGATCGTGCGCTTGTCGTCGACGCCCGGCCAGCCCACCTCCACGACCGCGTAGACGGGCTGCAACTGCTTGTCGAGGGCGTCCAGCCGGCGGAGCTTCTCGATGATCATGCCGTAGTTGGCCGCCCGCCGGCACTTGTCGAGGGGCACGTTGATGTAGTTCTTGGCGTCCTGGCAGATGCCCTCGCTGGTGTACCAGTAGACGTCGGCCGAGGTGACGTCGGTGTAGTCGTTGACGAACCGGCCGGCCTGCTGGTCGTTCTCCCAGATGATGACGCCCTTGCCGAAGTTGGCGTAGTGCAGGCGGCCGTCCTTCGGCAGCCGCTTCTTCTGCTCGGTCAGCACGGTGTAGCCGCAGCTCTGGTCCTCGGGGACGCACAGCGGCCCCTCGCCGGGGTGGTTCCCGGTCCATTTCGCGTCACCGGGGCCCGCCCACATGTCGGCCTCGTCGTCGATCACCCAGCCGACCGTCTCGTCCCCGTGGCCGTCCAGCGGCTTGTCCGTGAACGCCCACATGCCGCCCTCGCGGACCCGCTGCGCGCTGCTGGTGCTCGTCAGGCCCATGTACGTGTTCAGGCCCAGCGCCTTGTCGCCCGCGGCGTCCCCGGGCTCGACGACCGACTCCAGCCAGACGCCGACGGGGAAGAACGCGGGGTCGGTCCAGCCCGTGGTCGCCATCCCGCCGAACTTGCCGTAGTAGGCGGGCCCGCCCTCCCACGGCACCCTGGGCAGGGCCTCCAGAGACGCGCCACGGGACGGCGTCGCGGGCTGCTCCGTCGTGCCGCCGACCGGCCTGGTCGGCTCGTCACCCGGCAGGACCTGACGCCACTCGCCGGGATAGAAGTAGAGCAAGGCCAGCACCAGGACGAGGGTCCCGACGCCGAACACGGATAACAGGGACAGCTTTCGCCCCATCGAATCTCCTCAGCCTCTGCTTGGCGGCGCTTCGGCCATGGCCATGAGCTCGGCGGCGCGGGATGACCACGACGCGCCGAGCACGGACTCGCGCAGCGCTTGGGGTTCGCGTGGCCCGCCGTCGTCCAGGGTCGAACGGATGGCCGCGATGAATTCGGCGGGGTCGGTGACGGCCCTGACCCGATCAGTATAGTTCGCGAGCTCCGCGAAGTCCGTGCTCACCACGGGGAGGCCGAGCGCCAGATACTCCTTGAGCTTGATCGGGTTCGCGTGCCGGATCCACGCGTTGTCCAGCCACGGCATGATCGCCACGTCGAACCCCGACCCGTACGCCGGGATGTCCTCGTAGGGGCGGAAGCCCAGCCAGTGGACGTTCGGATGTTCGGTGAGCCGCTCCATCGGCACGGTGGCGTCGCCGATGAGCACCAGGGACACGTCGGGCAGGTCCGCCGCGATCCGCTCCAGCAGGTCGAAGTCCACCACGAAGTCGTCGAGCGCGCCGAAGAAGCCCACGCGCGGCCCGGGGATGTCCGCCAGGTCGGCGGGCAGCCGGTCCCTCCTGGTGAAGTGCTCCAGGTCGACGCCGTGGTCGAGGAAGTGGGCCCGGTCGCCGGTGAGGTGGCGCTCCTCGGCCATCAGCGCCCCGCTGACGTAGAGCACGTGGTCGGCGCGGCGCAGCAGGGCCTCCTCCAGCCCCTGGATCGTCCCGGTGTCCGACTCGGGGAACGCGGAGTGCCGGTCCGACCGGTTGAACAGCAGCGCCCGCCTGCGCATCGGCCGGACCACGTCCCAGGCGGTGGGGATGGTCACCATGATCACGGGTTCGGTCAGCCCGATCGCCCGGCACACGACGCGTACCTGGGCGCGTACGAGCACGGCGTTGACCCGCCGTAACAGGGGCGAGCCGTAGAAGGGCAGCGGCAGCGGGGACATGACGTAGAAGTCGGGCATCGGCCTGCGGACGAACTTGGCCACGCTGCGCAGCTTGCGGCCGATCCGGCGCAGCGGCTGGGTCGTCCTGCCCGGCGTCGGCATCCGCATGCCGATGCTGTTGACCACCAGCACCTTCCGCCGCCCGGCCACCGAGCGCATGAGCTGGAAGTCGGAGTGGGCCCGGTTGTGGTACCACCAGTCCTGGGCGGAGAAGCAGACGTAGCCGGGCGGCGCCGGCGTGGTCGGCGTGGTCGGCCATCGCGGCAGGGTGAGCAGGGCACGCAGCGCCAGCCGGTGCCGGTGGCCGCGTACGCGACCCTTGGCGAGCGCCCGCAGCCCCTCGTTGAGCAGCACCGCCGCGCGCATGGCCAGCCCTCGGAGCCTCCCGTGCCGCTCGCGGTGCAGCCGGACCCGGTTGGCCGACGACAGCGCCCACAACGTGCCCGACGTCTGCTGCGCACCGCCGAGGTGCACCGCCCGCGCCCGGGGCTGGTAGCGGACGGCGAAGCCGCGGTCCCCGGCCCGGAGCATGTACTCGGTCTCCTCCGAGTACAGGAAGTACCGCTCGTCCATGGGGCCGAGCGCGTCCAGGCACGCACGGGAGACCAGCCACGCGGCTCCCGTGGCCCAGTCGGCCGTGCCCTCGCGGGCGTAGCGCGAGCGATCCACCACCAGCTCCCCCAAGGGGGCGAACCGGCCCGCGCGCGGGCCGCCGAGCAGGGCCTCGCCGACGGCTCTGAGCACGGTGGGCCGCCGGCGCAGCGAGAGGTCCAGGCTGCCGTCCTCGCCGGTGAGCTCGGGCACGGCGATGCCGGTCCCCGGTACGGCCAGCGTCTCCCGCAGCCGGGCGACGGCGTCGAGGTCGAGCCGGATGTCCGGGTTGAGCACCAGCACGTCGCAGCCCGCCGCCGCGGCGATGCCGGCGTTCACCCCGGCCGCGAAGCCGCTGTTACGTTCCAACTGGACGATCTCGGCGGCCGGGTCGACCTGGCGTACCAGCTTGACCGTGTCGTCGGCCGAGGCGTTGTCGACCACGATGACCCGGGCCGGGCCCTGGTCACGGAGGGCCAGCCGGACCGACTTCAGGCAGTCGGCGACCACCTCGGCGCTGTGATACGTGACGATCACTACCGCTAGCATCGTTCACCTTTCCCGCAGGCGGATGCGCAGGCTCTGGACCAGCAGGCGCAGGGCGAAGGGCATGTCGTGGACCAGGTAGCGGCGGGCCAGGCGGCGCGGTTCGAGCACGAGCCTGTGCAGCCACTCGCCGCCGCTGCGCTGCAGGAGCGCCGGGGCGCGGCTGAACTGGCCGGCGGCCATCGGGATGCCCGCTCCGCAGCCCAGGTGCCAGGCGGCCGGCAGCTGCGCGCGCAGCGTCGCGATCATCCGTTCCTGCTTGGGGAAGCCGAGGCCGACGAGCACGAGGTCGGGCGCGGTGGCACTCACGCGCTCGGCGACCTCCCGCAGGTGCCGCGGGTCGGCGTCGAATCCGTACGGAGGCGAGTACGCGCCCGCCACCCGCAGACCCGGATACCGCTCCGCCAGCACGCGCCCCGCCTCCTCGGGCACACCCTCGTCACCGCCGAGCAGGAACACGGAGCGGCCCTCCGCCGCGGCCCGCTCCGACAGGGTGAACACGAGGGAGGCGCCGGTCACCCGCTCCCGGATGTCCGCGCCCGCCAGCCGGCCGGCCCACACCACGGGCATGCCGTCGGCCACCACCACCTGGGCCTGGCCGACCAGCGCGGCTAGCTCGGGGTCGCGGGTGGCCGCGCGGACGATGTCGACGTTGGCTGTCACGATCCAACCGCCCTGACCGGCCCGCCAGCCGGCCGCCACCTTGTCGGCCAGCTCCGTCTCCGTGATCACCATCACGTCGATCGCGCCGACCCGTACCCGGGCCGAAGCAGCCGAGGGTAAGGCATGATCCGCGGAAATACGATCGCCCCCAGCTTCCGATCGCTCGAATGCCCCTGTTCCAACGGGTAATCGGGCGATATAGGAGGCTTGTTACGTCCGCTGGGGTTAACAGTGAAAGACGCTGAGAAAACGCCCTATTTGATGGCTCGGCATGGAATATATAGGGGGCATGAGAGTAGAGCATGGCGCGCTCGACGGGGTGCTGCTGTTCGTGCCGTCCCCCCACCGCGACGACCGCGGGCTGTTCACGCGCACCTTCGACACCGCCGTCGCCAGGGAGGCGGGCCTGACACCGGAGTCCTTCATCCAGGACAGCCAGTCCCGCTCGCGCCGCGGCGTCGTCCGCGGCCTGCACGGCCGCTCGGGGCGGGGTGAGGCCAAGCTCGTCAGGTGCGCCCGCGGCGCCATGTACGACGTCCTGGTGGACGCCCGGCCCGGCTCTCCCACGTTCGGCAAGACGATGGCGGTGACGCTGGACGACGAGAGCTTCGTCACGCTCTACGTCCCCCCGGGGCTGCTGCACGGCTTCCAGTCGCTCACCGACCCCGTCGACACCTGCTACCGCATCGACCGTGCGCACGATCCCGCCGAGGACCTCTCGGTGCGCTACGACGATCCCGAGCTGGGGGTGGACTGGCCGCTGCCCGCCGCCGGGGTCAGCGCGCGGGATCTGGCGGCGGGCTCGTGGGCGGAGCTGTGCCGCCGGCTGGGCCTGGGCTGACCTGCTCGGCCCGGGCGGCCCGCAACAGCGCTCCGGCCGCGCCGACCAGGAGGAACGACAGCCCGGTCGCCGTCGCGAACGCGATCAGGTCGAAGGTGAACGACCCGACGAGGGGCACGACCAGGCAGGCGGCGATGGTGAGCCCGAGGTCGCGGACACCGGGGTCGGCGCTCAGGTATCTGGCCTTGAGCGCCGAGTAGAAGGCGACCACGAAGAGCCCGGCGAAGGTCAGGGTGCCGAACAGCCCGGTCTCCACCATGGACAGGATGTACTGGTTGTCGAAGATCTGGTGCTTGGGGGCGTACCAGGTGCCCATGCCGCGGCCGAGCCAGAAGTGCCGGCCGATCTCCTGGGAGGCGACCGCGTAGTCGTGCGTCCTGTACTGGATGCTCGGGTCGTAGCCCAGGTTGGTGAACAGCCCCAGGATGGCGTTGATCAGGCCGGGCGCGGCCAACCTGATGACCACGAGGAACCCGGCGGCCACGATCAGCGCCTGCACGCGGCGCCGCGCCGGCCAGCCGGCGAACAGCACCGCGCCGACCACCGCCAGGCTCAGCATGGCCGAGCGCGACACCGAGAACATGAGCCCGCACCCGATCAGCAGCGTGCACACCCACCAGCGCAGCGCGGGCTGCCCCCGCAGGCGTGCCTTGGTGGCCAGGTGCACGCCCAGCGGCAGGATCATGGCGCAGGTGACGCCGAACTCGATGGGATGGCCGGCGGTGGCGGCCACCCGGCGCAGCTCCGCGCGTTCGAGGACGAAGGTGTCCTCGCTGGTGTAGCGGAGGATCGGCAGCTCCAGGTACGTCGTCAGGTCGATGGAGAGCAGGAACTGGAAGGCCCCGATCAGCGACATGACCGTGCCGGCGACCACGACGGTCTTGAGCAGGAAGTCCAGGCGGCGGAACCCGCGGACCCCGTCGCAGACCGTGAGCCCGATGCCGACCGAGGCGATGATCAGCACGAAGGCGTGGTCGGCCATGTTGAGCTCGTCGGACTCCAGGAATCCGGCGGTGGTGAAGCCGTAGGTGGCCACCATGGCGGTGAAGTAGGCGAACAGCGCCGTGCGTACGGGCGTGCGTCCCTTGGCCACCCCCAGCGTGAGCGTGAGCTGCGCGCACAACCACAGCAGCGCCGCCCCCAGGCTCACGATGTTGGCGGGGGTGAGGGAGAGCGGCAGCAGCCTGAGCACCAGCCGGGCGGGCACGATCATCAGCACCACGGCGAACACCGCCGCGACGGTCGCGCCGTCGGCGCGTCCCGGCGCGGGAGCGTCGGCGAGCGCGGGCAGGCTCCTGCCGGGCAGCTTGAGCGCCACCGGTCACGTCCCCCGCTCGGCCGTGGCCAGTTCCCCGGCCTTCGGCTCGGCGGTGTCCCCCGGCCGTCCGCGCCGGGCCCTGCGGGCCTGGTAGGCGCGCAGCGGGCCCGCCAGGTTGTCGGCGGCGAAGGCGGCGCACAGCGCGCCGATCGCCCCCAGGCCGAGCGCGGCCGCCGACGAGCGCAGCTTCCTGCCGTACTGCGGGGTCGGCGTGGTCGGCGGCACGGCCGCCCTGATCGTGATGAACGTCTCCGCGGGCGCGTGCACCTGCTTCTGGCGCAGCTCCAGCTCCTTCGCCACCCGGTCCATGACCTTCAGCGCGATGGCGGTGGCCGCCTCCGGCCTGGTGCTCTCGCCCTTGACGAACACCAGCGGGCCCGTGGCCAGCGACTCCAGGTTGTTGGTGCCGTTGGTGACCGCGTACGCGGGATCGCCGTCGACCTTGACGCCCATTTCGGCCACCATGTCGGGGGTGCTCATGACGCTGATCAGTATCGAGGAAGCCACGCTCAGCCCGTGTTCGAAGTTCAGCAGCGGGTTCACCCGGGGAATCGGCGCGTCCGGGTCGCCCGGCGTGACGCCGCCGCTGGTGGGCGCGGTCAGGACGAGCACCGCCTCGGTGCTGTAGGTGATGGGGATCGTGGAGTAGGCGAAGAACGCCGCGCCCATGGCCAGCAGAAAGGCCGGCACCGCGACGTACCATCGCCGGATCAGGACGAGGATGGTCCCCCAGAAATCCACGCGCCCTCCACGTTCTTCCCGCCTCATACATGTCGTGCGGAGCGGGGTGGAGCGTTACATAAATCCCTGTAACACCACCCAAACCATCACGATAAGGAGGCCAGAAGGCGCATCGCGCTGCGCGGGGGAAACTGGAGACCGTCTTCATGAGTTCTTTGGCCATCGTTACGCCCACGTACGGACCCGACGCCGAACTCTTCGCCCATCTGCACCGATCCGTCCTGGAGTTCACCTCCGACGACACCGTGCACCACGTGGTGATCTCGCCGTCCGACCGGGCGCTGTTCGCCGGCTACGCCGGGCCGCGCTGCCGGATCTGGACGTATCCGGAGATCCTGCCGCGCCGCATCCTCCGGCTGCCCGGCGTCGGGCTGTGGGTCAACGCGGCCCGGCCGTGGCCGCCGCTGCGCGGCTGGATCATGCAGCAGGTGGCCAAGATGGCCGTCGCCGCGCGGCTGGAGTCGAAGGTGGTGCTGGTGGCCGACTCCGACGTGGTCCTGGTCCGCCCGGCCACCCCCGACCTGTTCGTACGGGACGGCCAGGTCTGCCTGTACCGGGTCGGCGACGGGGTGCACGAGGGCATGCCCGACCACGTCACCTGGCACCGGGTCGCCCGCGCGCTGCTCGGCCTGCCGGCCTCACCCGCGCTGCCGAAGCCGGACTACGTCAGCTCGCTGGCGTGCTGGGACCCGGCCGTCGTCAGGGCGATGCAGCAGCGGATCGCCGAAACCACCGGCCGGCCCTGGATCGACGCCTTCGCCGCGCACCTGCAGGTCTCGGAGTTCATCTGCTACGGCGTGTACGCGGACGAGCTGCTGGAGACCCCGGCCCCGGTCAACAACACGCTCTGCCACTTCATGTGGGACACCAACCCGCTGGACCAGGCCGGCGCCCTCGCCTTCGCCGACCGCCTGCCGCCCGAGGCGGTCGGCATGATGATCTCCGCCAAGTCGCACACGCCGATGGAGGCCAGGACGGCCGCCATCCGCCGCTGCGCTCAGGTGGCCGGGTCCGGCTGATCGTCGTCCGGCTTGATCGCCGGGAAGGTCTGGGTGTCCGCGTCGCCCAGTTCCGGGCCGTCCGGCGGGAACTCCGCCAGCGTCCCCAGCGGCGCCTTGACACCGTTGCCCACGACCACTTCCGCCACGCGCGCGGGCTCCTCGACGGCCTTGCCCGCCTCGCCCTTGCGCACCGGACCGTGGCCGAACTTGACCAGCGTCCCCTGCATGGGGTCCGCGTCGAGGTCGGGCGCGATCACGGTCACCGGCTCGGGCGCGGATTCAGGCTCCGGCGTCGCTTCCAGCACAGGCTCGAGCACAGGGTCGAGCACAGGGTCGAGCACAGGGTCGAGCACGCGCTCGGGCTGCCCGTCCGGCTCGGCGGTGGCGTCGCGGGCCCCTCGCAGCCGCTGGTATCCGTAGGCCACGCCGAACCCGCCGACCACGCCGAGCAGTCCGCCGCCCGCCGTCGCCATCAGCCGGTCCTGGATGACGAGCCTGGGCACGGAGGCGGGCATCACGTCGAGGATGCCGATGTGCGTGCTGATCGGCGCGCCCAGAGCCGTCTGCCAGGTGGCCAGCTCCACCCGCACCCGGCGCTGCGCCTTGATCATGACCTCCTGGACCGTACCGGGAGAGGTGCTCTCCACCTCCAGGTAGATGAACGGCCCGTTGGTGCTGATGCTCAGCAGGTCCGGATTGGTCCGGCCGTCGTTGATGGTCAGGGTGGTGGGCCCGCCCTCGGGGGCACCGATCTCGGCGGCCACGTCCTCGGTGTTCGTGGACAGGATGAGGATGCCGGCCGTGGTCCGCAGCGCGTCGCTGAACTGCAGCAGCGGATTGGTCAGCCCCGGCTTGCGCAACGGCTCGGTCTCCAGCGTCCCGCCGGTGGCGGGGATGGTGAGGACCATGGAGGCCGTGGACACGTAGCGGCTGGGCAGCAGGAAGTACGCGGCCAGGGCCAGCCCGATCGTGGCCAGTGCGATGGGGATCCCGACGGCTCTCTTCCTGGCCAGACCGAAAATAGTCTTCCAGAAGCCCACTATTATTTGCCCCCGTCAGCGTTGTACCGGTACAAACAGGAAATCGCGCTGTTCACTGGACGTGTTACACCAGCCGTGCCATTGCCAGCAATTTCCGGCTCCGGTGCGCGACCGTACGGCGCTGGCGGCGCGCGTACATGCGCACCACGGCGGACCGCGCCCGGCGGCGCCGCTCCGGCGTGAGCTCCGCCTCCGCCACCCATCGCAACAGCTCGCGCAGCTGGAGCGTGTTGGCCAGGCGGGCCTGCCAGGGCGGCACGTCGAGCCGGCGGGCGACGCCCGCGATCCGCTCGACCCGCGTGTTGCGGTACGCCAGCACCTCGGGCACGTGCGCCCACGGGCCGGCCAGCGCGAGCTTGGCGGCGAAGACCTCGTCCTCGCGCAGCATGTTCCGCCGCGGGATCTCGGTCGCCGGGCCACGCCGCAGCAGCCCGTAGAGCGGGTCCATCAGCAGCGGGCTCTCGTTGAGCAGCCGGAGCAGCTCGGAGAGGCGCTCCACGGGGTCGTCCGAGCCCAGGCCCGTGCCCTCGTACGGGCTGGTCCTGGTCACCCCGTCGGGCCCGGTGTAGCCGACCTGGGTGGTGACCAGGATGATCCGCTCGTCGGCCGCGAAGGCCGCCATGGCCCGCGAGAGGCAGGCCGGGTCCAGCCGGTCGTCGTCGCCGATCCAGCGCACGAAAGCGCCCTTGGAGATCCGCGCGGCGTGCATGAAGTTGTTCAGCAGGCCGACGTTGTGCGGGTGCCGGTGGTAGACGATCCGGCGGTCGCCGGCGGCCAGGTCCCTGCACAGCTCCTCGGTGCCGTCGGTGGAGGCGTTGTCCGAGATGACCAGCTCCAGGTGCCCGTGGTCCTGCGCGAGCACCGATTCGACCACGCCTTCCAGCCGTTCGGCGCCGTTGCGTACCGGCAGTGCGATCGAGACCAGTTCAGAGCCGGGCATGGGCCCTCCCTTGGTTCAGCAGTCGTCTGAGTGTCGCCGGCGGCGTGGCGAGCAGCGCGAAGACCAGCAGCCCTGACCCGCCGACGACGAGGAGTTCGAGCAGCGGGTCGCCCTCGAACGTCCCGGTGAACAGCACCATGAGCAGGCCGGCCCCCAGCGTCGCCAGCGCGGGGCGGACCAGCCCGGGCAGGATCGGCTTGACGCGTACGCCGTGCCGGTGCAGCAGCAGCACGCTCAGCGGCAGCGCGACGAGGACGGCCACGACGGCGTGGCCGACGGCCGCGCCCCTGATGCCGCCGTAGTGCGCGCCGGCCAGCAGCGCGGGCAGCAGCGCGACCGCCCAGACGAGGTTGAGCCAGACCGTGCTCTTGGTCGCGCCGATCGAGATGAGGATGTCCGTGGCCAGGAACGACGTGATCATGCGCACGACCATGACGACGGCCAGGAAGCGCAGCACCCCCGCCGCCGGGTCCCAGCGGGGCTCGTAGAGGAACGCGACGAGCGGATGCGCGAGCGTGGCCATGACCAGCGCCACGGGCAGCACGAAGGACAGCAGCAGCGGGACGGATCGCCGCACGCCCTCCGACAGCGAGTCGCCCTCCTCGGCCAGGCGGGAGAAGCTGGGCAGGGAGACGTAGCGTAACGCCGTGCCGATCAGCCCGGGCACCCAGCTGGAGACGTTGAAGGCGAGCAGGTAGTAGCCGAGCTGCTCCTCGCCGAGCACGGCGCCCACGACGACGAAGCTGGAGTTCATCAGCACGGCCTCCAGGCCGAACCCGGCCGCGGACGGCAGGCCGAAGCGCAGCAGCCGGCCGGCCACGGCCCGGTCGAAGCCGTACACGAAGGGCATCCTGGCCAGGGCGAGAACGATGACGCCCGTGACCACGGACGCGGCCAGCTGGCCCCACGCGAAGCTGTAGGCGCCCGCGCCGCCCACGGCCAGCGTGATGGCCAGGGCGGCGTTGACGGCGAAGCCGGCCAGGTTCGCGATGGCCAGCTTGTCCTGCGCGAACTCGCGCATCAGCGCGGCGCTGCGCACCGCGGTCACCGCCTCGACCAGGATGACCGCGGTGAGCAGCCGCACGACGCCGGTCGCCTCCTCGCTGCCGGCCAGCGCGGAGAAGTACGGAGCCCCCGCCCAGAACAGCCCGTAGAGCCCGGAGGCGAAGAAGAACGCGAGCACCGTGGCGGTGGGCGCGATCTCGTCGAGCCGCCCCCGCCACTGGATGACGGCGGCCATGATGCCCGCGTCCTTGACGACCATGACGAACTGCGTGGCCGCCAGGGCGACCGCGTATATACCGAAGTCCCCGGGCGCGAGGAGGCGCGCGAGCACCAGGCTCATGACGAAGGAGGCCGCCTTGGTCACCGTGTTCCCGAGGAGGCTCCATCGCAGTCCACGACCCGCCTTGCGGCCGATGGATTCGACGTTGTCGTTCATTCCCGCCTTTTCATACCGCTCGTTCCAGCCAGATCTCCCGCCAGAACGGCACGAACTCGCGGGGGCAGTTGAGGCTGTGCACCCCCTCGCAGACGACTTCCTCGAGCACGATGCACGGGTTCTTCATGTGCAGCATCGCGCCGGTCTTCTCGTCGATGCACCGCTCGACCCTGGCCTGCACGCGCGCCGTCCTCCCGCAGTAGCGGGCCATCTCCTGCTCGAAGCCCATGCCGCGGTTGAGCAGGTCGGCGTTGAGCGTCTTGAGGATCTCCTCCTTGGGCTTGACCCTGACCAGCTCTCCCGGGCGCAGGTCGAGGGTCTGCGCGGGCGTGGGACCCGTGACCCGGCCCTTGAGGAAGCCCCACGGCAGCCCGCTCCTGAGCCACAGCCGCCGCGGCAGCACGCGCCTGGCCAGGTGCTGCAGCCGGTTGAACAGCCCGATGGCCAGGCTCTGCAGGGTCCTGAGCGGGCCCACGTTGCCCGAGCGCACGTCGGTGACGTACTGCGTGACGTTCTTGAGCGGCAGGCACGTCGGCGCGGCCCGCAGCAGCTCGGTGGCCTGGCAGGCGAAACGTTCCGCTCCGCCGTCGCCGGCCGGCTTGCGCGTGTTGACCTCGAGCAGCGGCAGCAGCCGCGGCTCCTGGACCGGAGGCGCGGGCTCGCCCGCCACCCGCCTGATCCAGGCCTCCTTCCAGTACAGGGAGCAGGCGGTCTGGCAGCCACCGTGCGCGGACCCGTCGCACCGGGCCCCCGTCAGGTGAACGGCGCGCTCCATCTTGCGCAGCCCGGTGCGGGCCTGGGTGTCGCACAGCTTGTGCGCCACTTTGTGCACGGTGAGCCGCCGGCCGCAGTAGGCCAGCATCTCGGGCATGAACGGCAGCCCGTCGAGCTCGCCACGCTCGTCCAGCGTGGCGAGGATCTCGGCCTCGCTTCGTACTTCCACCAGGTCTCCGACCCTGAAGTTCAGCACGCCATCTCCTTGACCAGTCCGGCCGCCAGCAGCGCCTGAGCCGCGTCCTCCAGCGCGGCGAACGGCATGTCGGAGCGCTGGGCGATGTCGAGCAGGCTGTGCTCCCCGTCGGACAGGTTCAACACCCATAACATCGCCATCTGCGCCTGTTTCGTGTCACTCCGCCCTCCGAGCGAGCCGTACAGGCCACGTCGGCCCAGTTGCGGTTCGCCGTAAGGGCTGAGGTTGAGCAGGGTGCGATCTCCCTCCAGCACCCGGGTGACCTGCCAGAGCGTCTCCAGCGTGTCGGCCAGGGCGGTGGGGGTGACGAAATTCGGGTTGTCTCCCGACGTGTGATATTCCGGATATCCGGCGTACGGCGTCCTGGTGAGGCTGCCGAACGGCAGGTTGAAGCCCGGCGAGCAGAACTGCCGCTCGTCGTAGCCGTACGGTGAGAACGGCAGCACGTCGTGCGGCCGGTCCTTGAGCACGTGCGTCACGGCCCGGTCGATGCCGGCGTCGCCGCGCCTGCTGCGCTTGTACGTGAGCGACCCGGGATCGCCCGCGCAGGCCAGCGTGAGCCCGTGCGCGATCCGGTGCACGCGCTCCCTGTTGAGCGCCAGCCAGGTGATCGCGCCGATCGTGCCCGGCATGAACAGGAAGCGATAGGTGAACCGGGGCCGCCCCCGCTGCCCGGCCAGCCGCCGGGCCAGGCCCGTCGCCACCGCGATGCCGGCCAGGTTGTCGTTGGCCAGCGACGGATGGCAGGTGTGGCAGGAGATGACCACCTCCTCCTCGGTCCTGCCGGGGACGACGTGCTCGGCGATGGTCAGCGAGCCGTCCTGGAGCGTCGAGTCGATCAGCACCTCGTACGGTCCCTCGTCCAGCGCGTCGAGCGTGCTCTGGCGCAGGCAGAAGCCCCAGGTCTCGGCGTAGTAACCGGTCCGGTAGGGGATCAGATCGGGCTGCTCGGGCAGCGTGTGCAGATGTGGGCGCAGCTCGGCCAGCGAGTACGTCCCCGACACCGGCACGCTGTAGCCCACCACGTGCAGGTTCGACTCGCGGAAGTCGACGACCCGGCGCCCCGTGGCGTCCTTGACGTAGGCGTCGCGGATGTTCCACTCCTTGGGCACCGTCCAGTCGAGCACCTCCGTGCCGGTCGGCACCTCGGTGATCTCCAGCGGGACGTGCTCGCCGACGATCTCCAGCGTGGCCCGCACGCCGTCGCCGGTGATGCTCCTGCACAGCGGGTACAGGCGCTCGACCAGGGCGTGCAGCTCGGCCCCCGTCATGGTCGCAGCTCTTCGCCGATCGTCCCGTCGAGCCTGCGGTCCGACAGCCTGGCCAGACGCGTGAAGCGGCGCTCGAAGTCGTACCTGGTCAGCCCGTGCGCGCGGTAGGCCTCGGCCAGCTCGGCCGCGCCCGCCTTGACCGTCCAGCGGGCCTCGTAGCCGGGCAGCGCCGCCCGTACCCGCGCGAAGTCGACCCGGTAGGAGCGGGGGTCGTTGCCGGCCTCACCGGTGATCACCAGCCGGGCGCCCGGCACGGCCTCGGCCACCTCCCCGGCGATCTCGGCCACGGTCACGTTGTTGCCCTCGGTGCCGATGTTGAAGGCCCGCGCGTGCACGGCCTCGCGCGGCGCGTCCAGCGCGAGCAGGAACGCCTCGGCGATGTCGCGCGCGTGCACCAGCGGCCGCCACGGCGTCCCGTCCGACAGCACCCGCACCTCGCCGGTCAGCACGGCGTGCCCCACCAGGTTGTTCAGCACGATGTCGGCCCGGAGCCGGGGCGAGAAGCCGAAGGCCGTGGCGTTGCGCATGAAGACCGGGGTGAAGTCGGCGTCGGCCAGCCCCACCAGGTCCTCCTCGACACGCACCTTCGACTCGGCGTACGGGGTGACCGGCTTGAGCGGCGCGTCCTCGTTCACCAGCTCGTCGCCGCCCGAGGCGCCGTAGACCGAGCAGGTGGAGGCGTACAGGAACCTGCGCACCCCGGCGTCCTTGGCCAGGCGGGCCAGCCGTACCGAGGCGTGGTGGTTGATGTCGTAGGTCAGCTCCGGCGCGAGCGAGCCGAGCGGGTCGTTCGAGAGCGCGGCCAGGTGAGCCACCGCGTCGATGCCGGTCAGCAGGTCCGGCGGCACGTCCCGCAGGTCCACGGCGTGGCCGGGCGGGTCGGCCGGAGGGGGGCCGAGCACGCAGTCGGCGAACAGGCCCGAGTCGAGGCCGATCACCTCGTGTCCGGCCGCCGCCAGCACGGGGGCCATCACGCTGCCCAGGTAACCCTGGTGCCCGGTCAATAGGATCCGCACGTCAGTCTCCAGCAAGATCGATGGTCAGCTTGGTCACGTGGAAGGCCTCGGCGTAGCGGGCCCCGCACTCGATGCCGCGGATGCGGGCGAGCCCGAGGAACGCCTCCCGGTCGTACCAGGGGCGGTGTCTCTGTGAGGGGTAGTGCTCCTGCAGCAGCCGCACCTTGGCCTCGGCCACCTCGTCGGCGAGCGGGTGGTGGACCGAGGGGCGGCCGAGGTCGCCGTCCCACTTGACGATCTCGTAGCCGAGCACGAGATGGTCGCGGTAGACCGTGGGCACGAGCTCGGCCAGGCCGCGGTGGTCCTGGTGGGCGTCGCCGCGCCAGGGCGCGACGATCAGGTCGGGGGCGGGCTGGGCGGCCCGCAGGTCCTCCAGGGCGTTCTTGGCCTCGTCCCAGTGCGCGGGCAGGCGGCCGTCCGGGATCTTGAGCACGGTGAGCCGGAGGTCGGCGCCGGGGCAGAACGCGGCGAGCGCGGCCCGCTCCTCGCGCTCGCGGTCGGTGCCGCCGCCGGACAGCACGAGCGCGTCCACGCGCAGCCCGGGGCGCGCGGCGCAGAGCGTGAGCAGGGTCCCGCCCGCCCCGATCGCGAGGTCGTCGCAGTGCGCGCCCAGGGCCACGACCGCGTCCGTACGCGCGGGCCGCAGGCCGATCACGTTTCCCACAACGCCCACGGCCGTTCGCCGCGGGCCCACGAGCGGTCCAGCTCCAGGCGCTGGTTCACGGTGTCGCTCGGCCGCCAGTAGCCGCGGTGCGGGTACGCCATCAGCCGCCCGCGCTTGGCCAGCTCGGCGCAGCCGTCCGCGACCAGGTCGCCCTGCTCCGGGATGTGCTCGAAGACCTCCTGGCGCAGCACGAAGAAGCCGCCGTTGACCCAGAGCGGCATCTCGCTGACCGGGGTGATGCCGCCCACCAGGCCGCCCTCGCTGACGTCGATGACGTGGAAGGTGTTCGTGGGTGGGACCACCATCATCGAGGCGCCGGCGTCGGAGGCGGTGAAGCGGTCGATGATGTCGGGCAGCGGGGCGTCGGTGAGCACGTCGGCGTAGTTGGCCAGGAACATCTCGTCGCCGTCCAGGTACGGGCGCACCCGGCGCAGCCGTTCGCCGATCGACGAGTCGAGCCCGGTGTCGATCAGCGAGACCGACCAATCCGAAATATCTGTGGATAACAGCTCGGCCCGGCCGTTACGCAGGACGAAGTCGTTCGACGCCGTCTCCTTGTACGTCAGGAAGAAGTCCTTGATGTGCTGCGCGCCGTAGCCCAGGCACAGGATGAACTCCTTGTGCCCGAAGTGCGCGTAGTAGCGCATCACATGCCAGACCAGCGGGCGCGGGCCGACGAACTGCATCGGCTTGGGCATGTCGCCGCCGGGCAGGTCGCTGCGCATCCGGGTGCCGCGACCGCCGCAGAAGAGGACGACCTTCACACGACCTCCAGCGTGGGGATGGGGAAGACCAGCCGGCCGCCCCAGTCACGGATGTAGGAGAGCTGGTCGACCAGCTCGTCACGCAGGTTCCAGGGCAGGACGAGGACGTAGTCCGGCCGGTCGGCGGCGATGCGCTCGGGCGGGAAGATCGGGATCCGGGCGCCCGGGGTGAACCTCCCGTGCTTGTACGGGTTGCGGTCCACGGTGTACGGCAGCAGGTCAGGCCGTACCCCGCAGTGGTTGAGCAGCGTGTTGCCCTTGCCCGGCGCCCCGTAGCCGACCACCGTGCTGCCGTCCTCGGCGGCGGCGACGAGGAAGCTCAGCAGGTCGCGCCGGACCTTGGCCACCCGCTCGGTGAAGTCGATGTAGCCGGAGATGTCGTGCAGCCCCGCCGCCTTCTCCATCGCCAGCACGTCGGCCACCCGCTGCGAGGGCGTGCCCGACGGCCGGGCCCACAGCCGGATCGAGCCGCCGTGCGTGGTCAGCAGCTCCACGTCCACCAGCGTCAGGCCGCCACTGGCCAGCGCGCGCTGCGCGGAGGCGACCGTGTAGTACTGGAAGTGCTCGTGGTAGATCGTGTCGTACTGGTTGAGCTGCATCAGCGTGAGCAGGTGCTGCACCTCGATCGAGACCGAGCCGTCGTCGGCGACCAGCGTGCGCAGCCCCTCGGTGAAGCCGATCACGTCGGGGATGTGCGCGTAGACGTTGTTGGCGACCACGTGGTCGGCGGTGCCGTGCTCCCGCACCACGGCCCGGGCGCTCTCCGGCGTGAGGAACGCCGTCACCGTCGGCACCCCGCGCTCCCTGGCGGCCTGGCCCACGTTGACCGACGGCTCGATGCCCAGGCAGCGCGCCCCCCGGTCCAGCACGTGCCGCAGCAGGTAGCCGTCGTTGCTGGCCACCTCCACCACGAACGAGTCGGGCCGCAGGTCGAGCCCCGCCACGAAGGAGCGCGCGTGCTCCACCCAGGAGGCGGAGTAGGAGGAGAAGTAGGCGTAGTCGGTGAAGGTCTCCTCGGGGGTGATCAGCGGCGGGATCTGCGCCAGCCAGCACGACGTGCACACGCGCAGGTGCAGCGGATAGGTCAGCTCGGGCTCGTCGAGCTGCTCGGCCGTGAGGAACCGCTCGCAGGGCGGCGTCGCCCCCAGGTCGACCACGCTCGTGAGGTCGGTGGAGCCGCATAACCGGCAAGTCTTCATCCACATGCTCCAAGAAGTTGATGTTCCGCTCGGCCCGGTGATCTCGTTACTGTCGGGTCATGGATCCCCTCGGCATCGACGGCGCCTGGCGCCACACGCCGCTCGTCCACGCCGACCCCCGCGGCTCGTTCTTCGAGGCCTACCGCGCGGCCGACCTGCCGCGGCGGTTCGAGCTGGCCCAGGTCAACTGCTCCGTGTCCGCCCGCGGCGTGCTGCGTGGCGTGCACTTCGCCGACGTGCCGCCGGGGCAGGCGAAATACGTGATGTGCCTGTCGGGCAGCGTCATGGACGTCGTCGTGGACATCCGCGTGGGATCCCCCACCTTCGGCCGGTGGGAGGCCCTGACGCTGGACGACGAGACGCGGAGCGCCGTGCTGATCGCCGAGGGGCTGGGCCACGCGTTCATGGCGCTCAGCGAGCAGGCGACGGTCGCGTACCTGTGCTCGGAGCCGTACGCGCCGGGCCGCGAGCACGGCATCCACCCGCTCGACCCGGCCCTGTCGATCGGCTGGCCGGCCGGCGTGGAGCCCGTGCTGTCGGAGAAGGACGCCAAGGCGCCCTCCCTCGACGAGGCGCTCGCGACCGGGCTGCTGCCCGGCTACCAGGTGTGCCGGGAGTTCTACGCCACGCTGCACTGACGGCTCCTCGACAGGACGGGCCAGGCCGCGTGCAGCGCCGCGCGCCAGTGCCGGATCGGCTCCCACCGGGTGTGCGCCAGCACGCTGTTCGCCGGGCGGGCGGCGGGGCGCGGGAAGGACGAGGTCGGCACCGGGCGCACCCGTCCGGGATCCTCGCCCAGCAGCGTGAAGATCTCCTTGGCGAACCCGCACCAGGTCGTCTCGCCCTCGCTCGTGCCGTGATAGACGCCCGGCGGCAGGTCCGACTGCGCGAGCCGGACGAGGTAGTCGGCCAGATCGGCGCTCCACGTGGGCTGGCCGCGCTGGTCGTCGACCACGTTCAGGGTCCGCCGCTCCCCGGCCAGCCTGATCATGGTCCGCGCGAAGTTGGCGCCGTGCGCGCCGTACAGCCAGGCGCTGCGCACCACGTAGTGCCCGTGCTCCAGCGCCGCCCGCTCTCCCGCCAGCTTGGTCCTGCCGTAGGCGTTCACCGGCCCCGTCGGCGCGTCCTCCGGGTAGGGCAGGAGGCCGGTCCCCGCGAAGACGTAGTCGGTGGAGACGTGCAGGAGCCGGGCCCCGACCCGGTCGCACGCCTCGGCCAGCCAGCGCACCGCGCTCCCGTTGACCGCGAGCGCCTCGGCCTCGTGCGTCTCGGCGTCGTCCACCGCGGTCCAGGCGGCACAGTTGATCACGGCTCTGGGCCGGTAGGCGGAGACGAAGTCGTGCACCGCCCGCCTGTCGCGCACGTCCAGTTCACCCCGGCCGAGCGCGAGCACCGGCTCGCCGGTCAGCGCGGTCCGGTCGAGGACGTCGGCGGCCAGCATGCCACCCGCCCCCGTGATGAGCCACCTCATGCCGCCTCCTGGCATAAACGGGTGATCACTACCGGGCCCACCAGTCGCGGTGCTCGGCGTACCAGCGGACGGTGTCCTTGAGCCCCTGCTCGAACGGGACCTCCGGCCGGTAGCCGAGGGCCCGCAGCTTGGCGTCGTCCAGGGAGTACCTGCGGTCGTGGCCCTTGCGGTCGGCGACGTACTCGACCATGTCCCAGTCCTGGCCGCAGGCTTCGAGCAGGCGCGTGGTGAGCTCCTTGTTGGTCAGCTCCGCGGTGCCCGCGATGTGGTAGACCTCGCCCGGGCCGCCCTTCTCGGCGACCAGGCGGATGCCCGCGCAGTGGTCCTCGACGTGGATCCAGTCCCGTACGTTGCCGCCGTCCCCGTACAGCGGCACCTTCCTGCCCTGCAGCAGGTTCGTGATGAACAGCGGGATGACCTTCTCGGGGTACTGCCTGGGGCCGTAGTTGTTGCCGCAGCGGGTGATCGAGACGTTCAGGCCGTACGTGATCGCGTACGCGCGGGCGATCAGGTCGCCGCTCGCCTTCGACGCCGCGTACGGCGAGCGGGGCCGCACCGGCGCGGCCTCGTCCCAGGAGCCGATGTCGATCGAGCCGTAGACCTCGTCGGTCGACACCTGCACCACCTTCGGCACCTCGGCCTCCAGGCACGCCTGGAGCAGCGTCTGGGTGCCGAGCGCGTTGGTGCGCATGAACTCGGCGGCGCCCTCGATCGAGCGGTCCACGTGGGACTCGGCGGCGAAGTTCACCACCAGGTCGTGCCCGGGGACCAGGTCGGCCAGCAGGTCGGCGTCGCAGATGTCCCCGTGCACGAACTCGTGCCGCACCCCGTCGAGGTTGGCGCGGTTCCCGGCGTACGTGAGCTTGTCGAGGACCGTCACGTACCCGTCATGGAGGTTCCGGACGAAGTGGGAGCCGATGAATCCCGCACCACCCGTCACCAGAATTCTTGTCATGAACTGATCTGTACCTTGCTGTGATCGCCCAGCACCAGACGGTGGGCTCTGGGCGTGTTGGGCGCGGGGGTGACCTCGACGTCGTGGCCGATCAGCGACGACTCGATGCGGCCGACCCCGGCGATGGAGGCCCTGGGCAGCACGATCGAGTACTCGATCTCGCTGCCGATGATGGCGCAGGCGGCGCCGATCGAGGTGTACGGGCCGACGTAGCTGTCCTGGATCCGGGCGCCCGCACCGATGATCGCCGGGCCGACGACCCGGGACCGCTCGACCACCGCGCCCGGCTCGACCGCGACGCGGCCGATGAGCTCGCTGGCCGCGTCCACGTGCCCCTGGATCCGCCGCTCCACCGACTCCAGGACCAGCCGGTTGACCTCCAGCATGTCGGTGACGTTGCCGGTGTCCTTCCAGTAGCCCGAGATCACCGAGGACTCGACGCGCATCCCGGCCTCGATCAGCCACTGGATGGCGTCCGTGATCTCCAGCTCGTCCCGCCACGACGGCTTGAGCTCCGCCACCGCCGCGTGCACGGCCGGGCTGAACAGGTAGACGCCGACCAGCGCCAGGTCGCTCTTGGGCCGGGCCGGCTTCTCCTCCAGGCCGACCACGCGGCCCGCGGCGTCGAGCTCGGCGACCCCGAACTGGCGCGGGTCGCCGACCTGGGTCAGCATGATCTGGGCGGCGGGCCGCTCCCTGGCGAACCTGTCCACCAGGTCGTTGATGCCGCCGACGATGAAGTTGTCGCCCAGGTACATGACGAAGTCGTCGTCGCCCAGGTAGTCGCGGGCGATCAGCACGCCGTGGGCCAGCCCGAGCGGCGCCTCCTGCCGCAGGTACGTCACCTGCAGCCCGAACGCCGAGCCGTCGCCCACCGCCTCCTCGATCTCCGCGTGCGTGTCGCCCACGACCAGGCCCAGCTCCCGGATCCCGGCGGCCGCGATGGCCTCCAACCCGTAGAACAGGACCGGTTTGTTCGCGACCGGGACCAGTTGCTTGGCCGAGGTGTGGGTGATGGGTCGTAGCCGTGTGCCCGACCCCCCGGCGAGCACGAGTGCTTTCACCGTTAGTACGCCCCTTCTCCACGGGTGACGACGGACCAGGTCTTCCACAGGATCTGCAGGTCGAGGATGAGCGACCAGTTCTCCACGTACCGCAGGTCGAGGCGTACGGACTCCTCCCAGGTCAGGTCGGAGCGACCGCTGACCTGCCACAACCCGGTCATGCCCGGCTTGACCACCAGGCGGCGGCGGACGTCGGCGCCGTACTTGCCGACCTCTTCCGGCAGCGGCGGCCGGGGGCCGACGAGGGACATCTCTCCGCGGAGGACATTGAGCAGCTGGGGCAGCTCGTCGAGGGAGTATTTCCGCAGGAAAGCGCCTACCCGAGTGATCCTTGGATCGTTCCTAATCTTGAAGAGCACCCCGTCGAACTCGTTCGCATCGAGTAACGCGCTCTTGAGCCGTTCCGCATCAACCACCATCGTACGAAATTTCACGACACGGAACTCTTTGCCGCTTTTGCCGACCCGCACCTGGTGGAACAGGGCGGGACCCGGGCTCGTCATGCGGATCATCAGCGCGATCGCCAGCAGCGGCAGGGCCAGCACCACGAGCGCGGCCCCCGCCACCAGGCGGTCGAAGACCGTCTTCACGAACTGCCGCATGCCGTCGAACTCGGGATGCTCCACGTGCAGGAGCGGCATCCCCGCGACCGGCCTGATGCTGATACGCGGCCCGGCCACGTCGAGGAGGGCGGGGGCCACGAAGAGATCGGTGCGCGCGGTCTCCAGGCTCCAGGCCAGCCGGCGCAGCGCCGCCCCGTCCAGCTCCGGGCAGGCCAGCACGGCCACGGCGTCCGCCTGCTGCCGCTCGACCGCGCTCGCCACGTCACCGAAGGACCCCAGGACCGGGATGCCGTCCACGTCGACGTCGAGCGTGTTGTCCGGAAGGCAGGCTCCCACCACCCGCATTCCGTGATACGGCTGCCGCCTGAACTGCACCACCAGGTCGAGGATCGACTCCCGGTGCCCGACCGCTATGACCTGGCGCATGTAGTCGCCCACCGCTCTCCTTCGGTGGAGCCGCTTGCGCATCCGGTATCGGTAATAGAGCGTGATCAGCAGGGCCAGCGGCAGCATCGCCATCACGAAGCTGCGCGCGATCACCGCCTGCGTGGCGTAGGCCATGATGGCGACGGTGGCCATCAGACCGATGCCGCCGTTGAAGACGGCCTTGAACTCCTCCGTTCCCTCGCCGTTGGCGCGCTGGCGATACGCCCCGCTCATCAGGAGCGCGACCGGCCAGGCGATGACGAGACCGAATCCCAGCAGGTATTCGGCCAGTGGAATGTACGCGCCGGCGATCAGCCGGATGCCCAGCACGCATACGCATGCGAGCAGCACGCAGATCGTGTCCCCGCATAACAGGAGCCGTAAGTACGCCCGCGTCCAGATGCTGGACGCGCGGCGTGGTACGGCCTCGAGGAGCACGACAGCGGACTCCCCAGTCCCCACCCTCATAGCACCACCCTGACAACTCTGTGCACCGCGATAACTTGACGTTCCTTGAACCACATGGGTTGACAAGTCCCACGCACAACAAGGGCGGCGGCCCCCACTAAAGAGTAAAGATCGAGTCCGGCGCGGGGAATAACGTCAAACGTCCACAATCGGACGTTTGCCGGGCGGCTGGAGGGGTTGACGGAACGGTCCACAAGTGGCAGCAGTTCCGTAGGGAAATGGGAGTTTTACGGCGACATTTCAGCAGGTTGCCGTTGCGTGAAGCGGCTAGTCGTACTCGAGGTCCGGCAGCGCCGACGGCGGATCCGGGCTGCGCCAGACGACCACCACCCCGTCGTGCGCGGAGTCGGCGGCCAGGGTCAGCCGGTCGAGGTCGAAATCGGGCAGGTAGCGCAGGCGGGCGAGGAACGTGGCGTCCGTGGCCGAGCGCGGTACGACACAACCCTCGCCGTCGCGATCGAGCAGGATGTAGAGGACGTCTTCCCCGGATTCGGTGACGACACGGACCTCCACCACGTCCTCCCAGGCGAGGGCTTCGACGCTACCGTCCGCATAGTGACGAGTGACGCCCTCTTCCGTGACATACACGTAGGAGTCCGGCATCGGATTGCCGTGCATGGCCGCGATTCTTGCGAGTTCCGGGGCAGTCCCGCAAGGGTTCGCGCTCAATGGTGCTCATGCCCACCCCAATCACCTCAATGACCCCGCCCTCAGCCCCCGGCGGGCCGGCTCAATGACCCCGCCCCTCACCGCCCCAGGAGTGGCTGAGATGCGCCGCCACGGCCGCCCGCGCCGCCTCCTGCGGCCCGTCCGCGATGGCGTCGAGCAGCTCGCGATGCTCGCTGATCAGCACGTCGCGGTCCTTGTACACCTCGCGCAGCCGCACCAGCCCGAGCCTGGTCTCAGCGGACAGCGCGCCGTAGAGCCGCTCCAGCCGCGGGCTGCCGACCGCCTCGATCAGCGCCTGGTGCAACGCCATGTGCTCGGCCACGGTCTCCGACCAGGGCGCGTCGTGGGGCAGGGCGGCCATCCGGTGCAGCGCGGCCTCGGCCCCCGGCACCGTCCGCCCCGCCACGGCCTGCGCCATGAGGTCCTCCAGGGGGCGGCGGACGTACATGAGGTCTTCGAGGTCCGAAAGCGTCACTTCCGGGACATAGGCGCTGCGGTTGCGTTCACGCCTGAGCACTCCCTCGTTGACCAGGCTCGCCAGCGCCTCGCGCACGGTCGGCCTGGCGACGCCGTACGCCGCGGCGATCTCCTGCTCGGGCAGCGCGGTGCCGGGTGGGATCTCGCCGGACAACACCCTGCTGCGCAGGGCGTCCGCGAGCGCGCCGACGGTGGAGACGGGTCTGAGCGGCAAAGTCACGGCTGCGACTCTAGCTCCCTTTCCGGCCTTCTTTCCGGCCTCCTGTCTGGTACGGCCACCGCCACGAGGCTGAGGCCCAGCAGCACCAGCCCGGCGACGGAGACCGGGGGCAGCCGCTCGCCCAGCACCACCAGGCCGAGCAGCGCGGCGACGGCCGGCTCGGCCAGGGCCAGCGTGGCGGCCGTGGCCACGGGGGTGGTGCGCAGGCCCCGGCCGTACAGGAAGTAGGACAGAGCCGTGGTCCCGAGCCCCAGGTAGAGCACGGCGAGCAGCGCGCGCGGCTCCGCCGTCCATCCGGCCCCGCTCACCACCAGCACGGGCAGCATGATCAGCGCCGCCCCGCCGAACATCACGCCCATCACCGCGTTGGACTCGCCGCCCTGGCCGATCGCCCGGGCCGCCATGACGGCGTAGAAGGCATAGAGCAGCCCGCCCACCAGCGCGAACAGGATCCCCGAGACGACCTGCGCACCGGCCTCGGCATCACCTCCCGCGATCAGCGCCGCGCAGCCGCAGATCGCCGCGGTGGTGGCCAGGGTCCAGCGCCCGCTGGGGCGGCGGCCGTGCAGCACCCAGGAGAGCAGCCCCGTGAAGACCGGCCCGCTGCCGATCGCGACGACGGTGCCGATGGCGACGCCGGTGCGGCCGACGGCGGCGAAGAAGCAGAGCTGGTACGCGGCCACCGCGACCGCTCCCAGCAGCAGCCCCGGTCGTACGACCCGGCGGAGGCCGGCCCCGGCCAGGAGCGCGAGAGCGGCACCCCCGATCACCAGCCGGGCGGCCGCCAGGGCCACGGAGTCGGCGGAGACCAGCAACCCGGCCGTCCCGGCGGTGCCCCAGAGCACGGAAGCGCCCACGACGGCAAGGGGTCCATTTCTCATGGCCCCATTATGCCGTCATTGTCAGACAATCAGACACTCGATTTTGCCTAGCTGTCTGACAACTCCTCCAGAAGCTGCTCGATCACCCGCGCCGCCGGAGCCGCGACCTCCCCCGCGTAGTCGTCGAACACGGCCAGCCCGTCGTGGATCCCCGGCACGCTCTTGCGCGGCAGGTCGAGCAGGGTCTCGGCCTCCGCCGTGATGCCGCCCTCCACGTGGAAGGCGTTGCCGGAGGCGACGATGGAGACCTCGAACCGCACCTCACGGCCGTCGGGCAGCATGAAGAGCGCGCCGACGCGGGCTCCCGCGGGCGGGAAGAAATAGGAGAAGCGCTCACTTCTCACGAAGGGATGACGTAATTCGGCGAGAATCTCCGACGCCCGACCCAGGGCCGCCAGCAGCCCGGCCGCGGCCAGACTCTCGCTGTCCACCCGCAAAGGTTAGTTCAGCGCGCCCCACCCTGACCACTCATCGGTGGCCAGCCGCGCATGCCGCTCGACGTCGTAGCGGACACCCTCGTAACAGAGCTTGCCCCGCTCGATGCCCTCCGGCAGGAACCCGGCCTTGGTGGCGACCCTGCACGAAGCCGGATTGTTCGTACGATGCCCCAGCTCAAGCCGATAGAGCCCGCGCTCGTCAAAGGCCCACCTCGCGAGCAACTCGGTGGCCGCGACCGCGATCCCCTTACCCCTGGCCTCGGGGACCACCCAGTAGGACACCCACCCGTTGCCGTGATCATCGATCCGGGCCACCGCGACGTTCCCGACGACCTGCTCCCCGCCCGGCCCGTCGACCGTCACCGCGAAGGCATGCCCCACCCCCGACCACGACGCGATCCACCCGCAGGCGTCCTTGAGCGTGACAACAGGCCAGGGCGCCTGCCGGCGCAGGTCAGGCGCCTGGAAGGCGCGGAGCACGGCGGGTGCGTCGCCCTCGCGCCACTCCCGGAGCCGGACGTTCACAGGGATCACGTTGCCCGAGATTACCCCGATTGCACCCTCTGCCCGATCGGGTGGGAGGCCTCGAAGTCGGCCACCATCTGCCGCGGCGCGGTCAGACACCAGGCCTCGGCCACCAGCTCGAACAGCTCCTCGGAGTCGATCTTGTCGAGGTGCACCACCACCCAGCCGAACCGCCCCGCCGTGAACTGCACCTCGAACACCTCCGGCCGCTCGGCCACGAGCGCGATCTGCTCCTCGATCGTGGCCTTGAGCCCGACGGTCTCGGTCGCCTCCCACAGGTAGCCGAACCCCTTGTCGCGCACCTTGAGCGCGATCCACTCGCCACCATGGCCCATCCGGACCTCAGGCAGCTCGTCCAGCAACTCGAGGAACTCGTCGACACTCACACCCATGCCGCCTGTGTACCAGACCGGACCGACACTTCCGAGCCGCCTTCGACCCTCGGCAGGGCCCGCAAGCGGACCTGGTCCCGCACGGGTTCCCGCTAGCGTGAGGCCGGACGGAGCAAGCCCGTCGCCGACCGACACTCGACCAACGTGCATCGACGCTGATCGACGCTGAGAAGATCTGGTGGACCTGGTGGCCGACACACGTACCAAGCTGCTCGACGCGGCACTCGAAACGCTCAGGGAGCAGGGCCTGGCGGGGGCCTCCGCCCGTACGATCGCCGCGGCGGCGGGCGTCAACCAGGCACTCGTCTTCTACCACTTCGGCAGCGTCGACCAGCTCCTGGCCGCCGCCTGCGAGCACGGCTCCCACCAGCGCATCGCCCTCTACCGGGACCGCTTCGCCGCCGTGACGTCGCTGCGCGAGCTGCTCGACCTGGGCCGCGCGCTGCACGCCGAGGAACGCGCGGAGGGCAGCGTCGCGGCGCTCTCCCAGCTCCTGGCGGGCAGCCAGTCCGACCAGAAGCTGGCCCCGGCGGTGGTGGCCGGGCTCAACCTGTGGATCGCGGAGGTGGAGCAGGCGCTCGGGAGGGTGCTGGCGAGCTCGCCGCTGGCCGAGTTCGTGGACGTCGCGGGGCTGGCCAAGGCGACGGCGGCGGCGTTCGTGGGGCTGGAGCTGTACGAGGGCGTGGACACCGACGGTGCCGTCCAGGCGCTGGACGCGCTGGAGGAGCTGACCGTGCTCGTGGCGGCCCTGGACGACATGGGCCCGATGGTCCGGCGAGCCGTGCGGGCCCGGCTCACCCGCGGCGTCGGACGGACCCGCTCGACCCGCACGTAACGCCGGCCGGGCTCACTCACTCGTAATATCGGACCTCGACCACGTTCCCATCGGGATCGGCGAAGAAGAACGTCTCCGGCGCGATGCCCCGCGCCCCGAAGGAGTTCGCCCCGGTGCCGGTGATCTCCACCCCGTTCTGCTTCAACCTGACCTGCAACGCGTCGAAGTCCTCCCTGCTGACCGCCAGGCAGAAATGGTTGATCGGATGCCCGGCGCTCCCGCGCACCCCGGTGCCCTCGTCCACCCCCCGCATCGCCTCGAAGGACATCAGGTCGAGAATGCACTCGGGCGAGATCCGTACGCTGGGAAAAGGCGCCTTCCCGTCACGGAACTCCGCGGCCCGGACCCCGGGCAGACCGATCACCTGTTCGTAGAAACGCAGCGAGACGAGCTGATCGGAGACCCAGCAGACGATATGGTCAAGGCGTGCGTACATGAAAACACCTCCGTTTTCTCTTCCAATATCTGACGCCCGAATCCCCCTGTCCACCGGCGACCTCGGATCGCCCGCTGTCGGAAATAGCCGGTTCACAGCGAGTTCGTGCCGGGTTCAGCACAATAGGGATGTGACGAACACGACCACGGCGCCGGCGACGGAGCGAATGCCGATAGCCGTGAAGACAGCCCAATATGTCATGACGTTCGAGGTGGCGTTCGGCCTTGCGGGCACGGCTCTCATGCTCGTCGCCTTCGCCTCCTCCTTCGAGTGGCGCCTTCTCCTGCCACTCGCCTACGTCACCGCGCTCCTGTCGGCCATCGGCTGGCAACTGAGCCGCTGGCGACGGCGGAGAAGGATGCTGCGCTGGGAGATCGCCGCCGTACAGGTGGTGTCGATGGCGTCCAATCTCACAAACGCCGCCGTCTACTCCGAGCTCACCTGGTCCAAGCTGATCAACCCGTTTCCCATGATCATCGTCATCGCCATGCTCCTGCCCCCGGCGGGCCGCTGGTTCTGCGAGCCCCGCGGAAAACGGCCGCTCAGCTCGCCGGCGACCGCGCCCCGCACCCCGGACAGCGCCGGATGACGCACCTGCGCACCGGTCACCCGGCACGCCGCCCCTCCACACAGAACCGGTTGCCCTCCGTATCGGCGAGCACCACATAAGGCCACTCCTCGGGCCGCGGATCGTCCGGATAATGCGCCCAGTCCACGCGCCGTGCCCCCAGGGCCACCAGCCTCTCGACCTCCTCGTCGAGGTCTCGATCACCAGCGTGGAGATCGAGATGAACGCGCGGGAACTCCTCCGCCGGGCTCTCGCTCACATCCAGCGCGATCGCGACCCCGGCCACGCCCGGCGGCGGCTCCAGCACGATCCAGTCGTCACCCTCGAACCGCGGCGCCCTGCGCACGTAACCGAGCGCCCGCCCCCAGAACCCGGCGGCCCGTACGTCATCCCGCACGCCCAGCGAGATCTGCCCGATGACCGTCATCGACCGTCCAGCCGCCGCACCCACTCATCCAGGGCCGCGTGGACCTCGCGGGGGTCGTACCCCCTGATCACGAGCTCCAGCCCGCCTTCGGTGAGCTCCTTGCGCAGCTCCGTCCCCGTCAGTTCCCCGGAGCCACCGAGCGCCCGCTCGACGCGTTCGGCCAGCTCATCGACCTGGCCCCGGTGGTAACCACGGAACCGTACCCTGAAACGCGCCACGCGCAGATCATCACAGCCCCGCCGATCATTGTCGAGGGCCCCCGATCGAGGCGGAGCTCAGTAGCTGTCGCTCCACCGGTACCAGTGGCCCCGCACATGCTCGAAGGACGAAGCCACCGCATCGGAGTCGTCCGTGTCGACCGGCACGCCGTTCGGGCTCCAGACATAGCCATAGGGATCCACACCACCGGTGCTGTTGCCCACCTGGAAATACACCCGGTCGCCGTCCCGATGGACATCCTCGAACGCGAACGCCCCGATTTCGCGCGGCAGTTCCCCGCCACCCGCCGCCCGCGCCACTTCCTCCATGCTCGCCACCGACCGCGCGAACCGTTCATTCTCGGAGAGCCCGCAACCCGACAACGAAACCACCGCCACGAGCACCACGACGGCACCCCGTGACCACGGCATCCCACCACCCACCGATCCTGGGCCGAGTCCCCCGGTAAACCCGGCCACCGCTCCGTACGTCACCCACGCCGCAGAAATCGCCATCCCAGCAAGCCGTACCACAAGACGACCGGCAACTGCAGGGCGTACCCGAGCTGTTCCACGGCCACCGGCACCCCCTCCGCCCCGGCCGTCCACGGCAGGACGACCGCGGCCAGACCGAAGAGCGCCGCGCAGAAGCCGGCCCGGCGAAGCCCGGCAGGCATCGGCACGCCGGCCGCCGCGGCGACGGTGGCCGCGGCCCACAGCAGCCCGGCCAGGTTGACCATCCACTTGGCGGTCAGAAGCACTGCGCCGGCGACCGCGGGAACGGGGCTCAGCTGGGTCAACGCCAGGTTCCCGGCGTCATGGAGCAGCCCGGCCACCCCGGCCGCCGCCAGCAGCCCACCGGCGAGCACCACCAGGTACGGCCTGGGCGCCCCGCCCGCACCGGCGCCCATCACCAGCCCCGCCCCGCCCGCACTGGCACCCATCACCAGCCCCGCCGCGGTCAGCCCCAGCCAGCCCAGCACGTCGAAGGCCAGCTCGGCCAGATGCAGCCCGGCCTGCTCGCTCACCGCGGCCAGCGCGGCGGCGGGGTCGGCCGGATTCAGGGTAAGCCCCGATGGCACCACGAGGGCCGCACCGAGGATCATGGCAACCAGCGAGCTCAGCAGCAGTACACCGGCAAGCCGGCGCCCAGCGTTGGAGTCAGTCATGGCGGTGACCGTAGGACTTTGCCGCAGGGACAAGGTCAACACGAGAGGTCGAAATGTGGCGGATCGGGCAACTGGCACGCATGGTCGGCATCACCGAACGCACGCTGCGCCACTACGACAAGATCGGCCTCCTCACGCCCGCCGCCACGGACCAGGCCACGGGCTACCGCTGGTACGGCGTGACCGAACTGTCCCGGCTCGAACGCATCCGCGCCCTTCGCCGCCTCGGCCTCCCGCTCCGCCGGATCGTCGACCTGCTGGACGCACCTGAGGCCCAACTGCGCCAAGCCGTGACCGAGACCCTGGCGGACATCCGTCGCGACATCACCGCGCTGGCCGCCACCGCGGCCCACGCCGAAGACCACCTCGCCACCCCGATGTCGATCCTGCCGCAGCAGACCGCGGTAGGCCCACGCCACCTCCACGTACGCCACCTGCGCCTCGACCATCCGTCCGCCCTGGCCGCCCTCTGCCCACCACCGCCCGCGACCCTCCTGACCTGGCTACGCGGCCACCCCACGGGCACCTTCACCGCGGCGGTGACCACGGACCGCAGCGGAATGCGGCTCACCCTGCCCACCCGCACCGTCGTACGCGCCGTGGTCCCGCCCACGACCACCCTGGTCGAAGCCGGGCACGACCTGTTCGGCTGGCTGGACCGCCACCACCTGGACATTGCCGGCCCCACCGTGGAAGACCACCTCGTGGACGCCGACGGCACCCAGGCCACCGTCCTCGAGCTCCCCGTACGCCCACGCCCGGTTGCCGCCGCACCCGGATGACCGCCGGCGCACCCGACGGTCGACCTCGTACCGGGGGGGAGTCTCAGGGGTTCAGGTCGTTGGAGAGGTTGATCCGGATCTCCGTGTTGCGGTATCCGGCGCGCCGGAACGCGGCCGCCATCGGTGCGTTGCCCACGTCGGTGGTGGCGGTGATCCGCGACGCCCCGCCGGCCGCGTGGATGCGGGTGATCTCGGCCAGCACCTCGTCCACGTACCCACGCCCCCGGAACTCCGGGACCACCCCGAGATACCCCACGTTCACGCTGTACGGCGTCGCCGAGGGGATCGCCATGCCGGCCACCTCACCCTCGCCCGTGTAGGCGAGCCGCCACCACTCCCGCCTGCCCGGCGCGCCGAGATAGAAGTCCATCTCTCCACGCGCCGTCGCGTCCACGCCCTTGGCCGCCAGGCTCGCCCGGGTGTGAGCGTCCAGGCTCCCCTCGGCGATCCTCGCGAACACCGCCAGGAACTCCTCGTCCGACGCCTCGGCGAACCGCAGCACGCCCGTCGCCGCGGGCACCCCGTCGGCCGGCGCCCACTCGAACTGCAGCCGCTCCACCTCCCGGGTGAGCCCCGCCGCGTGCGCCGCCGCCCGCCGCCATCCGACGGCCGCCGAGGTGGCCGGATCGTCGCGCCAGCCGCCGGCCGCCTTGATCGCGTACTGCACCGGCTTCGGGAACCCCGTCAGCCCGGCCCTGATCAGCTCGGCGGCGACGGTGGCCCGCTCACCCACCGCGGGATCCACGTCGAGGCAGTCGAGCGCGACCGGGTACGCGCTGTCCCGCGGCCCCCACCACAGCGCCCGCCCCACGACCCGGTCACCGACCTCGGCAATCCACGTCCACTCCGGCCGGTACATGTTCTCGGCCAGCTCCGCGAGGTAACGGTCGGCGGGGATCCAGCCGACAGGCTCGGACACGATCCAAGCAGTCACCCGTTCGAGTTCGGCGGGGACGCTCGCACGGCAGGAAATCATTCGAAGAGGTTAGTGCACCTTTTAGCACACTAAGACCCAAATGCCCGCCCACCCCATCGCACAGGCCACGGACACCACCAACGACACGGCTACGACGCGGCGCGCCCCTGCGCAAACGCGTCGATCAAGCACCCGGCGAGATCACGCCCCGCCTCGCCGCCCGGATCAAGCCCAGGGTTGTAGATCGTCACGTCGACGCACACCACCCGCTCATCGGCGAGCAACGCCCCCACCAGCGCACCGAACTCCCGTCGATCCAACCCACCGGGCAAGCGGTAGTCGACCGCCGGCATGAGCGCGTCATCGAGCACGTCGGCATCGATGTGCAGCAGGAACCCTTCGACTCCCGCATCGTCCAGACGAGCGAGCGCCCGCCGCGCGACCCCCTCCACACCGCTCTCACGCACTTCCTCAAGAGAAACGACCAGGGCATCGGTCGCGGACAGCGCCGCACCGGTGTCCCGCCACTCGTCAGAGTCCCGGCGCCCGATCAGCACCGCCGCCCGAGGCTCGACCAACGGCCGCGCACCATCGAGATTCGCGATCACCTCCGCACCGTTGCCGAACGCGAGATACACCTCGGAATCCGACGCCTGCCCCGTCGGCGAGTCACCAGGCGGATAGAAGTCGGTGTGCGCATCCAGAAACACCAACCCGTAGGCCCCTCGCCGCCGCAACGCCAGCAAACTACCGAAGATCACGCTGTCGTCCCCACCAAGCACCACAGGCAACCGGCCGCCCTCGATCACGTCCGCCACCACGAGGGCCTGCCGCAGCGCCACCTCACCCATCGCCTCGGCATTGAGCAGCCGACTCGGATGAACCCGCTCCCCCGAGTACGCCGGCGCCTCCACCACCGCCCCGGCCCTCGCCCCGATCCCCTCCGCCAACCCTTCCCCCAACAGCACCTCACCCAGCCGCTCAACCCCGGGCACCAACCCCAGATTGGTACGCACGTGAACGATCTCCGGACGACGCACCATCAGATTCCCCTCTCCTCATGCCGACGATCTCACCCGATACCTGCCCGTCAACCCCAGATGCACCAGCCCCGGGTGGCGCAGCCTCAAGCACACGTCTTGTCGTACGCGGCAGCTCCACACGCCCACTGAGGACATCGTCCGCATCGCCGTACACCTCAACCGAGACCACACTCCCCCCGCCCGCCCGCCCGCGCGAGCCTGAGACCGAGCCGCACCCCCTCCCCGTGTCCGAACGGTGTCGCGGCGCTCGATTGGAGATCAGGCCTCGGCTGACGCCGATCCTGCCGGGCACGCGACCCGTGCCGCCGATACCGCAGTAGCCGTTGGGTACTCCAAAAGACATTGCTGGTGGCAGCAGTTCATCTCGCGCACCAACGAACAGGGGGTGACATGAGTGGCTATTGCTCACCTTGGCGTGGCCTTAGGTAAAGAAGTCGCACTCAGGGAGCGCGCCGGTGGTCGCCTCACCGAGGAGTGGCCCTTGCTAGATCATGACCTTCGTCCGCTACTGTCGCCCGAGTCGCTCTACCAGCAAGCGGGGGAACGGAGAGGCCGTCGTGACGCAGTCATCTCATGTGGAGACGCGCCTCCCTGCAAAGGCACTCCGTGTCGGGGCGGTCCTGGCCGCCTCCGGGCCGGTCATCCTGAAGACCTCCAGGGTCAGCGCGGCAGAGCTGAACATCGGGATCTGCTGGGGAGGTGACCCCGTCGCACCCGTCCTCATGACGACGAGCCCGTGGTGGCAGCTGCTGTCGTGGGGCGAACTCCTGCTGCCGGTGGTCCTGGCCGGTCTCCTGGTGTGCGCCCCGCGCCGGACCACGCTCCTCGGAAGCGCGGCGGTCTGTGCCGTCCTCGCGTTCAGGCTGTTCGTGATCTCCCTCCCGTCCGATACCCGCCCCCTCACCGACCGGACCCTTCCCGTCGATGAGCCCTGGCTGTCGATCGTCTGCTACACCGTGGCCATCGTCACGCTGCTCGTGGCGGCACGTTCGCCCCTGCCTCCGGCGCGGAAGGGAATCGTGCTCTGGGCGGCGGCCATCGTGGCGGCTGCGTGGACAGTCGGCCGGCTCTTTCTTCCGATCGGTGAGTCCACCTCCTTCGGCTGGTTCGCCTACACACCATCGGTGGAACTGCTGTGGAAACGACCCGGGGCGTGGTCCTGCAAGGCCGACGTGGACGGTGTGCTGATCGTGCTCATCGCCTTAGCCGCGGTGGCCGGCGGCGTCATGGCAGGCCGGACGCGGCACCAGGTCGCATGGGGAATCGGTGCGCTCCTCCTCCTCGCCGCCGTCGAGGGGTTCGCGACGGTTCTCATCGTCGCGGGCGCCGAATACCTCGCGTACGCGACCAAGATGATCCGATGGCACCTCCTGGCCGCAGCGGCGCTCGTCATCGCGACCACTTTCTGGGATCGACCCCCAGCGACCGAGCCTGAAGAGCCTAATCCGCTGTAGAGGTAGACCGGGGAACGCTGGAGACCCCTTCATTACGAGTGAGAACACGATCGTCCAGGGTCGTCCAGGTGGAGCGACAATGCGTGCTCAAGGCGACCCTACTGATGGGGCGCTGTCCCCCAACGTTCGTAATCGTCCAGGACCGTTGTTAGCACCTCGGTTAGCAAGAGTGGACCTCGGAGCCACCGCCGGAGTCGGAGCAAGGTGGCCAATGACGCTGTTCGAGCTTCAGGCTTCGGCTCGGACACCGCTCAGCCGACACCACCCAGCACTACGCCAAGATCGCCCCGAGCACGCTGTCCAAGGCATACCGCGACGCCGGACATTTCGAGCGCAACGGCCGCACCATCGAAGTCCTCGTCGACCGGGACGCCGTCGAGAGCGGGGCCGCAGCCGCGGGAGAGCCGTGGCAGTACTACGACCTGGGGCATGGGTTCTGCAACTACACCTTCTTCAAGCAGTGCCCGCACCGGATGGCCTGCGCCAAGTGTGACTTCTACACCCCGAAGGACTCCTCCAGGGCTCTGCTGCTGGAGGCTAAAACAACTTGCAGCGCATGCTCTCCGCTGTCCCACTCACCGACGACGAACGCGCCGCGGTCGATGATGGCCAGGCTGCCCTGGACCGACTACTTCGGCCATCTCGTCGACGTTCCACCCCCGCCGGGCTCACTCCCCGGCAGATCAACGCCTCGGCTCAGGCGACCCTGCTGCCGGTCATCGAGATAAACCGGAGGCCAACCTAATCAGGCTGCGTGCCACAGCCCAGTGGGTGCCGCACCCATTCTGGATGGGCCTCGTTGACCTCGATGCTGTTCTCATCGAGGGCGTTGGCGATGTGGAAGCGGCCCGCGTCGAAGACGAACTCCACAGCGAGGGTGCCGGCCGCCACGTCGCGACGTGATGGCCGGCACTCGAGTAGGGCCACCCCGCGCAGTTTCTGGCCGATGAAAGGCTCAAGTCGTTCGTCGGCGCTGGACCACGCCGGTGTCAGCTCGAACCATTCCCAGCCGGTGATCGAAGCCGTCGTGTCGATGGAGTTCCAGCTGATCGACAGCTCATCGAGCTCGAGTGCATGATCTCTACCTGGACGCCGTCGAAGTCCAAGACGACGGGGCATTCGGCATACCAATCCCCGTCCTCGATGAAACGCACGATCGCGAAGCAGTCAGACGCCGACCACCCAACGCAGCCAGGCCCGATCCATGTTCCTCGCGGATAGCTTTAAGCCCGATAAGAAAGGTCGGCTCGAAACCGAAGATCCCCATCACGACAAGCGATCGTCCAGGTTCATCGCCAAATCGGCCAGTCGGTAGCCACCGCCGACCCGTAGTGGCCATGCTTGACAAATCAGATCCACATAACGCTCAGCAATATCGGCAATGAGGGTCAGCCACGTTGCCCGGTGAGCCAGGGTGAGGAACGAACCCTGAATCGTCGATCGCCCCCAAGCACGTACGGCGTCCAGCCATGCAGCGGCGATCGTAGGCCTGCATCTGAGCGGCGGCGCGGCAACCCCGGCCGAGCGTTCGGTTGGTACGGCGGGCCTGCGTGCGGCTCCCGGCCTGGTGTCCCGCTGCCGTCCGGGACCGGCCCGCCGCCCGGACGGCGGGCGGGCGGAGGGCCGGGAGTACGGCGGCGCGCCGCGCTGCCGATTGATCTCCTATGTGTACAACTCGGCAAGCTTGAGGCTGCGGTGTTCTCAGCGGTGTAGTGCTGAGACACCAGGTCCATACGGTCGACGACTGAGCCGTGATACGCCTTCCGACGTTCTAGCTGTCTGCCGTGTTGCTGACAGCGCGTGGGTGGTGCTGGCCGCGACCGGTCGAAGAGCCGCAGCGCGGCCAGTGACCGCCCGACGCGCGGCGGGACGCCGCAGGCGGCACGCCCTGGAAACTCTGTAATGAAGATTGTCGCCGTCCTCGCCTCTGTGCAGCGCTGAGGCGCATTCACGTTCGGCTCATGCCGTACGCGGCGGCAACGTCACAGGCAAGCTCTACCTGCCCTCGAAGGACGTCATTCGGATCGCCGTACACCTCGACTGAGACCACGCTCCCACCCACTGCCTGTGCGAGCCTGAGATCGAGCCTCGTCACCCGACCGACCAACGGATACCCGTACCAGCGTTCCTCCTGCTCATCGTCGGTGTCGGGCAACGCACACTCAACCGCCTGCCAGTCGAGGTCGTCGAACTCGTACCCGATGAGCGACGCGAGGATCTCGCAGAAGATCCTCGCGTTCTCCTCCTTGATCCACCCAGCGTGGATCAAGTCAGAACGGTCACGCCTCACCGGAGGTCAGCCCGACCGGGCAGGCAACGCCCGTGCCGCCGATCCCGCAGTAGCCGTTCGGCTCCTTGAAAAGGTACTGCTGGTGATAATCCTCCGCGAAGTAGAACGGACCCGCCGGAGCCACCTCAGTCGTGATGTTCCCGTACCCCGCCACCTTCAGCACCCGCTGGTACGCCTCCCGCGAAGCCTCCGCCGACTTCTGCTGCTCCGGTGAGTGGTAGTAGATCGCCGACCGGTACTGGGTCCCGACGTCGTTGCCCTGGCGCATCCCCTGCGTGGGGTCGTGGGCCTCCCAGAAGACCTTCAGCAACTCCTCGTACGAGACCTTCGCCGGGTCGAACACCACGCGTACGACCTCGGCGTGCCCCGTGAGACCGGAACAGACCTCCTCGTACGTCGGGTTGGCCGTGTAGCCCCCCTGGTATCCGACCGCCGTCGTCACCACCCCGGGCGTCTGCCAGAACTTGCGCTCGGCGCCCCAGAAGCAGCCCAGGCCGAAGTCGGCGACCTCCAGGCCCTCCGGGTACGGCGGCGCGAGCGGGGCGTCCAGGACCGCGTGACGGGTCGGCACGGGGATGGGGTCCTGGCGGCCCGGCAGGGCGTCCTCGCGTCGAACCATCGATGTCTTGTTACCGCCGAACAGCCAGCCCATAGCGCTACCTCCATAGGTCGTTTGCCAGCCTACACAGGCCCAACACTTAAGGATTTCTACACATTTCCATACAGCGACTGAGATTTGTGTTTAAAGGTGGTAATGCCCGAAAATCGGTTACATGCCTGACCTTCGGCGTGGTGTGTTCTACGGGATCGCCGCCTACACCATGTGGGGACTCTTCCCCCTCTACTGGCCCCTCCTCAAGCCCTCCGGCGCCATCGAGATCCTCGCCCACCGCATGGTGTGGTCGCTGGTGGTGGTCCTGGCCGTCCTCGCCGTCCGCAAGCACTGGTCCTGGATCAAGCAGATCGCCCGGCAGCCGGCCAAGGTGGCGCTGCTGGCCCTCGCCGCCGTCGTCGTGACAGTCAACTGGGGCACCTACATCTACGCCGTCAACGCCGGCCACGTCGTGGAGACCGCCCTCGGCTACTTCATCAACCCCCTCGTCAACGTGCTGTTCGGCGTCGTGCTGCTGCGTGAGAAGCTGCGGCCGCTGCAGTGGGCGGCCGTCGGGTTCGGGGCGCTGGCGGTGCTCGTGCTGACGCTCGACTACGGCCGCCTGCCCTGGGTGGCGCTCGTCCTGGCGGTCAGCTTCGGCGTGTACGGGCTGATCAAGAAGCGGGCCAACGTGGCCGCGACCGACAGCCTGGCCGTCGAGACGCTGGTCCTGCTGATTCCCGCCCTCGGTTACCTGGCCTTCCTGCAGAGCACCGGGGACGCCACGTTCGGGCAGGTGAGCGTGGCGCACGCGGCGCTGCTGGTGGGAGCGGGCCTCATCACGGCCGTGCCGCTGATCTGCTTCGGGGCCGCGGCCATCCGGGTGCCGCTGAGCACGATCGGGCTGTTGCAGTACATCGCGCCGATCCTGCAGTTCGCCTGCGGGGTGCTGATCGCCAAGGAGGTCATGCCGTCCAGCCGGTGGATCGGGTTCTCGATCGTCTGGCTGGCCCTGGCGATCTTCACGTACGACAGCCTCCGGGCAGCGCGGGCGGCCCGGAGCCGTCGTCGTCGTGAGGCGTCAGCCGGAGCGCTGGACCACGTAGTCACATAGCGCCAGGAACGCGTCCTTGGCCGGGATGTCGGGCAGGCCCGAGATGTCATCGCGGGCCCGGTCCACCCAGGCGTCCAGCTCCGCCCGCGCCCGGGCCATGCCGGAGTGGGCGCGCAGCAGGGTGAGCGCCTCCTCGACGTCCTCCTCGGCCACCGGGCCCGACAGCAGGGCCGTCAGGCGCGGGGAGTCGCCGACCGCGAGCGCGTACAGGACCGGGAGGGTCTTGACGCCCTCCCGGAGGTCCGTGCCGGGCGTCTTGCCCGACTGCGCGCCCGTCGAGGCCACGTCCAGGAGGTCGTCCCCCAGCTGCCAGGCCACCCCGATCGCCTCGCACGCCCGGCTGAGGCGCTCCTCCACGTCCGCCGGGGCGCCCGAGAGGAGCGCGCCGAAGCGGCCGGAGGCGGCGATGAGCGAGCCCGTCTTGTCCGACAGGACGCTGAGGTAGTGGGCGATCGGGTCCTCGTCGGCGCGGGGGCCGATGGTCTCGCGGATCTGACCCTGTACGAGGCGGGAGAACGTCTGGGCCTGGATGCGGATCAGCTCGGGACCGAGGTCGGCGAGAAGGTCCGAGGCCTGGGCGAACAGGTAGTCGCCGGTGAGGATCGCCACGGTGTTGTCCCACCGGGCGTTGGCGGACGGTGAGCCCCGGCGTACCGGGGCCTCGTCCATGACGTCGTCGTGGTAGAGCGAGCCCAGGTGGGTCAGCTCGATGACCACGGCACCGGGCACCACGCCCGGCGCCGACGGGTCGCCGAACTGCGCGGCCAGCAGCACCATCAAGGTACGGAACCGCTTGCCGCCGGCCTCGATGAGGTGCTTGGACGCCTCCGTGACGAAGGCGTCCTCGCTCTCCACCGACGAGCGCAGGAGCTTCTCGACCGCGGCCAGTCCGTTGGCCACGTCCTGCGCCAACCGCTCGTCCTCAATGGGAAGGTCAACCACGGGAGGCGCAGACATACGAGATCCCCTTATCTGATGAACAGGCTGCTAGCAGCGTCGTTGGCAACACCGAGTACGGACTCCGGATAGAGCCCCACTCCTACGGTAACCAGCAGCGAAACTGCGATGACGGCCACGGTGCCCATACTGGGCGCCGCGATCGCCGGGCCGTCGGCCGCCGGCTCGCTGAAGAACATCAGCACGATCACGCGGGCGTAGAAGAACGCCGCGACCGCGGAGGCGACGACGCCCACGACGACCAGGCCGGCCATCCAGCCGCCCATCGAGTCGCCGGGCTGGGTGCCGCTGTTCAGGGCGGCGGCGAAGACGGCGTACTTGCCGAAGAAGCCGCTCGTCAGCGGGATGCCGGCGAAGGCGAGCAGGAAGAAGGCGAACACCCCGGACAGCACCGGCGCGCGCTTGCCGAGCCCGGCCCAGCGCGACAGGTGCCCCGCCTCGCCGCCCGGGTCGCGCACCAGCGTCAGCACCGCGAACGCGCCGACCGTGGTGATGCCGTAGACCGCCAGGTAGAACAGGATCGCCTTGAGCGAGTCGGCGTTCTGCTGCGCGCTGCCGAACGTGGCCATCACACCGACCAGCAGGAAGCCGGCGTGCGCGATGGACGAGTACGCGAGCATCCGCTTGATCTCGGTCTGCGTGATCGCCAGGATCGAGCCGACGATCATCGTGAGCGCGGCGACGCCCCAGATGACCGGCCGCCACTCCCAGTCCAGGTTGCCCAGGCCGACCCAGAACACCCGCAGCACGGCCCCGATGGCGGCCACCAGCGTGCCGGAGGCCATGAGGGCGGTGATGGGGGTCGGGGCGCCCTGGTAGACGTCCGGCTTCCAGGCCTGGAACGGCGCCGCGCCGATCTTGAACAGCAGGCCCACGCCGAGCATCGCGAACCCGATCAGCAGCAGCGGGTCGAGTGTGTTGCCCGCGGCCATGGCCTGGTTGATGCCCGGCAGCGAGACGGTGCCCGCGAAGCCGTAGATCATCGCGGTGCCGTACAGGAAGAACGCCGAGGAGAAGGCGCCCAGCAGGAAGTACTTCATGGACGCCTCCTGCGACAGCAGGCGGCGCCGGCGGGCGAGCCCGCACAGCAGGTACAGCGGCAGCGACATGACCTCGAGGGCCACGAACATCATCAGCAGGTCGTGCGAGGCCGGGAACAGCAGCATGCCGCCGACCGCGAACAGGACCAGCGGGTAGACCTCGGTGTGCCCGGTGCCGTTGTCGTGGGCCTCGGCCTCCTCCTCGTCGGCGCTGCCCGGCACGGCCGCGGCGGAGGCCACGAAGTGGCCCTCGTCGTTGATCAGCAGCACGCAGACGAACGACAGGATGAGGATGACGCCCCAGATGAACAGCGAGGGCCCGTCCACGGCGATCGCGCCCATGGCGGAGGCCGTGGTGGACACCTGGCCGCGCAGCGTCTGCACGAGGACCAGCGCGAACGCGCCGGCCAGGCTCAGCAGGGTGAGCGGCACATGGATCGACTTGCGCAGGTAGCGCGGCGCGAACGCCTCGACGAGCACGCCGATGCAGGCCGCGCCGAAGATGATCAGCAGCGGCGCCAGCGTGCCGTACTCGATCGTCGGCGCTTCGATGGCGGGGTTCACTGACCTGTCCCCTTCTCAGCGATGGTGGAGGTGGGTACCTTCACGTTCGTCAGCGTCTGTTGCACCGACGGGTTGATCACGTCCAGCAGCGGCTTGGGGAAGAAGCCGAACCCGATGATCAGGGCGACCAGCGGGGCCAGCACCCAGACCTCGCGGGCGTTCAGGTCCTTGAAGGCCTTGACCGGCTCGGCCGTCGGACCGTTCATGATCCGCTGGACCATCCACAGGATGTAGACGGCCGCCAGGATCACGGCCACCGCGGAGATGATCGCCGCCACCGTCAGCGCGCCCGAGCCGTGGGCGGTGCTGGAGTACGTGCCGATCATGACCATGAACTCGCTGACGAAGGACGACAGGCCCGGCAGCGACAGACCGGCCAGACCGGCGACCAGGAAGAAGCCCGCGAGCACGGGCGCGACCTTCTGCACGCCTCCGTAGTCGCCGATGAACGGCGAGCCGCGCCTGGCGATGAGGAACCCGGCGGCCAGGAACAGCGCGCCGGTGGCGAAGCCGTGGTTGACCATGTAGAGGGCCGCGCCGGACTGCGCGATGTCCGACATGGCGAACACGCCCAGCACGATGAAGCCGAAGTGCGAGATCGACGTGTACGCGATGAGCCGCTTCATGTCGGTCTGCCCGATGGCCACGATGGCGCCGTAGATGATGCTGATGACCGCCAGCACGACGATCGGCATCGTGAACGCCTTGGCGGCGTCGGGGAACAGCTCCAGGCAGAAGCGCAGCATGCCGAACGTGCCGACCTTGTCCAGCACGCCCACCAGCAGCACCGCGGCGCCGGCCGGGGCCTGGGCGGCCGCGTCGGGCAGCCAGGTGTGCACCGGCCAGAGCGGCGCCTTGATGGCGAAGGCGATGAAGAAGCCGCCGAACAGCCACTTCTGCATGTTCGGGTCCTGGATGGCCCCGATCAGCTCGGGGAACATGAAGGTCTGCTTGTTCGCGACCACGTAGAGGCCGATGACCGCGACCAGCATGAGCAGGCCGCCGAACAGCGAGTAGAGCAGGAACTTGACGGCCGCGTAGGACCGCTGGGCACCGCCGTACGAGCCGATCATGAAGTACATCGGGATCAGCATGGCTTCGAAGAAGACGTAGAAGAGGAAGATGTCGGTCGCCGCGAAGACGCCGATCATCATCGTCTCGAGCACGAGCAGCAGCGAGAAGTACGTCTTCACCGACCGCTTGGGCGTGATCAGCGTGCCGTCGGCGGTCTTGACGCCGTCGGCGTCGTGCCAGGAGGCCAGCACCACGATCGGCACCAGCACCACCGACAGCGCGATGAGCACGAGCGCAACGCCGTCCACGCCGACCCCGAACTTCACGCCGAAGCTCGGGATCCAGTTGTACTCGGCCGTGAACTGGAAGCGGTCGCCGTCCGGCTTGAACCCGGCGGCCATGACGCCCGTCAGGACCAGCGTCAGCAGCGAGACCAGCAGCGTGACCTGCTTGGCGAGCTTGTCACTGCCCTTGGGAAGCAGGGCCACCACGATGGCGCCCACCACGGGCACCGCCATGAGTATCGGAAGCCAGGGTGACATCAGATGTTCCCAACGAGGAGCAGGGCGCCGGTCAGCAGGGCGGCACCGATCAGGATGGACAGCGCGTACGTTCTGGCGAAGCCCGTCTGGAGCCTGCGCAGGCGCCCGGAGCTGCCGCCGATGCCCGCCGCCAGCCCGTTGACGATCCCGTCGACGCCGCGGTTGTCGAAGAACACCGCGAGGCGGGTCAGCCACTGGCCGGGGCGCATGAAGAGCGACTCGTTGAGCGCGTCACCGTACAGGTCGCGCCGGGCGAACGTGGTGAGGAAGGAGCCGCGCGGCTGCACCGCAGGCACCTCGACCCGGCCGTACCTCATCCAGGCGAAGACCACGCCGACCGCGACGAGCGCGAGCGTGGCCAGACCGGGCGTGGTGAACGGGTCGAAGTGCGGCCTCTGCTCGGGCGTGCCGCCCACGGCCGGCATCAGGAAGTCGTACAGCGTCCCGTTCAGGACCAGGTAGGCGCCCAGGCCCAGCGAGCCGAGCGACAGGATCATCAGCGGCACGGTCATGACCAGCGGCGACTCGTGCGGGTGGGCGTCCTCGGCCCAGCGCTTCTCGCCGAAGAAGGTCATGAAGACCATCCGCGACATGTAGAAGCCGGTGATGCCCGCGCCCAGCACGGCCAGCCAGCCGAGGATCGGCTGGTGGTGCACCGCGGTCTCGATGATGCCGTCCTTGGTGAAGTAGCCGGACAGCAGCGGGAACCCGATGATCGCCAGGTAGCCGATGAAGAACGTGACGAAGGTGATCGGCATGAACTTGCGCAGGCCGCCGTACTTCCGCATGTCGACCTCGTCGTTCATGCCGTGCATGACGGAGCCGGCGCCGAGGAACATGTTGGCCTTGAAGAAGCCGTGCGTGATCAGGTGGCCGATCGCGAAGGCGTAGCCCACCGGGCCGAGGCCCGCGCCGAGCATCATGTAGCCGATCTGCGACATCGTCGAACCGGCCAGGCCCTTCTTGATGTCGTCCTTCGCGCAACCGATGATCGCACCGGCGAGCAGCGTGGCCGCGCCGACGATGGCCACGGCGAGCGCGGCGCCCGAGCCCTCGGGGAAGAAGAACGCCCCCGAGCGGACCACCAGGTAGACACCGGCGGTGACCATGGTCGCCGCGTGGATCAGGGCCGAGACCGGGGTCGGGCCCTCCATGGCGTCGAGCAGCCAGGACTGCAGCGGGAGCTGCGCCGACTTACCGCAGGCGCCGAGGAGCAGCAGCAGGCCGATGGCGAGCATGATGCCCTGCGACGGGGCGGGGCCGGTGTACTCGGCGATGCCCTTGAACGACAGCGTGCCGAACGCGGGCAGGATCAGGAACATGCCGACCAGCAGGCCGAAGTCGCCGACGCGGTTGACGACGAACGCCTTCTTCGCCGCGACCGCCGCCGTCGGCTTGAACTGCCAGAACCCGATCAGCAGGTACGACGCCAGACCGACGCCCTCCCAGCCGATGAACAGGCCCACGTAGTTGTCAGCCAGCACCAGCAGGAGCATCGCGGCCACGAACAGGTTCAGGTAGGCGAAGAACCTGCGCCGGTGCTCGTCGTGCGACATGTAGCCGATCGAGTAGATGTGGATCAGCGAGCCCACACCGGTGATCAACAGCGCGAAGCTGATCGAGAGGGGGTCGATGAGCAACCCCATGTCGACCAGCTTGGGAATGAACTCGTACAGATGGACGGCCCGGCGGCGCTCCTCCGTCCCGAACCCGATGAGCTCGAAGAACGCCAGCACCGCCACGACGAACGAGGCGAGGGACATGGCCACGCCCAGCAGATGGCCCCAGCGGTTGGTGATCCGGCCGAACACCAGCAGGACGAACGCTCCCAGAAGCGGGAAGGCGATCACCAGCCAGGCGTTGCCGATCACTCCGCCGGTGTGCTGGACGATCTCAGCGATTTGAGATTCCACCAGTCACCTCTTAGTACTTCAGCAGGTTGGCGTCGTCGACGGACGCTGACCTGCGGGTTCGGAAGATCGTCACGATGATGGCCAGGCCCACCACGACCTCGGCCGCGGCCACCACCATCACGAAGAACGCGATGATCTGGCCCTCCAGGTTGCCCACCTGCCGGGAGAACGTGACGAAGGCGAGGTTGCACGCGTTGAGCATGAGCTCCACGCACATGAACACCACGATCGCGTTCCGCCTGATCAGCACGCCCATGGCACCGATGGCGAACAGCAGGCCGGACAGGACGAGGTAGTGCGTCGTCACTTTGTCACCTCATTGGTCTCGGCGTCCTGCTCGGCCTCGGTCGGCGCCTCGTCGTGCTCGGCCGTGTGCTTGATGGCCTCGGCGAGCCTGGGGTCCGCCGGCAGGTGGTCGTGCTCGACGTCGTAGCGCGCGATGTAGCGGTTGACCGAGGTCTCCGCGACCGACCCGTCGGGCAGCAGCGCCGGCATGTCGATGGCGTTGTTCCTGGCGTAGGTGCCAGGCCCGGGCAGCGGCGAGGGGTGGTCGCCGAGGAACCGGGCGCGGGCCAGGTCCTTCTGCGTGACCTTCTCGGTGAGCTTCTCGCGGTGTGCCAGCACCATCGCGGCCAGCGCGGCGGTGATCAGCAGTGCCGAGGTGATCTCGAACGCGAACACGTACTTGGTGAAGAGCTGCAGCGCGATCGAGCGGATGTAGCCGCCCTGCTGCGTGGCCGCCGCCAGCCCGGCCTGGGGCGCGAACACCGCGTTGCCCACGGCCGCGACGATCAGCGCCAGGAAGCCGAGGCCCGCGATGATCGCCCAGAAGCGCTGGCCCTTCAGCGTCTCGACGAAGGAGTCGGACGAGTCCACGCCCACGAGCATGAGCACGAACAGGAACAGCATCATGATCGCGCCGGTGTAGACGATGATCTGCACCGCGGCCAGGAAGGGCGCGTCCTGCACGGCGTACAGGACGGCCAGGCAGAGCATCACGGTGCCGAGCATCAGCGCGGAGTACACGGCCTTGCGGTTGAAGACCATGCCAAGCGCTGCGCCGACGGAGACGACGGCGAGCACCCAGAAAGTGATGGTCTCACCCATTGGTCCGCCCCAGCCGGTAGTAGTCCTCTTCGGTCTCACCGAGCCGCATGGGGTGCGGCGGCTGTTCCATGCCCTGGGTCAGGGGCGCGAGCAGCATCTCTTTGGTGTAGATGAGGCTCTCGCGGTTGGTGTCGGCGAGCTCGTACTCGTTGGTCATGGTGAGCGCGCGGGTCGGGCAGGCCTCGATGCACAGGCCGCACAGGATGCACCGCAGATAGTTGATCTGGTACGTGCGCCCGTAACGCTCGCCCGGCGAGAAGCGCTCCTCGTCGGTGTTGTCCGCGCCCTCCACGAAGATCGCGTCGGCCGGGCACGCCCAGGCGCACAGCTCGCACCCGACGCACTTCTCCAGCCCGTCAGGCCAGCGGTTGAGCTGGTGACGCCCGTGGAAGCGAGGAGCCGTCGGCTTCTTCTCCTCCGGGTAGTTCGTCGTGACGGGCTTCTTGAACATCGTGTGGAAGGTGACCCCGAAGCCCTTGACGGGGTTCAGCCAATCAGTTAGTCCCACTGGGAATCTCCTTGTGCTGCACCCCGTGGTAGTGCGGCAGATCGAGCGGCGGCACAGGGAAGCCGCCGGCCGTCGGCTCGTTGGACAGTTCCTCGAACTCGGCCTCCACCTGAGCCTTCTTCGCTTCCTTGCGCCG
>NZ_JBFANM010000060.1:0-75921 GCF_040674815.1 Nonomuraea sp. NPDC049709
CGCACCGGCTCCCTGCAGGCTGCCGCCGCGCTGCTGGCCGGCGGCCGGTGGCGGGCGGAGCGCGCGGGCCCGCCGGACGCCCCGGGCGGGTGCCGGGTGTTCCTCACGACCGGGCGCCGGAGCCTGCCGCTGTTCACCGGGGTGCCCGGCGTGTGGCTGCTGGCCAGGTCGGTGGACCCGCCGGAGCCGCCCGTGCCGCCGAACGTGCACGTCCTGCTCGACCGCGGCCCCTACACCGTCGACGGCGAGCTGGCCCTCATCCGGGAGCACCGCCTGGACGTGCTGGTCACCAAGGACAGCGGCGGCCCGATGACCACGGCCAAGCTCGTCGCGGCCCGTGAGGCCGGGCTGCCGGTGATCATGGTGGACCGGCCGCCGCTGCCCGCCGGCGCCCGGCTGGCGGACACGGTGGCGGCGGCGGTGTCCTGGGCTCAGGGATAGCGGCGGGGCGTGTAGACGGCGCCGCTGCCGGTGACGCGGGTCGTGGAGGAGCCGACGATCAGCAGGCAGCGCATGTCGACCGCGGCCGGGTCCAGGTCGCCGAGTGTGGTGACGGTGACGCTCTCCTGCGGGCCGCCGACGTCGCGTCCGATCACCACGGGGGTGTCCGGGACGCGGTGTTCGAGCAGCAGGTCACGGGCGGCGGCGACCTGCCACGTACGGCTGCGCGAAGCCGGGTTGTAGATCGCCAGCACCAGGTCGGCCCGGGCGGCGGCGGCCAGCCGTCCGGCCACCACCTCCCACGGCTTGAGCAGGTCGGACAGCGACAGCACGCAGTAGTCGTGGCCGAGCGGCGCGCCCACCCTGCTCGCCACCGCCTGGGCGGCCGTCAGCCCTGGCACGACCCGGACCGGCACCTCGGGGAAACCGCCGGCCGCCTCCAGCACGGCGCTGGCCATGGCGAACACGCCCGGGTCGCCCGACGACACGACCGCCACGCGGGCGCCGTCGCGGGCCAGCTCCAGGGCATGCCGGGCGCGCTCGGCCTCGACCCGGTTGTCGGTGCGGTGCCGGCGCTGGCGCGGGTTCGGCGGCACGCGGTCCACGTACGGGCCGTAGCCGACGATGTCCGTGGCCGCCGCCAGCGCCTCCTGAGCCTCCGGCGTGAGCCACGGCCGCCCCGCCGGGCCCAGGCCGACCACGGCCACCTCGCCCCGCCCCGCTGCCACCGGCGGCTCGGGGACGAAGGTCCGCTCGGCCGGGCTGGCGAGCAGGGCCAGCGAGAAGTACGGGACCCCGTCGGGGTCGACGTCCTTGAGCGGCGCCACCCGCTCGGCGCCCATCGTGGCGCGCTCCACGTACCAGGCGTCGTCGAGCCGGCCGGCCTCGGCCAGCGCGTCGCGGACCTTCTCGAACGTCCGGCCCAGCTTGAGCACGGCGGCGGAGTCGGTGCCGCGCAGCCGCTCGGCCAGCACACCGGCGGGCAGCGTGCCGGGCAGCACGGTGAGCACCTCGTCCCGCTCCACCAGCGGCCGCCCGAGCAAGGCGGACGCGGCGCTTACCGAGGTGACGCCGGGCACCACCTCGGTCGGGTAACGGTGGGCGAGCCGCTTGTGCATGTGCATGTAGGAGCCGTAGAACAGCGGATCCCCCTCGGCCAGCACGACCACCGTCCGGCCCGCGTCCAGGTGGGCGGCCAGCCGCTCGGCGCAGTCGGCGTAGAAGTCGTCGAGCGCGCCCTGGTAGCCGCCCGGGTGGTCGGTGGTCTCCGTGGTCAGCGGGTACAGCAGGAGCTCCTCGACCTGTCCCTCCCGCATGTACGGCAGCGCGATCGAGCGGGCGATGCTGCGGCCGTGCCGGGCGGCGTGGTACGCGATCACGTCGGCCTCGCCGATGAGCCGGGCCGTCTTGACCGTGACCAGCTCGGGGTCACCGGGTCCGAGGCCGACTCCGTACAGGCGTCCCGTCATCACATTCACTCCGTCTCACTGGCGATGGCGTTGACCGCCGCCGCAGTCATCGCACTGCCGCCGCGACGGCCGTGCACCACCAGGTACTCCAGGTCGCTGTCCGCCAGCGCGCGCTTGGACTCGGCCGCGCCGATGAAGCCGACGGGGATGCCGAGCACCGCCGCCGGTCGGCCCGCGCCCTCGGCGACCAGCTCCAGCAGCCGGAACAGGGCGGTCGGCGCGTTGCCGATCGCCACCACCGCGCCGTCCAGCCGGTCACGCCACAACTCCAGGGCGGCGGCGCTGCGGGTGGTGCCCAGCCTTCCGGCCAGCTCCGGGACGCGGGGGTCGCCCAGCGTGCACACCACCTCGTTGGCGGCGGGCAGCCTGCTCACGGTCACCCCGGAGGCCACCATCCGCGCGTCGCACAACACCGGCGCGCCCCCGCGCAGGGCCCTCCGCGCCCGCGTCACCACCTCGCTCGACCAGTCCAGATCCGCCACCAGGTCGGTCATGCCGCAGGCGTGGATCATCCGCACCGCCACCTGCGCCACCTCGGGCGGCAGGCCGGTGAGATCGGTCTCGGCGCGGATGGTCGCGAACGAGCGCCGGTAGATCTCGGCGCCGTCGCGGATGTAGTCGGTCACTGGCGGTGTTCCTCGTATCCGTCGGTGGTGGCGATCAGCTGGACGACCCGGCCGCGCGGCAGGCCGCAGCGCCGCTCGCATCCGGACCAGTGCACGGGTGTCTCGGGCGCCTCGTCCAGGCCGGCCACCCAGCGACGCGCGTCGGCCTGGACGTCCGCCCGGGACTTCGCGCAGCCGGGGTGGCCGGTGCAGGCGGTGACGCCCGCCCAGGGGGAGCGGGGGTCGGTGACGAGGCCGGCGGTGTCGAGCGCGCTCGTGATGCGGTCGGCCTCGGCGGGGGAGAGGTCCAGCAGCACGGCGGTCCGCCAGGGGGTCAGGCGTATGACGCCGCCGCTGTCGGCCAGCGCCCGCGCCTGCCCGGGCGACAACCGGCCCAGCGGTACGACCGCCTCGACCGCCACCCGCCCGTCCCGCTGCACCACCCGCCCAGCCCGCGCCCTGCCCAGCCCGTCCCGATCCCCGCCCGCGCCGCCGCTTGCGCTTGCTGGTGCCGCGTCGATGGCGGCCGGGTGGATGGCGGTCGCGTCGCCTGTCGCGGGGCCGGTCAAGCGGGCGGTGATCCGGGCGGTGATCCGGGCGGGGCCGTCCGGGAGCTCGTGGAGGCGCCACGCACCGGCGCCGTCCGCGCGTGACCGCTCGTCGAGGAACGCCTCGGCGGCGGCGATCATCAGCGGGACAGCGGAGTCCGGGCCGTCGGTCAGCCCGGTGTCCGAGCCCGCCAGCAGCAGCCGCCCGTTCCGAGGGGCCATCGGTGGTGGCTCATCCCGAGGGGCAGCCGGCGCCCGTGGCCCCGTGCCGGGACTCGCCGCGCCTTCGCCGGGGGCGGGTGCGAAGGTGACGTCCGCGCCGAGACCGGTCACGTCGCCCGTGCCGTCGTCCAGGGCGAACAGGAAGCGCCCGGGCAGTTCCGCCAGGCGCGGGTGCGCGCACAGGGCCTCGTCCAGTGCCCGTACCAGCGGCTGCGTGTCCAGGCGGCCCCCGGGGCCCCGCCCGCCGAGCGGGGAGGCGACGATGTTGCGGACCCGCTCGTGGGCCGGGGACGGCAGCAGGCCCGCCGCCGCGATCCGGGAGGCGAAGGCGGTGGGCGAGCGCAGGCCGCGGACCTGCACGTTCGCTCTCGACGTCAGCTCGATCACGCCCGAGCCGAGGTCCGCCGCGCAGGACGCCAGCTCGCGCAGCTGCGCGGGCGACACCGCGCCGCCGGGGAGGCGGACGCGGGCCAGCGGGCCGTCGGCGGCCTCGTGCACCTGTAGCGCTCCCGGACAGGCGTCAGGGCGGACACGTCCGGAAAAGTCGGCTATGGACACGATCAGGATGGTAACGCCACTTATGGGGCGGGTCGGTTCTGCCGTAGGCTCCTGCGTAGGCGATGGCATGGGAGGAAGCCGGTGCGAAACCGGCGCGGTCCCGCCACTGTGACCGGGGAGCGAACCCCACCGCAGGCCACTGCCCGGCGACGGGTGGGAAGGCCGGGGTGAGCGCTGATCCGGGAGCCAGGAGACTCCAGCCGTCGCGACACCCGCTACCGGGGCGAGGACCCCGAGGGAGGATCGTGCCGTGCCCGGCGACCGCCGTACCGTCCTGCTGCTCTCCACCTCCGACACCGACCTGCTGAGCGCCCGGGCCAGCGGAGCGGCCTACCGGCCCGGCAATCCCGCCCGCCTGACGGCCGACGACCTGCCCGCCCTGCTGGAGGGCGCCGACCTGGTCGTGGTACGCCTGCTCGGTGGGCGCCGCGCCTGGGCGGAGGGTCTCGACGCGCTGCTGGCCGGGCCGCGCCCGGTGGTGGTGCTCGGCGGGGAGCAGGCACCGGACGCCGAGCTGATGGAGCTGTCCGCCGAATACGGTGGGGTCAGCGGCGGGGTCTGCGCCGAGGCGCACGCCTACCTGGCGCACGGCGGGCCGGCCAACCTGGCGGAGCTGCACAAGTTCCTGTCCGACACCGTCCTGCTGACCGGCCACGGCTTCGCCCCGCCCGCGCCCGCCCCCGCCTGGGGCCGGCTGGAGCGCGCCGCGCGCCGCCAGGACGGGCCCGTGATCGGCGTGCTCTACTACCGGGCGCACCACATGGCGGGCAACACGGCGTTCGTCGAGACGTTGTGCCGGGCCGTCGAGGACGCGGGTGGGCAGGCGCTGCCCGTCTACTGCTCGTCGCTGCGTACGGCCGAGCCCGAGCTGCTCGACACCCTGCGCGCGGCCGACGCGCTGGTGGTGACGGTGCTGGCGGCGGGCGGCTCGCGACCGGCGACCGCGAGCGCGGGCGGTGACGACGAGGCGTGGGACGTCGGCGCGCTGGCGGCCCTGGACGTGCCGATCCTGCAGGGCCTCTGCCTGACCACCTCGCGGCAGGCATGGGAGGAGAACGATGACGGGCTCTCGCCGCTGGACGCGGCCTCGCAGGTGGCGATCCCGGAGTTCGACGGGCGGATCATCACGGTGCCGTTCTCGTTCAAGGAGATCGACGAGGACGGGCTGACCGTCTACGTGGCCGACCCCGAGCGGGCCGCCCGGGTGGCGGGCATCGCCGTACGGCACGGGCTGCTGCGGCACACGCCCCCCGACCGGCGCCGGCTGGTGGTGATGTTGTCGGCGTACCCGACCAAGCACTCCCGCGTCGGCAACGCCGTCGGGCTGGACACGCCCGCCAGCACCGTCCGGTTGCTGGCCCGGCTCGCCGAGGCCGGCTACGACCTGGGCGACGGCTTCCCCGGCGTGGCCGAGCAGGACGGCGACGCGCTCATCCACGCCCTGATCGCCGCCGGGGGACAGGACCAGGACTGGCTGACCGAGGAGCACCTGGCCGGCAACCCGGTACGCATCTCCGCCGCCTCCTACGAGCGCTGGTACCGCACGCTCCCCGCCGACCTGCGCGCCGGGATCGAGCGGCACTGGGGCCCGCCGCCGGGGGAGCTGTTCGTGCACGAGGGCGACAGCGGGACCGACATCGTCCTGGCCGCGCTGCGGGCCGGGAACCTGGTGGTCATGGTGCAGCCGCCGCGCGGCTTCGGCGAGAACCCGATCGCCATCTACCACGACCCCGACCTGCCGCCCAGCCACCACTACCTGGCCGCGTACCGGTGGTTGTCGGACGAGTTCGGCGCGCACGCGATGGTGCACGTCGGCAAGCACGGCAACCTGGAATGGCTGCCCGGCAAGTCGGCCGGCATGTCCGCCGCGTGCGGCACCGACGCGGCCATCGGCGACCTGCCGCTGATCTACCCCTTCCTCGTCAACGACCCGGGGGAGGGGACGCAGGCCAAGCGGCGCGCGCACGCCGTGCTGGTGGACCACCTGGTGCCGCCGATGGCCCGCGCCGAGACCTACGGCGACATCGCCCGGCTGGAGCAGCTCCTCGACGAGCACGCCACGATCGCCGCCATGGACCCGGCCAAACTGCCCGCGATCAGGGCGCAGATCTGGACGCTGATCCAGGCCGCCCGGCTCGACCACGATCTGGGGCTGGCGGACCGGCCGCACGACAGCGAGTTCGACGACTTCATCCTGCACGTGGACGGCTGGCTGTGCGAGGTGAAGGACGCGCAGATCCGCGACGGCCTGCACGTGCTCGGCCAGGCGCCGGAGGGGCAGGTGCGGGTGGACCTGGTGCTGGCGATGTTGCGGGCCCGGCAGATGTGGTCCGGCCGGGAGACGCTGCCGGGCCTGCGCGAGGCGCTTGGCCTGGCCGAGGACGGCACGGCAGGGCTGGGAGCCGTGGACCGGGCGGAGGCCACGGCCCGCGCCCTGGTGGAGGGAATGGAGCGGCGCGGCTGGGCACCGGACGCGGCCGAAGAGGTCGCCCGCGCCGTCATCCCGGCCGACGAGGCCGCCCGGGGACTCCTCGTGGCCGATGAGGTCGCTGACGACCCTCTTCCGGCCGACGAGGAACGGGTCGAGCTGGTCGCGCGCGTGCTGGCCTTCGCCGCCACCGAGATGGTGCCGCGCCTGGCCCGCACCACCGACGAGCTGGACCACGTCCTGCACGCCCTCGACGGCGGCTACGTCCCGGCCGGGCCGAGCGGCTCGCCCCTGCGCGGCCTGGTGAACGTGCTGCCGACCGGCCGCAACTTCTACTCGGTCGATCCGCGGGCGGTGCCCAGCCGGCTGGCCTGGGAGACCGGCCAGGCGATGGCCGACTCGCTGCTGGAGCGCTACCGGACCGACACCGGCGAGTGGCCGGGCTCGGTGGGGCTGTCCGTCTGGGGCACCAGCGCCATGCGTACGGCGGGCGACGACGTGGCCGAGGTGCTGGCCCTGCTCGGCATCCGCCCCGAGTGGGACGAGGCGTCGCGCCGGGTCACCGGCCTGGAGCCGATCCCCCTCGCCGAGCTCGGCCGGCCCCGGATCGACGTGACGGTACGCATCAGCGGCTTCTTCCGCGACGCCTTCCCCCACGTGGTGAGCATGCTCGACGACGCCGTACGGCTGGCCGCGGGCCTGGACGAGCCGGACGAGGACAACTACGTGCGTGCCCACGTCACCCGGACCGGCGGCGACGAGCGCCGGGCGACGATGCGGATCTTCGGCTCGGCCCCCGGCGCGTACGGTGCCGGGCTGCTGCCGCTCATCGACAGCCGCAACTGGCGCGACGACGCCGACCTGGCCGAAGTGTACGCGGTGTGGGGCGGCTTCGCCTACGGCCGCGACCTCGACGGCGTCGCCGCCCGCCCGCAGATGGAGGACGCCTACCGCCGGATCGCCGTGGCCGCCAAGAACGTCGACACCCGCGAGCACGACATCGCCGACTCCGACGACTACTTCCAGTACCACGGCGGCATGGTCGCCACCGTCCGCGCGCTCACGGGAAAGGCGCCGGCCGCGTACGTGGGCGACAGCACCCGCCCCGACGCCGTACGCACCCGCACGCTCTCGGAGGAGACCTCCCGGATCTTCCGCGCCAGGGTCGTCAACCCGCGCTGGCTGGCCGCCATGCGCAGGCACGGCTACAAGGGCGCGTTCGAGCTGGCCGCGACCGTCGACTACCTGTTCGGCTACGACGCCACCACCGGCGTGATGGCGGACTGGATGTACGACAGGCTCACCGAGGCGTACGTGCTCGACCCCGAGAACCAGGAGTTCATGGCCCGCTCGAACCCGTGGGCGCTGCACGGCATCGCCGAACGCCTCCTCGAGGCCGCCGAGCGCGGCATGTGGCAGCACCCGGACCCGGAGATCCTGCGCGGCCTGCAGGAGGTCTATCTCAAGACCGAAGGCGACCTGGAGGACGACACCAGCCGCTGAGCCAGGCCGGGCGTCCCGGCCCAGTGCAGGTGCAGGTAGGACGCGGTCACGCGGGCATCGCCGTACCCGTCGGCGCCGCCGTCCCAGCGGAACAGCGGCTCGCCCGCGTACTCGACGGCGGTGCGGTGGAACTCGTGTCCCCGCAGGCGCTCGCCCGCCCTCGTGAGCGGCGAGCGCCTCAGCGCGACGGCGTCCCGGTAGCCGAGCGTCAGCCTGGACGTCATCCGCGCCCGCCCGGGAACCCGTCCGCACATGCGCTGCCCGTCCAGCTCGTCGCACAGGTACAGCAGCCCCGCGCACTCGGCGGCGATGGGGCCGGGGAAGGCCGCCACCTGCTCGCGAAGGGGGGTGTTGGCGGCCAGTTCGGCGGCGTACACCTCGGGGAACCCGCCGCCGATCACGAGCGCGGCGGCGCCGTCCGGCAGCCTCTCGTCACGCAACGGGTCGAACACCGCCACCTCCGCTCCGGCGGCCCGCAGCAGCTCGACGTGCTCGGCGTACCCGAACGTGAACGCCGCCCCGCCCGCCACCGCCACCACCGGCCGCTCGCGGACGGCCGCGTACGGAGGCGTCCACGGGGCCGCGTCCAGCGGGGGAGCGGACCTAGCCAGCCGCAACAGCGCGTCGAGATCGCACGACCGGGCCACCAGCGCCGCCAGTCGCTCCACCGAGACCACCGCCTCGCTCACCCGCTCGGACGCCGGGACGAGCCCCAGATGCCGCGACGGCGTCGCCACGCCGTCGTCGCGCCGGATCGCCCCCAGCACCGGCACGCCCGCCGCCTCCAGCGCGGCCCGGCACAGCTCCTCGTGCCGGTCCGACCCCACCCGGTTGAGCACCACCCCGCCCACCCGCACCCGGGGGTCGAACGTGGCGAACCCGTGCACCACGGCCGCCACCGACCTGCTCTGCCGCGCCGCGTCCACGACCAGCACCACGGGCGCCGCCAGGAGCCGCGCGACGTGCGCGGTCGAGGCGAAGTCCGTGGCCCCCCTGCCGTCGAACAGGCCCATCACGCCCTCGACCACCGCCACGTCGCACCCCGCCGCGCCGTGCCGGAACAGCGAGCCCACCCGCTCCTCACCGACCAGCCACGGATCGAGGTTCCGTCCCGGACGGCCGGTGGCCAGCGCGTGGTATCCGGGATCGATGTAGTCGGGCCCCACCTTGTGCGGCGAGACCTTCAGCCCCCGCCCCCGCAGCGCCGCCATCAGGCCCGTGGCCACCGTCGTCTTCCCGCTCCCCGACGACGGCGCCGCGATCACCAGTCGCGGAACTACCACTCGATACCCTTCTGTCCCTTCTGCCCGGCGTCCATGGGATGGCGTACCTTGCCCATCTCTGTCACCAGGTCGGCCACCTCGATCAGCCGCTCGGGCGCGTCCCTGCCGGTGATCACCACGTGCTGGTTGCCCGGCCGCCCGGTGAGCGCCGCCAGCACGTCGTCAAGCTCCAGCCAGCCCCACTTCAGCGGGTACGTGAACTCGTCCAGCACGTAGAACCGGTACGTCTGGGCCGCCAGGTCGCGCTTGATCTGCTCCCAGCCCTCCCGGGCGTCGGCCGCGTGGTCCTCCTCGGTGCCGGGCCGCTGGATCCACGACCAGCCCTCGCCCATCTTGTGCCAGGTCACCGTGCCGCCCTCGCCCGTGTCGCCGAGCACCTTGAGCGCCCGCTCCTCGCCGATGCGCCACTTGGCCGACTTCACGAACTGGAACACCCCGACGGGCCACCCCTGGTTCCAGGCCCGCAACGCCATCCCGAAGGCGGCCGTCGACTTGCCCTTGCCCGGGCCGGTGTGGACGATCAGCAGCGGCCTGGTACGGCGTTGCCGGGTGGTGAGGCCGTCATCCGGCACGACGGCCGGCTTTCCCTGCGGCATGACTCAGACCACCTTCCGGTAACCACGATCGCCCCTATGGTCAGCTGCCGCCTGCCGGTGATCGCGGACGACCGACCCGAGATCGGCGAGGTCATCGAGCGGAACGAGCCGGGCCCGCAGCCGGGACGCCAGCCGCCCCGCCAGGCCGAGCCGTACCGGCCCGCTCTCGCAGTCGACGACCACCGACGCCGTGCCCGCCAGCAGCCCGGCCGCCCGGTCAACGTCCCCGCCCGCCGTGACGCGCCCATCGGTCACCACCACCAGCAGCGGCCGCCTGGCCGGATCCCGCAGCCGCTCCACCCGCAGCACCTCCGCCGCCCGCACCAGCCCGGCCGCCAGCGGAGTACGCCCGCCGGTGGGCAGCGAACGCAACCGCGCCGCACCCGCCTCCACCGACGACGTGGGCGGCAGCGCCACCTCGGCACCCGCGCCCCGGAACGTCACCAGCCCCACCTTGTCGCGCCGCTGGTAGGCGTCGAGCAGCAGGCTGAGCACGGCCGTCTTGACCACCGCCATCCGCCTGCGCGCCGCCATCGAGCCGCTCGCGTCCACCACGAACAGCACGAGGTTGCCCTCCCTGCCCTCACGCACCACCTCACGCAGGTCGTCCCCGCGCAGCACCAGCCCCGGCCCGCCGCGCCCGCGTTCCCTCTGGTGCGGGGCGGCCGCCAGCAGCGTCGCCGTCACGTGCAGGTCGCGCACCGGCCCGGAGGGGCGGCGCGACCCGGTGGCCCGGCCGTGCGGGGTCCGCGAGCGCGACCGCCGCCCGGACGCCCCCTCCCCGAGCCCCGGCACCTCCAGCAACGGCACCCGGTACGGCGCCGTCACCCCGTCCACCCGCCCCTCTCGCCCGGAGTGTCCTGCCCCCGCATCGCCGCCGGTCGCCTCCGATCCCGGCTCACGCGGCACGACCTCACCGCCGTCCTCGCGCCCGGCCACCCGGTCGGCGCCCCCACCGTCCTGGCCCGCACCCGGAGAGCCGTCGTCACCACCCGCAGCCGCCCCCTCGCCAGAAGGACCACCGTCCGCACCGCCACGACCGTCCGTCCGGCCACGATCGTCGGCCCCGCCACGATCATCCGGGCCACCACGGCCGTCCGGGCCGTCCGGGCCGTCCGGTCCACCACGGCCGTCCGGGCCGTCCGGACCGTCGCTCCCGTCCGGATCGTCATCCTCTGAGGTTCGCTCCAGCAGCTCATCGAGCAGTGCCTCATCCAGCCCCGGCGCGTCGAACGGGTCCCGCCTCCTCCGGTGCGGCAACGACAGCCGGGCCGCCGCGCGTACGTCCGCGACGCTCACCACCGCCCGCCCCTGCCAGGCCGCATGGGCGATCGCCGCGCTCGCCGTGACCAGGTCGGCTCGCAGACCATCCACCTCGAAGGCCGCGCAAACCGTGGCGATCTGCCGCAGCCGCGCGTCGGGCAGCCGTACGCCCGCCACCCGCTCCCGGGCCGTGGCGATCCGCCCCGCCAGCTCCGACTCCTCCCGCGCCCACCGGGCCGCGAACGCCGCCGGGTCCGCGTCGAAGGCCAGCCGCCTCCGCACCACCTCGGCCCGCTCCCCGGGATCGCGCGACGCCCTGACCTCGACCGTCAACCCGAACCTGTCGAGCAGCTGCGGCCGCAGCTCGCCCTCCTCCGGGTTCATGGTGCCGACCAGCAGGAACCGGGCGGCGTGCCGGACGGACACGGACTCGCGCTCGACGTAACAGGTCCCGAGGGCGGCCGCGTCGAGCAGCAGGTCCACGAGGTGGTCGTGCAGCAGGTTCACCTCGTCGACGTACAGGACCCCGCGGTGCGCGGCGGCCAGCAGGCCCGGCTCGAACGCCTTCACGCCCTCCGTCAGCGCCCGCTCCACGTCGAGCGATCCCGCCAGGCGGTCCTCGGACGCTCCGACAGGCAACTCCACCAGAGCGGCCGGACGGCTCACGCCCTCGACGCCGCTCTCATGCGGGCCGTCCGGGCACCCGGGGTCGGGCGCCGCCGGGTCGCAGGCGAAGCGGCAACCGGCCACCACGTCCACGGCGGGCAGCTGGGCTGCGAGCGCGCGTACGATCGTGGACTTCGCAGTGCCCTTCTCACCGCGTACGAGCACGCCGCCCACCCGGGGGGAGACCGCGTTGAGCACCAGCGCCAGCTTCAGGTCATCGAGCCCGACGACCGCGCTGAACGGGTAGGTGTTGACCAAGACAGAACCTTCCGGTTGACATGAGCGACCCGCCAGCCGGTTCGCGTGACGGTCAGCTCGGTGAAGGACAGCGGCGCGATGTCGAAACGGGCGGCGCTGGGCGGATCCAGCCCCAGCGCATGCCCGAGCGCTGCCCGGATCACACCGACATCACAGATGACGACCACCTCAGAGGGCACGGCGCCGGCGACCATCCCGGGTTGCGCCCGGCCGGTGACCGCCTCGGGGCGGGTGGGACTCTCGCGTACCGCTTCCAGCCAGTCCCCGACCCGTTCTGCGAGCGCGGCCAGGCTCTCGCCGCCGTGCGGGGCCGCGTGCGGATCCGCCAGCCATCCGGCCAGCGCCTCCGGCTCCTCCCGCGCGACCTGTTCATACGTCAGCCCGCCCCACCGGCCGCAGTCGGCTTCCCTGAGGGCCGGAGCCTCGCGCGCCTCCAGCCCCATCGCGGCGGCGGTCTGCCACGCGGCCCGCACGGGTGAGACCCAGACAGTCGCGCCCGGCCTATCGCCCGCGCCGGCCGGGCCCGGCATGCCGCCCTGCGCGGTCCAGCCCGCCCTGCCTGCCAAGGAGGCGGCCCTGGCGAGGCCGGCCGGGTCGGCGTTCGTGTGGTCGGCGTTCGTGTGGTCGGTGTTCGTGTGGTCGGTGTCCGTGTGGTCGGGGAAGCGGGCAGCCCGCATCCCCGGCGTCGTCGCGTGCCGGACGAACAACAACCGGGCTCAGCCCGGCTCGACGGCGGCACCGGCGGCGCCGCCGGTACGAGCCGTACCGGCCGTACGAGCCGGGTCGGCCTGTACCGGCCGGGCCGCTCTGTCGCTCACCCACCCGAACAGCACGCCGAACGCCGCCCAGAAGACGAGCTGCGTGCCGAGCGAGGCGAGCCGGAACTCCCACAGCAGCGTGGCCGGGAAGCCGGCGGGCACCTCGTTCACCGGCGGCAGCAGCACCCACGCCGCCACCACCGGAACCAGGAAGGAGCCCATCGCCGAGACCCACCGGACCCACGGATCCGCGGAGCTCGCCCGGCGGGCCGTGGCCACGGCGATCGCCACCGCGGCCAGTCCGACGAGGACCATCACCACGTACAGCAGAGTGCGGTTGCCGATCGTCGCCGGGTCACCGACAGCGGGCGGGTTGGCTGGATATTTCACGAACGGGACGAGGATGACGGCGACGAACGCCGTACCGGCGGAGGCCAGGGCCAGCCGCCCGTCCGAGCGCGGCCCGACCCGGCCCCGCAGGCCCGCGAACACGAGGGCGAACACGCCGCCCACGGCCAGCCCGTAGAGCCCGGTGGCCAGGAAGAGCCCCGCCTTCTGCACGGGCCTGCTGACCTCGGCCCCTTCACCGTGATCGTGGCCCTCGTGGGCCTCGGCCGGAGCGGCCCGGGCCGCGGCCGCCTCCTCCAGGGCGATCGCGCTGTCCACGCGCGGTTCCCCGAAGACGAAGGCGAAGCCGCCCGCGACCAATCCGGCCAGCAGGCCCACGAGCAGACCTCTGACCAGCAAGTTTCGTACCATGCCGGGGCCTCAGTGGCACGGCACGCCGAGCAGGTGCCGCCCGTCGTGCATCAGCTCGTGCAGGAAAGCGCCCGTCTGGGACACGGCGCCGTTGTCCATCAGTACCAGGTACGCGACGAGCAGCAGCAGTGCCACGGCCGGCAGCCAGGCGCGCAGGCGTGGAAAGGGGATGGTGGTGGTGGGAGTGGTCAGATCACTCATGCAAAAGCCTCCTCAGGGATGACGCGTCCCGCCTTCGAGGTCACGGCTGCCAAGCGACCTGGCTCCCGGGATCTACGTCCCGGATACAGTGGCGCGTCCGCACCGGCATCTCACCGGATTTCCCTTGGACAACCGTGAAATCTACCGGAACGTATCTGTTCCTCCTGTTCGCGTCAATACGTCCCGGCGGATGGGCTGGTGGGTGAGGGGCCTGAGCGCCGGGTCCCCGGAGTGAGTCCGGGGAGTTCAGGCGGGCGGGCCTTCCTTGACGAGACGCCGGGAGTGGGAGAGTTCGATTCGGGACCTTTGGCCCTGGCGCGGCGTGATGGGCCGGTCATAGGTTCCACCCCATGTCGTCCCCGATGGACCCTCACCTGCCGGGAGGGGAGGCTGGTCTGGTCCTTCAGGTGACCAGGACGGACGACCAGGTGGTGATCAGGGCGTCCGGAGAGCTCGACCTGGCCTCGGAGCCGGTCTTCCGCGCGTGCGTGGCCCGCGTGCTCGCCCAGCGGGGCACCCATCTCGTGCTCGACCTGGGCCAGGTGGGTTTCATCGACGCCCGCGGCCTGGCCGTGCTGGTCGCCGCGCGTAACCAGGCGGTGGCGGGGCGGGGGAGCCTGCGGGTGACGAGGAGCTCGCGGAGTGTCGTACGGCTGCTGGAGATCACCGGTCTCGACCGCGTGTTCCCGCCGCCGAGCGGCTGACCCGCAGGCCTGCGGCGGTCAGTGGGGCGGGCGCTGGGCGTGGCCGTGCGCGGCCTCGGCGGCGCTGCAGCTGCTCTCCCCGGGCATCGCCTGGACGCGGGAGGGCCACCAGACCTGTACGTCCCCCGGCCGGACGCGGGCGAACAGGCACACCCCCGGCCGCTCCCGCAACGCGATGCCGATCACCCCGTCGACCTCGGCCACGTCCTTGCCGATGCGGTCGTCCAGGTCCAGCCGGTCGACGACCTCGCGGGCGGCCGCCAGATCGGGGGTTGCGGGCAGGCGCGTCTTCAGCCACTCGTACGCGGTGCGGGGGGATCTCCGCCGGGGCACGGAAGGAGCGCGGCTCGCCCGCCGGGCAGTCGACCTCGGCCACGCCGGCGTCGGAGTAGGAGACCGAGATCTCGAAGCACACGACGGCCACCGCGGCGGGACCCGGGGAACTCGTCCTGCCGAGCGGCTCACCGTCCCGATCCACCGGGCTCGTGGCGCGGATCCGCAGCAGGACGCGTCCCTGGTCGCTGACGCTGTACCTGGTGCCGGTCACGGAGTACACGTCGACGTCCGCGTCGCGGGAGAGCACGTGGCCGATGTCCTCCGAGTTCCACGACAGGCCGCGGCCGAGCCGCTCGGCGATCTGTTCGGCGCGGGTACGGGCGGCGCGGGCCGCGGGATCCTCGCTGCAGGCGGTGAGGGCGAGCAGCGCGGCGATGCACAAGGCGCTGGACAACCGGAGGAGGAGCATGACCTCTGACTACCTCACCACTCCGGCCGGGGCCGCCTGCCGTGTTCGGAAGGTGACATTCGCCGGCTGATCAGGGCGGGGAAGCGCGGTCTCGGGAGGAGAACGTGATGATCCCGGCATCGGCCCGCGCCGGGTTCGTGACCCCGGCGGCTCACGGGGACGACCGGCCAGGGGACGCGGTCACCGTGTCTCGACCGGGGTGATGCGGAAGACCGGATACCGCGCGGCGATCCGCTCGAACTCCGCCAGCGGCGCCCGCCGGTCCACCGGGATGTGGGTGCGGCCGCCCGGCGAGACGGCCAGGTAGCGGCGGAGGACGGGCGCACGGTCCCAGGCGTCGACCTCGTCCAGGCGTACGGCCTCCTGCCGGCCGTGCCGCAGCACCGCCAGCCCGCCGGCCGCGCGGACATTGCGCACCCAGTTGGTGTCCTGGCCGAGCATCGCCACCAGGTAGCGCTCGCCCTCGTGGTCCGCGACGACCAGCGGGAAGGAGATGACCCGCCCGGTACGCCGGCCCGGCACCCGCAGGGTCACCATCCGCTCCGGTTGCAGCACCCCGGTCGCGAAGACGGTGGCCCAGGCGCGGTTGATCGCCCGGGCCAGCCGGTTGGGCCGGCCGCCGCGGTACAGCCAGCGGTCGAAGCGGTGCGTACGTGTCGATTCGGTACTCATGCCTGGCGTCTCCCTGTCCTGTACAGCGTTTATGAACACTGTACAGGAAAGCCGTACATGAACATTGCACAGGAGACATTGCGTACAGTTGTCAGGTGGCTTCGGAGAAACTGACCCGCCAGGCCGTCGTCGATCGGGCGATGAAGATCGCCGACACCGACGGGCTCCAGGCGGTCACCATTCGCCGGCTCGCCGCCGAGCTCGGCGTCGCGCCCACGGCGCTGTACTGGCACGTCAAGAACAAGGACGAGTTGCTGTCCGCGCTCGCCGACCGCCTGCTCGCGCCGCTCGTCGCCGACCTGGCGCCGGACCGGCCCTGGGCCGAGCGCCTCCGCGCGGTCGTCACCGCCCTGGTGGAACAGACGCGCGCGCACCCCTACCTGTCCGCCCTCCTTCCGGTGATCGACAAGAGCGCGGCCGACGGATACCTCCGGGCCACCGACACCGTGATCGGGCTGCTCGCGGAGGCCGGGTTCGCGCCGCGGCAGGCCGACCAGGTGGCCTCCTATCTGCTCCTGGGCGCGACGGCGACGGTGTCCTGTCAGCCCGGTGGCGTGGACGGCGACGAGGAGGCGAGCGCGGAGCTCAGGCGGCAGCAGCGCCTCGACCTGGAACGCCTGCCTCCCGGCCGCTACCCCCACCTGGCCGCCTTCGCCGCCACCCTGTCCGACCCGCCCGACCTCGACGCCTACTACTCCTTCGGCATCGATCTCCTGCTGTCCGCGGTGGCGGCCATGGCGCCGAAGGCCTGACCCGGCCGCGCCGCCAGGATGACGAGCCCGCCGGCGACGACCCCGGCGACGTACGGGGAGGGCATGAGAAGCACGCCGCCCAGCACGCACCACGCCGCGAGTGCCCACCCGATCCCGGCGGGCACGGGGACCCCGCGCCCGGCGAGGTGCCAGGTCAGGCAGCCCAGGAGGATCAGGGGCACGGAGAAGCTGCCCGGCCCGGCCCAGAAGGCGACCTTGTTCTGCAGGGACGCCACCGTCTGAACGGCACCCCCGTCCAGGAGCGGGACGGCCGCCCACAGCCCCCTGTCCACCCATCCTGAGACGTTTTCCCAGGTGAGGAGGGCCAGTAAGGACAGGTGCCCCGCTCCGAGCACGAGCATGATCCCGCTTGCCCAGCGGAGCATCCGCTTGCCCGAGTTCATGGCGACGTCCCTGGTGTGCGCGCTCTTCGGCAGCCTCATGAGAGCTCCTTCTCGGCGTATTTCTATGTTGGCCAACACAGGCTATACCGGTCAGCATTTGATCTGTCGTCGGGCATACCTGTTAGATGGGCCGCATGGCCACGCGACGTGACGAGAGGACTCAGGAGAGCCGCCGGCTGCTGGTGTCGGCTGCCGCCGAGCTCTTCGCCGAGAAGGGATACCGGCAGACGAGCTTCGTCGACATCGCCGACAAGGCCGGCATCAGCCGCGGCTCCATCCCATGGCATTTCGGAAACAAGCTCGGCCTGCTGGAGGCGGTGATCGACGACCAGCTGCAGGCGGTGTTGACCCGGTTCGGCGCGCCCGCCGATGATCCGCTCGGGCAGGTCGTCGACTTCATCCAGGTGCCGGCCACCCGCCTGTTCATCACGCTGCTCGCCGAGGCCGTCGAGGTGGGCTCGCCGATCCGCGAGCACTACGCGCGCCTCCACGCGGCGCTTCGCCAGGGGGTACGCGCCCGGATCCCGGCCGAGGCGCTGCCCCGGGGCGTCACCCCGGAGGCGTTCACGGTCGCGCTGGTGGGGACGGTCATCGGCGTACACGCCCAGTGGCGGATCGCTCCCGAGGCGGTCGACCTCGAAGCCGTCCACACCGCGATCCGCGCCCTGCTGCCCGCGGGCCTCGCATAGCGGCAGGCTTCGCAAAGACCCGCGGGCCTCGGACAGACCCGCGGGCTCGGTTCAGGACGGCTGCCGGCGGACGGCCGGGAGCCGGCTGAGCTGAAGGACGCTCACGCCGAACAGCAGCACCCCCAAGGGGACGTGCAGGGTCGTCGCGGCTGCGATGCCGAGCGCTATCTGCGCGAGCGTGAGCCCGAAGAACCCGGCCGCGTACAGGGCGGTCCTGGGGGAGCCACCGCCCGGCCGCCACAGCAGGATCGCGACGATCAGGTGCAGCAGCGCCGCGGTGAACACCCCGTACGCCGAGATGCTGTGCAGCACCCGTCCGCTGGGCGAGGTCAGCAGCAGCCCGGCGGTGATCGGCGCGGCGAAGAGGGCCAGGGACTGCAGGATGATCGCGACACGCAGGAACACGGCTGACTCCTTGACGACGGTGGGGCAGGGGCGGACGACGGCCGGGACGCGGGAAGCGTCCTGGCCGGTGTCGCAGGAGTCCGACGACACAACCGCCGGGAATGTGAGGTGAGGCCGATCTACTGCTGCGGTCCCGCCGCCCAGGGCCGGAGCTTCTCGGGGTTGCGTACGGCCCAGATGCGCATGATCCGGTCGTCCGCGACGTCGAACGCCATCACCGCCACGGTCACGCCGTCCACCTCACCCACCAGACCGGGCTGGCCGTTGACGGTCTGCTCCTGGATGGTCATCGCGGGCGCCAGGCCGGCGAGGGTCAGGGCGTAGCGCACGATCTGCTCCGCGCCCTCCACCGGGCGGATCACGGTGTTGGCCAGGCCGCCGCCGTCGGCGATCACCTTGGCGTCGGGGTCGAGGAGGCCGAGGAGGGCGTCGATGTCCTTGGCCTCCCAGGCCAGCTTGAAGTCCCTGACGATGCCGGCGCGCCGGGCCGTGGGGGTCGGGGGCGCCTGGGACTCACGGATGCGGCGCCGGGCCGAGGTGGCCAGCTGGCGGCAGGCCGCCGACGTGCGGCCGACGATCTCGGCCACCTCGGGGAAGGAGTAGCGGAAGACGTCGTGCAGGATGAACGCGACCCGCTCGGCCGGGGTCATCGATTCCAGCACGACGAGGAAGGCCATGTTGAGCGACTCGTCGAGGGTGACGCGGTCGGCCGGGTCCGCGCCGGGCCGCGCGCTGACCCAGTCCGTACGGCCGGGCACCGGCTCCGGGATCCACTCGCCCACATAGCTCTCCCGCCGGGCCCGGGCCGAGCCGAGCAGGTCGAGGCAGATGCGGCTGGCGACCGTCGTCAGCCAGGCAGGGGGGTTCTCGATGGCCTCCTGCTGCTCCTCGGACATGGCGTACCAGCGGGCGTACGTCTCCTGCACGACGTCCTCGGCATCGGCCAGCGAACCGAGCAGGCGGTAGGCGAGATTGATCAGGTGACGCCGCTCGCTCATGATCGCGTGGGTGGTCATGGTGTCCTCGGTTCCCTCGGTGCGATTCCCTCACCGGATCGACGAGACACCGGGCCGGACTGTGAGGCGGGCACGCCACCTCACAGTTTCGGCGGCCGGGTCGTCGTACTTGCTGAACATCATCCAGCACGCAAGAAGGAAGTTCTCCGATGTCCACACCCACGACGGCCGAGCAGGACAACCTCCAGTCGCGTCTGCCCGACCCGGCCGAGTTCTTCCCCGAGGTAGGGATGATCGCCGGAGCCATGACCAAGGCCACCATGAACGGTGCGATCCCGCGCACCACCGTCGGCCTGGTGCAGCTCCGCGCCGGGCAGATCGCCGGCAGCACGTACCACACCGTCCGGCAGAGCGACATCCTCCGCAAGTCGGGTGAGACGGAGGAGCGCATCACCGCCGTGGCCTCCTGGCGGGACGCCCCCTACTTCACCGGCGCCGAACGGATCGCGCTGGAGCTCGTGGAGGCCGTTCTCACTCCGAACCCGTCCGGGGAACGCGTCCCCGACGAGCTGTACGACAGGGCCTGCGCCCACTACGACGACAAGGCGCTCTGGACGCTCACCATGGCGATCGGCCAGATCTGCTTCTTCATCCCCGTCGCCCTCATCGCCAAGCCGATCCCCGGCAGGCCCATCGGGAAGAACTACCGCAAGTGACACCCGGCGCAGCCGCCGGTTCGTCCTACGGGCGGGCCGGCGGCTGCGCCGCGCGCTTCTCCAGGCGGCTGCCACGCGGCAGCGTGACGGCCATGATGTTGCTGGGGATGTCCAGCTCGATGCGGTGCCAGCGCCCGCGCGGCACGATGACCGCGGTCCCGGCCGCCAGCCTGATCTCCTCCTCCTGTTGCCCCGGCAGCTCCGGACGGAGGAAGAGCCGGATCTTCCCGACGAGGCACGACACGATCTCCTCGGCCTCGGGATGGACCTCCCGGTGGTCGGCGTGGACGTCGGCGCCGGTCTTCGCGTGGAAGGCCGTCAGCCGCCAGCCGTCCTGGTCGGGGTCCGTCGTCCGTCTCCCGGCGCGGATCTCGCCGCCCTGGTGAAGGTGGATGGAGGCCGCCAGGAGATCGATCGGGGTGACGGTCATGCCGCGCCGACCTCAGCCGGCCATGGCCCGGCGCAACGCGGCGCCGAGTTCGGCGACCTGCCGCTGCGACACCTCGGCGGTCGGGATGGCCTGCGAGCCGTGGAAGGTGCCGGGCCACTGGTGCAGCTCGACCGGCACGCCCGCCTGCAGCAGGCGCAGCGCGTAGCCGATGCCCTCGTCGCGGAGCGGGTCGAACTCGGCGGTGGCGATGTGGGCGGGCGGCAGGCCGGACAGGTCGTCGGCGCGGGCCGGGGCGGCGTACGGCGTGGCCGGCGCGGAGCCCAGGTAGTGCCGCCATATCGCGGCCAGCTTGTCGCGGTACAGCCAGGGTGTGTCGGTGAAGTTCCGCGCCGACCAGGTCTCCAGCCGGTCGTCGAGCCCGGGCTGGTTGAGCAGCTGGAAGCGGATCGCCGGCCCCTGCTCCTCACGCGCCCGCAGCGCCACCGCGGCCGCGAGCCCCCCGCCGGCGCTGTGCCCGCCGACCGCGATCCGCTCCGGATCGACGCCGAGCTCGGTCGCGTGCTCGGCCGTCCACCGCAGTACGGCGTAGGCGTCGTCGAGGGCGGCCGGGAACCGGTGCTCGGGGGCCAGCCGGAAGTCCACGGAGATCACCACCACGCCGGAGTCGTCCGCGAGCCGGGCGGCCCACGGGTGGTCGGTGTCCAGACTGCCCATGACCAGGCCGCCGCCGTGCAGCCAGACGATGGCCCCCTGGGCAAGGTGCGGACGATAGATCCGTACCGGCACGTCCGGGTCGGCGGGCACCGTACGGTCCTCGACCTTCATGCCCGAGATATCCGGTGCCGGCCGCATGGCGGCCCGCTCGGCGAAGACCTTGCGCGAGGCGATCGGGTCGGCCAGATCGTCCTTGGGAAACATCGGGAGGAAAGGCTCCAGTTCGGGATCCATGCCGGCCATCCTGCCGGTCGCCACCCCGGAGTCCATCCGCCATCTGTCGGGCATTTCGCCCAGATCGCGCGTAGATCGGCGCAATCTTCTGGACAGGGAGGACCTATCCTCCTGGCATGGAGGCACTCGCCCAACGGCTGTCGCAACTGGACTCGCACGTCGAAGGCGCGATCCGCGTCGTCGCGTTCTACGACACGCTGATGCGCCGGCGGGTGGACCTCCCGGCGCTCGCGCGGGCCTCGGCCGGCCTGGCCGAGTGCGTGGCCGGGGTCCGGCTGCACGGCACGGGGCGGGTGATCCGCATGGCGCCCGACGGCAAGGAGGCGACCACCCCGCCGTCGCCCCCGTCCAGCACGGCGCCGATCACCCTCGACGACGAGGAGATCGGCACGGTGTGGCTGGAGCGCCCCGGCCGGCCCAGCCCCCTCGACGAGGTGCTGCTGGACCGGCTCGCCATCGCCGCCGCGGGGGTCGTCGAGAGGTACGGTCCCGCCCGCACCACCATGGCCGACCCCGCCCTCGTCGAGCTGGCGATCAGCGCCAACATCGACGAGGCGGCCAGGGCCCGGGCGCTCCGGCTCCTGGGTTTCGCCGCCGACCTGCCGATCCGCGTCGTCGCCGTGCACTCGCGGCTCCCGCTCGACCAGGTCGGCGCCCTGGTCTGCCCGGCCCGCCCGGTCAAGGCGGCCCCGCTCGCCGACGCGGGCGTCATCCTGGCCACCACCCTGGATCCGGCCGGGATCCCGGCGGGCGTCCGCGCGGGCGTCGGCGGCGCCGAGAGCCCCGACCGGTCCTGGCAGCAGGCCCGCACCGCCCTCCGCTTCACCACCGCCCGCCGGCCGATCGTCCACCACGGCGATCTGGGCGCCCTGGCGCTGCTGGCCGAGATCCCCGCGGACGCCGCCCGCGGCAACGCCGACGTGATCGCGATCGCCCGGCTGGCCGGCACCCCCGAAGACCTGGAGACCCTGGACGCCTACTGCGCCACCGGCTCCCTGCGGCAGGCCGCCGACCTCCTCCACCTGCACCACAGCAGCATCGCCCGCCGCCTCGAACAGATCGGCAGGAGCCTGGGCATCGACCTCACCGAGCCCACCGGCCTGACCCGGGCCAGGATCGCCCTCACCGCGTGGCGGCTGCTCGACGACTGACGAGACCCTCTAGGGGATCTTGTACTCCTGCGCGGCACCGCAGTAGCTGATCCCGATCGGCGAGTTGCTGAACCGGCACACCTGCACGACCACCCGGTCGATGCTCCGCACCCCCGTCGGGTCGGACAGCCCGAAGGAGAGCTTGACCTGCTCGTTGTCGGCCTTGTACGTCTCGGAGTCCACGAGCTCGGTGCCGCGGTAACCGCGGAAGGTGGCCGTGGAGTGCATGTTGTCGGGGAAGCAGACGGTCGGGCGGGCCTCGTCGTACAGCGAGCCTTCGACGTTGACGAGCGGCCGGACGACCGGTCCGTCGTACCGTTCGATCGTGCCCTCCGTGACCCCGCGGCGGCACGAGTCGCCCGAGTCCGCGGCGAAGCTCACCGCCGTCTGGGCGGCCATGGCGGGTGGGGCGGCCAGGAGTCCGGCGGCGAGGACAGCACTCATCGTCAACCCGGTGAGCAGACGCACGACATCACCTTTCGTTGTGTGAGAAGATCCGGCACCCATCGTGGTGAGCGTCCGTCCGCCTGCCAGTGCCCGCGGTTACAACCCGGCGATCGGGAAGCCGCGAGATCCTCTTCGCCGACGCCGACGCCGACGCCGACGCCGACGCCGACGCCGACGCCGACGGCGGGGCTTTTCGGCAGGCCGTATACGCTGTTGCGAGATCGCTCCGGCCCCCGAGGAGGTCCCTTCATGACCACGACGTTCGGCGCGATCGGCAGCGGGCGGCGGACCCGGTTCTTCCTCCGGCTGGCCGCGGCGATGCCGGACCGGCTACGGGTCAGCGGCGTCGTGACGCGCAGCGCGGAGCGGGCCGGCGAGGTGACCGCCGAGTGGGGCGTACCGGCCTTCCCCTCGATCGACGACCTGCTCCGGCACGAGCGGCCCGACTACCTCGCCGCGGCGGTGCCGTGGGCCGCGATGCCGGACGCGATCCGCGCGGCGGTCGGGCATCGGATGCCGGTCCTCGCCGAGACGCCGCCCGCGCCCGACCTGGACGGGCTGCGGTCACTGTGGCGGGACGTGGGCGGCAGCGGCCTGGTCCAGGTGGCCGAGCAGTATCTGCTGATGCCCGGACACGCGGCCCGGCTGGCGCTCGTCCGGCAGGGCGTGATCGGCGAACCGACCTCGGTCCAGGTCTCCTCGACCCACCTGTACCACGCGGTGTCGATGATCCGCGGCCTGCTGGGCATCGGGTTCGACGCCGCCGAGGTGCGCGCCTCGGCGTTCGAGGCGCCGCTCGCCGACCCGCTGGGATTCGGCGGGTGGACGGGTGACGACACGCCGCGACGCCTGACCACGACCATCGCCACTCTCGACTTCGGCGGCCGGATGGGCCTGTACGACTTCACCGACAACCAGTGGTGGAACCCCCTGCGCATGCGCCGCATCGTGGTGCGCGGCTCGATCGGCGAGCTGGTCGACGACCGGGTGGTGCGGCTGGTCGACCCCTCGACGCCGGTGGAGTCGCGGCTGATCCGGCGCGACACCGGCATCGACCTCAACCTGGAACTGCGCGACCTCAAGCACATCAGCTTCGACGGGCGCGTGGTCTACCGCAACCCGTTCGAGGGAGCGGCCCGGTCCGACGACGACATCGCGGTCGCGGACATCCTCGACCGCACGGGTGCCTGGGCCCGCCAGGAGGGCCCGCCTCCCTACCCGCTCGCCGAGGCGTGCCAGGACCACCTGATCAGCCTCGCCATCGGGGAGTCGGCGAGGACCGGCGCCCCGGTCACCACCGGCAAGGAGGCCTGGGCGGGATCGAGCATCTAGACTCCGGCTGGTGGGAAGTTGGCCGCCGCGGCCGGGCTCGCGACCGGTTCGCTCAGGCTTAGGGGCGTTCGCCGCCGGCGTGATCGGGTTCATCGCCCTGGCCGCGACGCTGGGACTGGTCCTGGGCCAGCTGGCCGCGGGGCGACCGCCCGCCCCGGCCCTCAGCTCGACCCCGCTGCCGGGCGCCGACGCCGTCACCGGGAGCCTGGAGCGGAACCCGATCTACACGGCGTCCCCGCTGACGGGCGAATGCCGCGCCCCGGACGCGGCCCGGCCGGCCTTCCTGCACGCCATGGCCGACTGCATGGACCGGTCATGGCGGGCCCTCCAGGCGACCAGCGGGCTTTCCTCCGGGCTGCCCACCCGGGTCTTCTGGTCCGAACCCGGCCGGGGCGCCTGCGGCGACTACCCGGAGCCGGACGCCGCCGCCTTCTACTGCCCCGTCAACAACGGCATCTACCTCGGGGTGGACGAGGAGGAGAACGCGATGGTCCTGACCGCGATCCTCGCCCATGAGTACGGGCACCACGTACAGCACAACGCGGGCATCGGCGACGCCGCCGCGGAGCGGGAGGTCTCCACCCCCGACGAGGGCACGACGCTCGCCATCAGCCGCCGCTACGAGCTCCAGGCCGACTGCTTCGCGGGCGTCTGGTTCGCCGCCGTCCGTGACTCGCTCCCGGTGTCCGCCGAGGACTGGCAGGAGGTGCTGGCGGATTTCGCCCGGAGAGGCGACACGGGCGACGAGCGAACCCACGGGACGGGTCAGCACGGCGCCGCCTGGCTGAACGGCGGGTTCCGGGGCGGCAGGCCGGGCCACTGCAACACGTGGACCGCCCCGGCGGCCGACGTGGACTGATCGGCTGCCGCGCGGGTTACAGCCGGCGGAGCACGTGCATGGCCTCGCTCTCGATGCGCGCGAGGTCGTGGAGGACGGCGCCGGCCTCGTCGAGGTGCGCGGCGTCGCCGGTCTCCCCGGCCTTCGCGATCAGGGCGGCCACGTCCGTCCACATGACGGCGGCCTCCCCGTACAGCCGGTGGCCGGTACGGAGACCGTCGTCGTCGATCAGCCCGGCGCACTCGCCGAGAAAGTCGCGATAGAGGGCCCGGAACAGAGCACCCCCGGTGCCCGCCTGCTCCATGAGCAGGGCGGCCTGCGGCAGGTCCCGCTGCGGCTGCTCCGCGCGGGCCAGCCAGCCGGGCACCTGGCGGGCGGCCTTGTCGATGCCGCGATGGCCCAGGTTGGCGATGGGGGCGGCGAGGAAGGCCGCGGCGCACGCCGTGATCGCGGGGACGAGCTGCTCCTGCCAGGGGACGGGGTGTGCCGGCAGCTCGATGGTGAAGGAGCGGCTCCTGGCGGTCATCGGGCCGCGCTCCGCCCGTGCCTCGGCCAGGCTGGTCCGGCTGGTGCGCACCGCCCCGCCCTGCGGCCCGGTGTCCACCAGGTAGGCATCGTGCTCGTCGTAGCCGTACATCGCGACGACGTGCCCGCCGAAGTGCACCTTCGACCGGAAGTAGTCGAGGTGGTAGCTGTCGAGCTGGAGCCCGACGGGCCGGCCGGCGTCGATCTGGGCGGCCACGTTCGCCCACGCCTTGCGCGGTGAGGTGGTCTCCTCGGTCCGCAGGGTCAGCCCCAGCCTGGCGGCCAGGTTCCCGGTGAGCTCGAACGGCCTGACCCGCCCGCCGAGGAAGGGGACCGCCATGGCCTTGCTGTCCCAGTAGATGAAGGACAGGCCCGAGCCGAGCCCGAACAGCATGGGTTCGGACAGATCGAGCCCTTCGTGCCGCAGCAGCACCCCGAGCGCCGTCGTCTCGCAGTGTTGCGTGTCGCGGGCCTCGACGTCCTTCACGATCGTCATGCGGTTGCTCTCCTCCAGGTGCGCGCCGTGGGACGAGCATGGAGTCTGCCATGGGGGGAGAGTCCAGTCATGTGCTGAAACTATACCGGTTGGCCGGTATAGTTTCAGGGTGCCCAGAACCAGTTCCAAGGAACGCCTGCTCGACGCCGCCGCCGAGGTGCTCCTGACCGAGGGGGCCGATTCGCTCACCCTCGAAGCCGTCGCCAGGCGGGCCGGGGTCTCCAAGGGCGGCCTGTTCTATCACTTCCCGACCAAGCAGGCGCTGGTCGCCGCCATGGTCGAGCGCCTCACCACCGCCTTCGACGCGGCCCTCGCACAGGCCGGCCACCGCCCGGGCGACTACCTGCGGGCCTACATCGAGGCCACGATCCCCGAACGGCACGTCGCGCGGGCCCCGGCCGACACGGTCACCGTGGCGCTGCTGGCCGGAGTGCTGATCGACCCGGCCGGGCTGCGGCCCCTGCGGGAGCGATATTCCGCCTGGCAGGCCAGGCTGGCCGACGACGGCATCGACCCCGCCGCCGCCACCGCCGTACGGCTGGCCGTGGACGGCTGGTGGGCCGCCCGGCTGCTCGGCCTGGGCGAGCCCGAGCCCGAGCTGCACGAGCGCACCCGCCGCTACCTCCTGGAGCTGATCGACCGTGCTGCGCACCACTAAAGCCCTGATGCTCGTCACCGATCTGGGCTTCCTCGTCTACTTCGGCGTCACGGGCCTGGGGCTGATCCCGCCGGAGTGGGCGTTCGCCGACTACGCCGACCCGATCATGGCCGACTGGAACTGGTCCTTCCTCTGGATCGACCTGCCGGCCGGCGTCACCGGCCTGACGAGCCTGTGGCTGGGGCGCCGGCGGCGAGGCGACGGCCTGCCCCTCATGCTGATCTCCCTGGTGCTGACCATGGCCTCGGGACTCATGGCGATCGCCTTCTGGACCCTGCGCGGCGACTTCTCCCTGGCCTGGTGGATCCCGAACCTCTACCTCGTGCTCTTCCCGATCCCGGCCGTCGCCTGCCTGGCCACGAGCCGGTTCTTGCCGCGGACGTCCGGCGGAGCCGGGGAGGTGGCCGGTCAGTGAGCGTGGACGACGGCGTGACGCTGGCCCGGCTCGTCCATCGCCTGGAGGAGGTGGTCGGCGAACTGCGGGGGATCCCCGTCGACGTCGAGCGGGTGGACGACGACGCGCTCGTACGGCAGCAGATCGCGCAGGTCGTGCCCGCGGCCGGCGAGCTGCGCGCCATGCAGCCGCTGAGCTCGATGGAGAAGGGCTCCCAGGAGCGGCGGAGCAGGCGCAGGGTGCTCGACGCCCTGGAGCGTGGCATGACCATGCGGACGGTCATCCATGCGAGCGTGCTGGACGACCCCGGCAAGGTGGCCCGGATCAGGCAGCTGCACGCCTCCGGCGACCGGCACCGGGTCGTCGAGGAGCCGATCCAGCAGGTGCTCATCTTCGATCGCGCCGTGGCGTTCCTCCGGATGACCCCCTTCGCGTACGCGCCGGGCACCCTGGTGATCAGGCAGCAGAGCCTTCTCACCGCCCTCATCGACCTGTTCGAGCGGACCTGGGACAGGGCCAGGGAGATCGACGAGCCGACGCACCGGCTGAGCGCGCGCGAGCGCGAGGTGCTCGCCCTGATCGCGGAGGGGCGCTCCAACAGCGCCGTCGCGCGGGCCCTGTCGATCACCGAGGCGGCCGTCGGCAAGCACGTGGCCAGCGTGTTCGCCAAGCTGGAGCTGCGCGAGACCCCTGATGACAACCGGCGGGTGCTGGCGGTGCTCGCCTACCTGCGGGGCACGGCGAGGTAGTGCCAGACCGACCGCCTACTCGCCCCAGCCCCCATGCGGCCGGTATCCGGCACGGAGTTCAATGAACGCCATGCAACGAATGACTGGGTTACTGGTGGGCGCGATCTTCGGCGCGGTCTTCGTCGTCGTCAACGCGCAGAGCCCGCTGAACGCCGTGACCGCGAACGTCCTGCGGGCGGCCGCCTGCCTGGCGGCCATCGCCGTCGCCGGCATGTGGATCGCCACCGCCCGGCGGGAGCGGCCCGGGGCCGGGGAGCGGCGGAGCATGTACGGCCGCGGCTACCTGGTCGTCGTCGCCGCCGAGGCGATCCTGCTCTTCGGCGGCCTCCGGGTGCTGGCCGCCTGGGGCAGCCCCGAGCAGGCCAACGTGGCATGGGTGGCGCTGGTGGTGGGCGTGCACTTCATCGCGCTGGCGCCGGTCTGGAAGGACTGGGGCATCGCCGTGCCCGGCGTGGTCCTCACCCTGCTGGGCGCCGGCGGCCTGGTGCTCGCGTCGACGGCCGCCGTCGCCTGGGTGCCGCTGGTCAGCGGCGTGCTGTCCGGGGTGGCGCTGCTGGCCGGCGCCGTCACCTTCGGCTGGCGTGCCGTGACGGCCCGTACGGCCTAGGCCTCGGCCCGCGTGGCCGGCGGAAGGGAGAGCAGCGCGGGGATGGCGGCCACGCCGGGCAGCAGGTGGGTGTGCCGGACGGCGCCAAGCGCGGCCGCGTCCTGGCTCCCGGTGAGCACGCCCGCCACGATCGCCGCGCCCGCGTTGGTGCCGGCACGCAGGTCGCGGACGGTGTCGCCGGCCGTGAGGACCCGGCCGACGTCGTGCACGCCGGTCGCCTCCATCGCACGGAAGATCATGTACGGGGCCGGCCGGCCCACGGGGACGTCGTCCACGCACACCACCGCGTCGAGGAAACCGTCGTCCCAGCCGATCGAGCCCAGCAGCGCGTCGGTCACCTCGCGGTCGAACCCGGTGGTGAGCGCCACCTTGACGCCCGCGGCGCGCAGCGTGGCGATCGCCTCCGGCACCCCGGGCAGCGGGGCCGGCGGCGTCTCGGCGTAGGCGGCGCGCAGGCGCTCGCGGAAGTCGGCGAAGGCGCTCTCCACGGTCTCGGGGGCGGGAGCCCGGCTCGTCCCGCCGGTGAGCAGCGCGGTGATGGCCGCCCGCTTGTCGGCGCCCATCCAGTCGTGGATGTCGGCGGCGCCCGGCGTGCCGCCCGCCGCGCGGACGGCCTGTTCAAGGGCGACATAGACGGCGCCGTGCTCTTCGACGGTGGTGCCGGCGATGTCGAGAACCGCCAGTTCGATCATGGTTGGGCTCCTTGGAGGAGGTCGTCGGGGCTGCCGCGCAGCAGGGCCGGGTGGGCCTGCTGGGAGTTGTCGATCGTGAAGGAGACGAGGTCGGGGCGGTAGCGGTCGTCGGAGTACTCGACCGGGACGCCGTCGGCGGAGGAGGTGCGGCGGCGTTCGCGCAGCAGGGCCGAGCCGGGGGAGACGGCCAGGAGCGCGGCGTCGGTCTCGCCGGCGACGATCGCGTCGATCACGTGGCGGGCCCTGCTCAGGTCGACGCCGCGACCGCTCAGGTACGCGAAGACCGACCCCTGGTCGCAGTCGAAGTCGAAGAGCAACCGGCCCACGGACCAGACGAACGTGGTGCGTTCCACCATCGCGGGCACGCCGTCCAGCAGCCGCAGGCGCAGCAGCTGGACGACCGGGGCGCCTTCGTCCACGCTCAGCGCGTCGGCCGCCTCGGCGGTGGCCGGGCGCCGCGCGATCTCCACCGTGCGCTGGCCCGGCGTGTGGCCCGTCCGCTCGGCCCACCGCGAGAACGACAGGAACGTCTCGAACGGCTGCGGCATCGTGTGGCTGCGCACCACCGGCGGTTTGCCGCGCCCGCCGCCGATCAGCCCCTCGGCGCGGAGCGTGGCCAGCGCCTGGCGGATCGGCCCGCGCGAGGCTCCCCACTGCTCGCACAACTGCGACTCGGAGGGGACGGCGGCGCCCACCGGCAGGTCGCCGGAGCTGATGCGACGACGCAGATCCGCTGCGACCCGTTCGTGGAGATGCCCGTCCATGCGACTTGACCATACAGGACGTCGAGCACGTCGCGGCAGCGGACCCGACCGCAGAACAGCTAGTCCACCTGCGAGGATTGCGGCCCGGCAAACGAGAGGTGACAGGTCTCCGGCGCCTGTTGACATCTCGGTGCCGGACCGGACACCTTACCTGTCATGACAAGTCATCAGCCGTCGGACGGATCCCTCGACTCGGCCGATCTCGTCGTCGTCGGGGCCGGCATCGTCGGGCTCGCCCACGCGGTCGACGCGGTGCGCCGCGGGCTGTCCGTCGCCGTCGTCGAGCGTGACGAGCGGGCCGTCGGGGCCTCGGTCCGCAACTTCGGGCACGGTTGCTTCACCGCCCAGGACGGCGACGCCCTGCGCTACGCGACGGCCGCCAGGACCGCCTGGCTGAGCCTGGCGCGGGAGGCGGGGCTCTGGCTCAACGAGGGCGGCACCGTGGTCGTGGCCAGGGCCGACGACGAGTACGCGGTGCTGGCGGAGTTCAGCGCCGCCCGCGACGGCCAGGCCGTCCTGCTCGACGCCCGCGCGGTGGCCGAGCGGGTGCCGGTGGGCCCCGGCGTGGTCGGCGGCGCCTGGCTGCCCATGGACGTACGCGTCGACCCGCGCCAGGCCGTTCACGCCATCGCCGGCTGGCTGGCCCGCCGGGGGGTGCGCTTCCACTGGGCCACCTCCGCCCACGCCGTGGAGCCGGACGCGGTGGTCACCAGCCGCGGCCGGGTCGAGGCCGGCCGGGTGGTCGTGGCCGTCGGCCACCACGTGCACCGGCACTTCCCCGACCTGGCCGAACGGTCCGGCCTGCGCGGCTGCGCCCTGCACATGCTGCGGGTGGCCGACCCGCACGGCCGGCGCGTCGATCCCGCCGTGCTGTCCGGCTTCTCGCTCCTGCGCTACGACGGCTTCACGGCCTGCCCCACCGGGCCCGCCCTGCGCGCGCGGATGGAGTCCGCGCACCCGGGGCTGGTCGGCATCGGGCTGAACCTCATGTTCACCCAGCGCCCGGACGGCGACCTGATCATCGGCGACACCCACGCCTACGCGGGCACGTTCGACCCGTTCCAGGCCGAGGAGCTCGACCGCCAGGTCCTGGAGCAGACCGCTCGCCTGCTGGGCGCCGGCCCGCTGACGGTACGCGAGCGCTGGCGCGGCGTGTACGCCTCCGCCCCGGCCCCCTTCCTGGTCGCCACCCCCATGCCCGGCGTACGGGTGGTGTCGGTGACCTCCGGCATCGGCATGACCACCGCCCTGGGCCTGGCCCCCGAGGTCCTCGACGACCTCCTCGCCTGACCACGCCCCGGCACCGGGAAGAACACCCCACCCGCGCACGACGCCTAGGGATCCGTCGGTTCCGGAGGCGGGTCGATGACCACGGGACGCAGGCGGGCCCACACCAGGAAGGCGATCGCCACCACGGCCATGGCGATGCCGGCCCACAGGTTGGCGTTCACGTCGCCGGTCTTGGCCCGGTCCTCTGCCGTGTCCACGACGAGACCCAGGACGATCAGGACGATGCCATAGAAACCGATCAGCCAGGCGATGACGACGCGAACGTCGAAGGCGCCGGCCTTGCGCGGCCCGGAGCTGTCCGGCGCCCCGCCGTCGCGGCCCGTAACGGGCTCCACCTTGCTCATGTCCGACTCCTCAGCAGGTCGTGGATCAGCGGGACGATCATCGGAAGATCACATTGAGCACGGTGACGAGCACCAGGGAGATGCCCGCCAGCTTCGTCGGCGCGCGGTACCAGGGCAGCCGGCTCGCAGCCGGGTCGGTGCGCAGCGCCTTGGGCGTCTCCGACAGGACGAGCCCGCTGAGCTCGCTGGCCGGCTTCGGGGAGGTCACCAGGGTGACCAGGACGCTGACCGTGATGTCCACGACGAACGCCACGCCCGCGGAGAGGAACGCCGCCCCCTGCCCGGGCAGGTCGATGGCGCCGAACTCGTTGGCCAGCCAGACGGCGATCGCGCCCAGCGTCCCGGACACCAGCCCCACCCACCCCGCGGTCGCGGTCATCCGCTTCCAGAGGATGCCGAGGATGAAGGTGGCGAACAGCGGGGCGTTGAAGAAGCCGAACAGGGTCTGCAGGTAGTTCATCAGGTTGCCGTAGCCGGCCGCGATGAACGCGGTGCCGATGGCCAGGACCGTCGCGCCGACCGTGGCCCACCTGCCGACCTTCACGTAGTAGTCGTCGGGCCGGTCCTTGCGCACGTACTGCTGCCACAGGTCGTAGCTGAAGACGGTGTTGAAGGCGGAGATGTTGGCCGCCATGCCGGCCATGAACGCGGCGAGCAGCCCCGCCAGGGCGACGCCGAGCAGCCCGTTGGGCAGCACGTCGCGGATGAGCAGCAGGATCGAGTCGTTGTAGGTGACCCCGGCGGCCTGGTCGCCGGCCTTGAGCCGCATCACCTCGGGCACCAGCACCCCCGCGATCATCCCGGGGATCACCACGATGAACGGGATGAACATCTTCGGGAACGACGCGACGATCGGCGTGCTGCGCGCCGCGGACATCGAGCTGGTCGCCAGCGCCCGCTGGACCTCGACGAAGTTCGTCGTCCAGTAGCCGAAGGAGAGCACGAAGCCCAGGCCGAAGACGATGCCGATGACGGACAGGACCGGGTTGGCGAACCCGGACAGCTCGTTGCCCGGCCACGACCGCAGCTGCTCGGCACCGCCGACCGAGGCGGTCACCCTGTCGATCAGACCGCCGACCCCGCCGACGCGGTGCAGCCCGATGAGGGTGAGCGGCAGCAGCGCGGCGAGGATGACGAAGAACTGCAGGACCTCGTTGTAGATGGCCGCCGACAGTCCGCCGAGGGTGATGTAGCTGAGCACGATCGCGGCGGCGAGAATCAGGGCGACCCACAGCGGCCAGCCCAGGAGGCTGTTGACCACGGTGGCCAGCAGGAACAGGTTGATCCCCGCGATGAGGATCTGGGCGAGGGCGAAGCTGATCGCGTTCACCAGGTGCGCGCCGGTGCCGAAGCGGCGGCGCATGAACTCCGGGACGCTGCGCACCTTCGACCCGTAGTAGAAGGGCATCATCACCACGCCGAGGAAGAGCATGGCCGGGATGGCGCCGATCCAGTAGTAGTGCACGGTCGGCATGCCGTACTCGGCGCCGTTGGCCGACATCCCGATGATCTCGACGGCGCCGAGGTTGGCCGAGATGAAGGCAAGCCCGGTGATCCAGGCGGGCAGCGACCGCCCCGACAGGAAGAAGTCAAGGCTGCCGGAAACTCTTCGCCGCGCGGCCAGCCCGACCAGCAGCACCACTGTGAAATAGGCCAGGACCAGGACATAGTCGACAACGTTGGCGCCGATCCTCAGCGGATCGTCCATGGGAATCCCCTTTCCCCCGGGGCGGGGCAAGTGCGTGCGGGCATGCCTGACAGCGTCTTGCGGTCCGCGGGCACTCGCATCCGTAGGTCCCGGGGGGACAGACCCCTGGCCTGAGAACCCCGGGCGGACCGGGGATGCGGCGTGACCTGCTCGTGTTGCGCCGGTCCTTGCATCTGATGAATGATTCTCGCGTCAGACGGAAGGGGTGGGCGTGGCCAGAGGGGCGGAGCGGCCGCGAAGACCTGCCCGGCGCGCGTCGGGCGGGAGCCTCAGGTGATCGTCGGGCGGGAGGCCCAGATCCAGGCGCTCGGCGTCCTGCTGAGTGAGGCCACGCGGGGCCGTGGCGGCGCCCTCGTCGTACGGGGAGAGGCCGGGATCGGCAAGTCGGCGCTGTGGGGCGAAGCCTGCGCGGCGGCCCAGGCGCTCGGGATGCGGGTGCTGACCACCGCGGGCGTGCAGGCCGAGGTGCAGCTGCCGTACGCCGGGGTCCGGCATCTGTTCCGCCGGCTGGGCCCGGAGCTGGGTGAGGAGCTGGGCCCGGAGCTGGGCGGGGCCGCGGACGAGTCGCCGTTCCGGGTCGGCGTCGAGGTGCTCGATCTGCTCGGCCGGCTCGACCAGCCGGTCCTGCTGGCCGTGGAGGACGGCCACTGGCTCGACCGGGTGAGCTGGGAGGTGCTGGCCTTCGTGGCCCGGCGGCTGGAGTCCGACCCGGCCGCGCTCGTGGTGACGGCGCGCGACGGCGAGGACGTCGACCGGCTCCTCGCCGCCGCCGCGCTGCCGGAGCTGCGGCTCGAACCGCTGGAGCCGGACCAGGCCGGGAGCCTGCTCGACCAGGTCGCGCCCGGGCTCACGCCCGCCCTGCGCGAGCGCGTGCTCGCCGTGTCGTCGGGCAACCCGCTCGGGCTGATCGAGCTCGGCGGGCTGGCCGCCCGTTCCGGCGGCGCCGCGCTGCTCCCGTCGCGGCTCCCGCTGAGCGCCCGGGTGGAGCGGACGTTCGCCGGGCTGGTCGGCGAGCTGCCCGCGGCGACGCGCGCGCTGCTGCTCGTGGCGGCGCTGGACGACGGCGACGACCTCGACGAGGTGCTCGCGGCGGCGTCCCGGTTCGAGGACCGGCCGGTCACGGCCGACGACATGGAGCCGGCCGTGGTCAGCCGGCTGGTCGGCGTGGACGATCAGTACCGGGTGCGCTTCCGGCACCCGCTGCTGCGCTCGGCCCTGCGGCAGTCGGCGAGTGCCGCCCAGCGGCGGCGGGCGCACGCCTGCCTCGCGGCGGTCGTGGCCACCGAGAATCGGCAGGTGTGGCACCGCGCCGCCGCCGCGGCCGGCCCCGACGAGGCCCTCGCCGCGGATCTGGCGGCCGTGGCGACCCGGGCCCGCTACGCGCAGGCCGCCTCGATCGCGCTGACCGCGATGGAGCGGGCGGCGCAGCTCAGCGAGGACCCGTACGAGCGCGGCAGCCGGCTGTTGTGGGCGGCGACGACGGCGGACGAGCAGGGCGACGCCGCGACGGTACGCCGCCTGCTGGGGCTGGTGGACGAGGCCCAGCTGCGCCCGGGGGACCTGGCGCGGCTGTCCTGGTACCGCGAGGCGTATCTCGGCACCGGCTGGACCGGCAGCGCGCGGCTGGGCGTCTATGTCGAGCTCATCGACACCATCCGGAGCGCCGGCGAGGTCGAGCTCAGCCTTGAGGCGCTGAGCAGCATCTGCCTGCGGTTCTACTGGTCCAATCCCGACGACCGCACCAGGCTCAGGTTTGTGGAGGTCGCGGAGCTGATCGAGGCCCCGGCGGGCGACATCCGGGTGCTCTGCGCGCTGGCCCAGGTCGCCCCCGTCGAGCGGGGCGCGTCCTGCCTCGACGGGTTGACGGCGTTGCAGTACCGGCTGGACCTGACCCCTCGGGAGCGCTACGACCTCGGGTTCGCGGCGTCGGCGCTGGGCGCGTACCCGCTGTCGAACACGTTCCTGGCGGCGAGCGCGGAATCGCTGCGGACGCAGGGCCGGATCGGCATGCTGACGCAGGCCCTGACGAGCCTGGCCTACAACGCGGCCGCCGCCGGCGACGCGCGGGCCGCCGTGTCCGCCGCGACGGAGTGCGCGGCGCTGGCCACCGAGACCCGGGCGTCGGTCTGGGAGCTGCAGGCCCGCCTGCAGCTGGGCATGGCCGAGGCGCTGCGCGGCAACGACGAGGTCGCCGCCGAGATCGCGGATGCCGCGGAGAAGACGATGTTCTCGGCCGGCATGCACGCGATGCTGTCGCTGACGCAACGCATCCGCGGCATCAACGCGCTCGCCACCGGGCGGTTCGAGGAGGCGTACGGGCAGCTGCGCCGGGTGTTCGACCCGGGCGACGTCGCCTACCACCCCTACCTGCGCTTCACCCTCGTCGGGCACCTGACCGAGGCGGCGGCGCACTGCGGCGCGCTCGACGAGATCCGCGACGTGGTGACCGAGCTGACCCCGATCGCCGAGCGGAGCCGCTCGCCCGTCCTCGTCACGGGGCTCCGTTACGCCGGGGCGGTGCTGGCCGACGACGCCGCGGCGTACGAGGCCGCGCTCGCCGCGGGGGACCTGCGTGACTGGCCGTTCGAGCGGGCCCGCCTGCAGCTCACGTACGGTGGTTGGCTGCGCCGGCAGCGCCAGGCGGCGGAGTCGCGGCCGCTGCTGCGCGCCGCGGCCGCCACGTTCGACGCGCTCGGGGCGGCGCCGTGGGCGGAGCGGGCACGGGCCGAGCTGCGGGCCACGGGCGAGTCCCGGCGCAAGCCGATCGACGCCATCGACGCGCTGACGCCGCAGGAGCAGCAGATCGCGCGGCTCGCGGCCGACGGGCTGAGCAACCGGGAGATCGCCGAGCGGCTGTTCCTGTCGCCGCGCACGGTCACCACCCACCTGTATCGGATCTACCCGAAGGTCGGCGTCAAGTCGCGCAGCGAGCTCGCCGCCATGATGGCCGACCGGCCGCTCTGACGACACCGGCCGGCGGGCCCCGGCCACGCGGCTCCCTCGCCCGCGCGGCCGGGCCGGTCCCGGCACCCCATCCGCGCGGCCCCTCGCCCCGCGCGGATGGGCATCGCGACGGCTCGTGGATGCGGGGATTTTGAGTTCCATCGCCGTCAGCGTCGGCCCGCCCGGGTGCCGTTCGCATCCGTAGGGCCCCCAGGGGGAACCGCGACCAGGCTCCGGGGTCTGGCGCGGGCATTACGTAGTCCTACGTACGCAGTCCCCCACCGGCCACTCGTACGGTTTTGAATCAAGAGGCGGATGAGTGACGTGGCGGGAGGTGGATCCGGGGTGCTCGGTAAATCAAGCCTTGACGTTCTGGAAGGCGTGCTCGGACGCGGTGGGGGAGTCGCGGTCGTGGGCGGCGGTTGGTCGCCCGCCGGCTTTCACCGCCCCGGTGTGAAGGCCGGGCTGCTGGGCCGGCAGGCCGAGTGCGAGGCGCTCGACGGGCTGCTCACCGCGGTGCGGGCCGGTGAGAGCCGGGCGCTGGTCGTGCGCGGCGAGGCCGGGGTGGGCAAGTCGGCGCTGCTGGAGCACCTGACCGAGCGGGCCGCCGGTTGCCGGGTGGTGAGCGCCGCGGGGGTGCAGTCGGAGATGGAGCTCGCGTTCGCGGCGCTGCACTCGCTCTGCGTGCCGATGCTGGGCCATCTGGACGGCCTGCCTGGACCGCAGCGCGACGCGCTCGGCACGGCGTTCGGGCTGCGCGCCGGGCCGGCGCCGGACCGGTTGCTCCTCGGACTGGCCGTGCTCAGCCTGCTCGCGGCGGCGGCCGAGGAACGTCCGCTGGTGTGCGTGATCGACGATGCCCAGTGGCTGGACCAGGCCTCGGCGCAGGTGCTCGCCTTCGTCGCCCGCCGGTTGTTCGCGGAGTCGGTGGCCTGCGTGTTCGCGGTGCGCGACACCGAAGAGGCGGACGAGCTGTCCGGCCTGCCGACGCTGGACGTCGCGGGCCTGTCCGCCGGCGACGCCCGGGCGCTGCTGCGCTCGGTGGTCCCCGGCCCGCTGGACGCGCAGGTACGCGACCGGCTCGTCGCCGAGGCCCGGGGCAACCCGCTGGCGCTGCTGCAGCTGCTGCGTGAATACACCCGCCCGGAGCTGGCGGGCGGGTTCGGCCCGCCGGCCACCCGGTCGCTCTCCGGCCGCATCGAGGACAGCTTCCGGCGGCAGCTGGAACGCATGCCCGCGCGCACCCGGCAACTGCTGCTGCTGGCGGCCGCCGACCCGCTCGGCGACGCGGCGCTGCTGTGGCGGGCGGCCGCGCGGCTCGGCCTCGGCATGGCGCTGGTCGGCGCCGCGAACGACATGATCGTCCTTGGCGTCCGGGTACGTTTCCGGCACCCGCTGGCGCGCTCGGCGGTGTACCGGACGGCCCTGCCGGAGGAACGCCGGAAGGCGCACCTGGCGCTGGCGGAGGCGACCGATGTCGAAGCCGATCCGGACCGGCGCGCCTGGCACCGCGCGCACGCCACCGCGCAGCCGGACGAGGAGGTCGCCGCGGAGCTCGAACGCTCGGCCGGCCGCGCGCAGGCACGCGGTGGCCTGGCGGCCGTCGGCGCCTTCCTGGAGCGGGCGGCCGCCCTCACGCCCGACCCCCGGCGCCGGGCGGAGCGCGCGCTGGCCGCCGCCCGCGCCAAGCACCTGGCCGGCGCGCCCGAGCCCGCCCTGGCGCTGCTGGCCTCGGCCCAGGCCGGTCCGCTGGACGAGCTGCGACTCGCCCACGCGGAGCTGCTGCGCGCCGAGATCGCCAGCACCTCGAACCACGGCAGCTCCGCCGCCCCGATGCTGATCAGCGCCGCCAGGCGATTCGAGCCCCTGGACACCGCGCTGGCCCGGGACACGTATCTGCAGGCGCTGTCCGCGGCGATCGGCATCCTCCCGGACGAGGGCCGCAGCCTCGGAGAGGTCGCGGCGGCCGCCCGTACGGCACCGCCCGCCATCGGCCCGCCCCGGGTCGCCGACCTCCTCCTCGACGCCCTGGCCAGGCACTTCACGGAGGATCCGGAGGTCGCGGCCCCGGCCATGCGGCGGGCCCTGGCCGCGTTCCTGAGCGAGGAGACCTCCGCCACGGAGGACTTCCGCCGGCTGTGGGCCGCCCACACCCTCGCCATGGCCCTGTGGGACGACAGGTCGGGCCGCGAGCTGGCGGATCGCTACGTCGCCCTCCTCCGCGACACCGGCGCCCTCGCCCTGCTGCCCCTGGCGTTGAGCACGCGGCTCATGCTGCTCAACTTCGCCGGCGAACTGGACGAGGCGGAGTCGGTGAACGAGGAGATCCAGACCCTCGTCGCCGCGACCGGGGTCCGGATCGGCTTCGGGTTCCAGGCGCCGGCGGGCGGCGCCCTCGCCCTGGCGGCGTGGCGGGGACGGCAGGCCGAGGCCGAGCAGCTGGCCGACGCCCTGACGAACGAGGCGACGGCCCGCGGCGAGGGATCCACGGCGTCGGTCGCCCATTGGCTGACGGCCGTGCTGCACAACGGCCTGGGCCAGTACGAGCAGGCCCGGGCGGCCGCGGAGCGCGCCACCGCGTACCAGCCCTCCCCGGGCGCCGCGGCACATTGGGCGCCGGCCGAGCTGGTCGAGGCGGCGGTCTACAGCGGCGACCGCGAGCTCGCCTTCCGGGCGCTCGACCAGCTGGTCGCGACCACCCAGGCGAGCGGGACCGACTGGGCGCTCGGGGTACAGGCCCGGTCGCGCGCGCTGCTCGGCCAGGGTGAGGAGGCCGACACCCGCTACCGCGAGGCGATCGACCGGCTGCGGCGGACCCGCATGCGCGTCGACCTCGCCCGCGCCCACCTGCTCTACGGCGAGTGGCTGCGGCGCGAGCGGCGCCGGCTCGACGCGCGCGAGCAGTTGCGCACGGCGAGCGAGCTGTTCGTGGCCATGGGCATGGAAGGGTTCGCCGACCGGGCGGAGCGCGAGCTGCTGGCGACCGGCGAGACCGCCCGCAAGCGTACGGTCGAGACCTCCGGGCAGCTCACGCCGCAGGAGACGCGGATCGCGAGGCTGGCCCAGCAGGGCCTGACGAACAAGGAGATCGCCGGCCGCCTGTACGTCAGCCCCCGCACCGTCGAATACCACCTCCGAAAGGTCTTCGCCAAGATGGGCATCACCTCGCGCAGCCAGCTGGAGCGCATCCCGTGACCGGCCACCACGGGCACAGGACGGCCTGCAGGCTCGACTACCGGTGGCGGCTGCGGGAGGTCATGGCCGCCCGGGGCATGTTCTCCACCACCGACCTGCGTCCGCTGCTGGCCGAGCGCGGCATCGACCTGTCGCTGAGCCAGGTCTACCGGCTGGTGGCGGAGAAGCCGGAGCGGCTCAGCCTCCGCACGCTGATGGCGCTGCTGGACATCCTGGACTGCACGATGGAGGACCTGATCGAACCGCTGCCGGCCGGGAACTGACCGGAGCTCACGCGCAGGTCGCTACGGTCCCGCGGCGGGTCCGGCGGATAAGGTGATCACATCCGTCCCAGGAGATCCGGGGAGACCCGCGGAGAAAGGACCGAGGTGAGCCAGCCGCGCCCGCACACCCTGTTCTCCTTCGGCACGTTGCTGGACGAGCGGGTGCAGACCACCCTCTTCGGTCAGGCCGTTCCCGTGTCCCCGGCGTCGCTGACCGGCCACACGACCAGGCCGCTGCCGATCACCGACCCGTCCGTGATCGCCACCAGCGGCATCGACGTGCACCTGACCCTGGCCCGGGAACGGGATGCCGCGGTCGAGGGCGCCGTCCTGCACCTCACCGACCATGAGCTCGCCGCGGCCGACGCGTACGAGGTCGACGACTACGCCCGCCGGCGGGTGCTCCTGGCCTCCGGGGAGGCCGCGTGGGCGTACCTGGACGCGAGACCGCTGCGCCCGGCCGCGCGCATCGTGATCGCGGGCGACGGCATCGCCTACGGCCGCTGTGACCCGGAGGGCGGGTGGGCGGCCCGCCTGGCGGCCGCGCACATCGCCGCCGACGAGGCCGGGCACCGCGTCTTCAACGTGGCCGTCCCCGGCAGCACCCTGATCGACGTCAGCGAGCAGACGCCCGCGCTCCTGGCCGCCCGCCGTCCCGACACCCTGCTCGTCGCCGCCGGGATCGGCGACTCGGCCTGCCGGCTGGCCGCCGGCCCGCTCGCCGCCGAACCGGCGCACGCCGGCTGGCTGGAGCGCCTCGGCGACGGTCTCGCCGCGCTGGCCGCAACCGCCCTGAGCCACAGCGCGCGGCTCGTCGTCCTGGGCCCGACGTGGGTCGACGAGTCCAGGACCCGCGACCTCGGCTGCCTGCGCTTCACGCACACCGGGGCACTGGCCCTGCGCGAGAGCCTGCGGACCTGGTGCGTCGCGAACCACGTCGACTTCCTCGACATGTGGGCGCCGCTGCACGACAGGCCCGACCTGCTCGCCGACGGCCTGCACCCCACCCCCGACGGGCACCGGGCCCTCTACGACCACCTCGCCGCCCTCGCCCGCTGACCTTCGACGACCTGCCCCTGGTGAGCCTGATCTCCTTCGCCGCCGTACACCCCGAGCCGGACGCGCTGCGGCGCGACCTGGGCCCCACCTCCTCGGAGCCGCAGGCCGGCGTGCCGGGCGGGTCAGGCGGTGGCCGTGCCGGACGGGGCCGCCTGGTCCAGCAGGGCGTCGATCATCTCCTGGAGCCGGTCGCGTCCGACGGTGCCGAGGGCGCCGGTCAGGGCCTGGGCGAGCTTGTCGTACGGGTCGTCCACCGGCAGTTCCGGCACCCGCTCGGCCAGCTCCTCGACACTCCACAGCCCGTCCTGGTGGATGTGCCCGCCGAGGGACCAGCCGTGGTTGACCGCGACCGTCCCGCCCCGTACCGACAGCACCTGGCCGGTGAGCGGGCAGGCCGGGCCGGCCAGGTAGGCGGCGACGGGCGCGCAGGCGGCCGGGTCCAGCGGGTCGAACCGGCCCGCCGGCGGCTCCTGGCCCATGCCGGGGACGGTGAGGGTGAGGCGGGTGCGGGCCATCGAAGGCGAGATGCAGTTGACCCGTACGCCGTAGCGGCCGAGCTCGAGGGCGGCCACGGTGGTGAGCGCCGCCACCCCGGCGTTGCCCGCCGCGTAGGAGACCTGCGTGGGCAGCGGGTTGAGCAGCCCGGAGCCGGAGGAGGTGTTGATCACGGCCCGGTCGATGCGGATCCCGGCCCGGTGCCGCTCGCGCCAGTGGCGGGCCGCCCAGCGCGTGACAGCGAACGTGCCCTTCAGCTTGACGGCCAGGACGGCGTCGAAGTCCTCCTCCGGCAGGTCGGCCAGGCCCCGGTTACGTTCGATGGTGGCGTTGTTGACCACCGCGTGCAGGTCGCCGAAGGACTCCAGGGCCTTCGCCACCATGCGGCGGGCCCCGTCCCAGTCGGCGACGCTGTCGGTGCTGGCGACCGCCTGCCCGCCGCGGGCGATGATCTCCTCGACGACCTCCGCGGCCACGCCGGCGTCACCGCCCGTGCCGTCGATGGCGACGCCGGGGTCGTTGACGACGACCTTGGCGCCCTCGGCGGCGAAGAGCAGGGCCTCCTCCCGCCCGATGCCGCGCCCCGCTCCGGTGATGAGGACGACGCGCCCGTCCAGACTCCCCATGACAGCCCCTTCCCAAGTCGATGCAGTCGATGTAGTAATTCATTGTATGTAGCGACCTGGGGGCAGCGCGAGGGGCCCCGGCGTGCCGCTGGGGATCTCGCGAGCCGCGGGTGTCGGAATTCCGTTTACTCGTAAGGGGACCGGCTTGCTCCGGACGCCGCCGGCGACGAGACGAGACGGATTGCCCGAGGGCTCCTGTTCATTGCCCGGAAAGCCCGTCCGGCCCTTTCCGCCGGGCCGCGGATGGGCCGTTATGACGGTCGCAATGCGCGGGTGCGATAGGCGGTGGGATTCACCTTGTACATCGACCTGAACAACTGGCTGAAGTGCGCGGGATTGTCCAGGCCCCAGCGGGCCGCGATGGCGTGCACCGGGTGCCCGGCCAGCAGCGGGTCGCCCAGGTCCCGGCGGCATCGCTCCAGCCGCTGATCGCGGATCCAGTCGCAGACGCTGTGCCCGTGGCCGCTGAAGAGCCGGTGCAGGGAACGGATGGAGATGTGGTTGGCCGCGGCGATGCTCCGCGGTGACAGCGTGGGGTCGCCGAGATGCCGGAGGATGAAGGACTGGATCTGCAGCAGCAGGGTCTCCTTCGACCTCGCCGGCGGCCGCGCCTCCAGCTCGTCCGCCACCAGCTCGTCCGCCAGCAGCGTCGCCAGCAGGTCCACGACCAGCCCCGACAGCCGGTGCGCGGTCCCCGGCCGGTAGTGGTCGAGGTCGTCCCCGATCCGCCCGACCCCGCCTGCCACCAGCGCCCCGACCCCCGCCGCCGTGCCGAACGGGACTCCCAGCACCGGCCGCACCACATGGGCCGGGACGGGCAGCAGCCCGCGGGAGAAGGTCATCATCACGCAGTCGGCGGGCCCGCCGCCCGGCTCCCGCCGGAACGGCTGCGACGTGTCGTACAGCGCCAGGTGCGAGGGGCCGAGCACCGTGGACGTGCCCGCCCGCGGCCGCCCGTTCCTGTGCAGGATCAGCTGGTACGCCCCCGGATCGCCGCTGCGGATGTGGGCCCGCGTGCGCTCGATCCGGTACGGCGTGCCGGTCCGCGTCGCCAGCGACGTCACGGTCACCGCTCCGAAGTCGCCCACCCGGACGCGCGCCCAGAAGTCGGTCCGCGGCTCACCGGAGACGCCCACCGGCACCGGCAGCTTCGCCATCGCGTCCTGGAAGCGGGAGAAGCGCTCGCCCTCGTCCGGGTGCTCGTCCGCGTCGAACACCACCCGGATCGCCGTCATCCGTCGCCCCCGCGCGGATCCGGCGCGGCGATCCGGCGAATCCGTCCAGGGCACAATTGCCGCGTGCCGTGGTGACGGTGCCGGCCCGTTCGCCGCGAGCGATGATCAGGGACATGCGACGTCATGTTTTCTCCGGTGATCGAGTCGAGGGTCGTGCCACGCGAAAGGGCCCGGAGCTCGCCCCATCGGTTTTAGCACCGCACCCGGTTGTTCAGCGGCGCCGGATTTCCTGAACAAACAACTTCGCGGGCGCAGAACCCCCGGCCGCGACCCGGGGATAGGGTGTCGCGCATGGGGCGGCCTGAGCGCGACCTGAACCCGGAGAAGGACCCGCTGCACCGATTCGCCACAGAGCTCAGGAAGTTGCGGATCGAGGCGGGAAAACCCAGTTATCGCGAGCTCGCGAAGCGCGCGCATTTCTCTGTCACGGCCCTCGCCGAGGCGGCGGGCGGTGCCGTTCTGCCCAGCCTCGCGGTCACGCTGGCCTATGTGGAGGCCTGCGGAGGTGACCGCGCGGAATGGGAGGAGCGCTGGCGGGCGCTGGACGAGCAGCTCAAGGAGCCGGTCGAGCAGGACGGGCCGGAGGGGGCGCCGTACCTGGGGCTGCGGACGTACGAGGCGGACGACGCGAAGCTGTTCGTCGGGCGCGAGAGCACGGTGCGGGAGTTGTGCGACACGTTGCGCCGCACGTCGTTCCTGGCGGTGTTCGGGCCCTCGGGCGTCGGGAAGTCGTCGTTGCTCCGCGCCGGCCTGCTGCCGACGCTGCGGGCCGAGCACGGGCCGGACGGCAGGGCCTGGCCGGTGGCGTTCCTGACGCCGGGGGAGCTGCCGCTGCGGGAGCTGGCCGTTCACCTGGCCAACGCCGCGAACGTGGCCGCCACGTCCGTCTACGACGCGCTGCGCGCCGACCCGTCGTCCGTGCGCACCGCGATCGCCCAGGTGCTCGCCGGGGGTGGCGGGGGCGGTCGCATGCTGGTGGTCGTCGACCAGTTCGAGGAGGTCTTCACCCTGTGCGAGGACGAGGACGAGCGGGCCCCGTTCGTCGCCGCCCTCCTCGCCGCCGCCACCGAGCCCGCCGCCCGCGTCGTCATCGCCATGCGCGCCGACTTCTACGGCCACTGCGCCGCCTACGCCGATCTGGTGGCCGCGCTGCGGGACGCCCAGGTGCTCATCGGCCCGATGGACGAGGACGGGATGCGCCAGGTCGTCAGGGTCCCGGCCGAGCGCGCGGGGCTGAAGGTGGAACGCGAGCTGGTGGAGCTCGTCGTGGACGAGTCGCGGGGGCAGCCGGGGGCGCTGTCGCTGATCTCGCACGCGCTGCTGGAGACCTGGCGGCGGCGGCGCGGCGGCACGCTGACGGTCGCGGCGTACCGGGCGACCGGCGGGGTGCACGGCGCTGTCGCCCAGACCGCGGAGCGGGTGTACACCTCTCTCCCGCCGGGCGAGCGCGAGCTCGTACGGCACCTGCTGTCGCGCCTGATCGTGCCCGGCCAGGGGACCGAGGACACCCGCCGCCGCGCCGCGCGTACCGAGCTGGCGGAGGGCGAGAGCACGGCGCGCATCCTGGCCGAGCTGGTCGCGGCCCGCCTGGTCACGGTCGACGAGGACACCGTGACGATCGCCCACGAGGCGCTGATCCGCGGCTGGCCGCGGCTGCGCGGCTGGCTGGAGGAGGACCGCGGGCTGCTCCTGGCGCACCGTCGCCTGACCGAGGCCGCCGCCGAGTGGGACCAGCACGGCCGCGACGACGCGTTCCTCTACCGCGGGTCGCGCCTGAGCGCCTGGGACGGCCGCTCGGCTGATCGGTTCAACGCCCTCGAACGTGCCTTCCTCGACGCCTCCCACCGCGGCGAATCGGCCGCCCGCGGAAGGCGCCGCAGGCGGGCGCGGCTGCTGACGAGCGGGTTGCTCGTCGTGGTGCTCGTGGTCAGCGCCCTGGCCGCCGTCGCCATGACGCAGGCCAGGCAGGCCGCCGACCATCGGGACGTCGCCGTGTCCCGCCAGCTCGCCGCCGAGGCCCAGGCCGAGCTGGCGCTCAACCCCGAGCGCGGGTTACGCCTGGCCAGGCAGGCCCACTCGGTGTGGCCCACGGTGGAGGCGGAGACGGCGCTGCGGCAGGCGCTGATCGACGACCGGCTGATCGTCACCCGGCCGGGCTTCGGGCGTACCCTCGGCGTGGCCTTCTCACCCGGTGGCGACCGCCTCGCCGTCACGACCGCCGACGGCCTCGTCCGCGTGTGGGACTGGGTGCCCGGCGGCCTGTCCGAGCGGCCGCCGGCCGTGCTGCGCGGGCACGAGGGGGAGGCGTGGAGCCCCGCGTTCAGCCCCGACGGCCGTCGCCTGGCGACCACCGGCCTCGACGGCACCGTACGGGTGTGGGACCTGGCGGGCCGCGCGGCCCCGCTCGTGCTGCGCGGGCACAAGGGCCCCGTGTGGGGCGCCGCCTTCGGCCCCGACGGCCGGCGCCTGGCCTCCATCGGCGACGACAGCACCCTGCGGTTATGGGACCTGACGGGCCGCGCCGACCCCGTGGTCGTCAAGGCCCACCGGGGCGTGGCCGGCGGCGTGGCCTTCGACCCCGACGGGCGGCACGTGGCCACCGGCGGCGCGGACCAGCTGATCCGCGTCTGGGACCTGGATGACCGCGCCCACCCGGTCGTGCTGAAGGGGCACACGTCCATGATCAAACGCATGGCCTTCACCCCCGACGGGACCAGGCTGGCCAGCGCCGGTATCGACGGCACCGCCCGTATCTGGGCGATGGACGACCGCGACGCCGAGCCCGTCGTGCTCCGGGGCCACGAGGGCAGCGTCGAGGGAGTGGCGGTCAGCCGCGACGGGCACCGCCTGGCCGCCGCCGGTGACGACGGCTCGATCCGCGTCTTCGGCACGGCCGGCGGCGGCGACCCGCTGGTGCTGCGCGGCCACGACCGGGTCGTCTGGAACGCCGAGTTCAGCGCGGACGGGCGCCACCTGGTCAGCGTCGGCGACGACGGCACCGTCCGCGTCTGGGACGCCGCCGGCATGGGCGAGCCCGCCATCCTGCGCGGCCACCGCGGTGAGGTGTGGAACCTGGCCCTGTCGCCCGACGGGACGAAGCTGGCAAGCGGCGGCGCCGACCACGCCGTCCGTCTCTGGGACGTCTCGGGCAAGGACCGCCCGACCGTGCTGCGCGGCCACACCGGCCAGGTGTACGGCCTGGCCTTCGGCCCGGGCGGGCGGCTGCTGGCCAGCGGGAGCGGCGACACCACCGTACGGATCTGGGACACCACCGGCGCGGCCCGGCCCCGCGTGCTGCGCGGGCACGACCAGCCGGTCGGCGCCGTGGCGTTCGCCCCCGACGGGCGGCACGTGGCCAGCATCAGCAACGACGGAACCCTGCGCATCTGGCCCGTCGACGGCACGGGCCCGCCGCGCGTGATCAAGGTCAGCTCCGAGATGCTCCGCTACGTCGCCTGGAGCCCCGACGGCCGGTACGTGGCCACCTCCGGCCTCGACGGCCTGGTCCGCCTGTACGCCACCGCCACCTACGGCGCCCCGGCGGAGCTGCGCGGGCACGAGGGCATGGTGTGGGCGGTGGCCTTCAGCGCGGACAGCCGCCGCCTGGCCAGCGTGGGCAGCGACGCCACCGTCCGCGTCTGGGACGTCGCCGCCCGCGGTGCCCCGCTCGAACTGCGCGGGCACCAGGGCGCGGTCTGGCAGGCGGCCTTCGCCCCGGACGGCCGCTGGGTGGCCACGAGCGGACACGACGACACCCTGCGCCTCTGGCACGACGGCCGGCCCGGTACGCCCCTGACCGTCACCGGGTTCGCCGCCACCGTCGAAGCCGTCGCCTTCCGCCCGCCCGCCGCCCACGGGGACGGCGCCGTACGGCTGGCCACCGCCCACGGGGACGGCACCGTACGCCTGTGGACCTGCGACGCCTGCGCCCCGATCGAACGCATCCTCACCGAGTCCGACACCCGCCTGGCCGCCCCGACCGCCCCCGCCGGCTGACCCTCCCGCCACCGTCGAGCGACTGCCTGCGGCGCCTGCCCAGCGCCTGACGGGCGGGACCGCGGGTCCCCGCCCGACCTCGGGCATGGGTCAGAAGGACAGCTCGCGCCAGTTCTTCACCTCCTCGGCGGTGAGGGCGCGGGCGAGGATGGCGGCGCGGTCCACGGCGCCGGTCAGGCGCTGGCCGCCGCCCTGGTCGGCGCCGAAGCGCAGCGGGCGGGAGGTGCAGCCGGTGATGCCGTCGGAGGTGGCCTGGCCGGTCGCCTTGCGTTCGCCGTCCACGTAGACGGTGATGGCGCCGGTGCGGTCGAGGGTGACGACCAGGTCGATCCAGCGGCCGGTGGGCAGGGTGGTGTTGACGGTCACGTTCGCGCCGGCGCCGATGAGGCGCAGCGTGTTGCCGGGGCTGAGGTCGATGAGGACGCCGTCGGTGCCGGGGTCGCCGGACGGCTGGGAGTCGAACAGCCGGCGGTAGCCGCTACCGCCGATCTTGACCTCGGCGGCGAAGGTGGCCTCCTGGACGAACCCGAGCGTGGTGGGGGCGGTGTCGAGGTAGGTGTTGCCGTCCAGGACGAGGCCGCTGCCGGTCGGAGCGGTGGTGTCGTAGGCGGGGGCGCCGCCGGTGACGGTGGCGTCGCGTCCGTTGCCGGAGGTGTCGGTGACCGTGCCGCCCTCCTTCGGGTCCCAGGCGACCAGGACCGAGCCCGGGGTGGCCGGGGCGCACGGGTCCAGGGTGAGCACGGCGCCGGCCGCGCCCTTCCAGGAGTCGCCGGTCACCGCCGCGGCGAGCGCTGCCCGGCGGGTGCCGTCGGACGGTCCCGGGGTGACGGTGAAGGAGGCGGTGCGGGTCAGGCCGGGCGCCACGGCCGCGAGGTGGCGGGTGGCCGGCTCGACGGTCCAGCCCCGGGGCACGGTGAGCGTCACGTCGGAGGCGGGCACCGAGCGGCGCCGGGTGGCGGTGACCGCGACCTCTGCCTGGAACGGCGTGCCCGGCACGGCCCCGGCGGGCACGTTCAGGGCGACGGCGGCCTCGTTCTGGATGGTGTACGTCTTGCCGGCCCGGGCGTTCCAGGTCAGCGTGTCGCCGTCGCGGTGCGGCCCGACCTCGTGTCCCTGCTCGTCGTGGACCCGGTAGCGGCCGGCGAGGAACGACGACCTGACCTTGATCGGGCCGGTCCTGCCGGGGCGCACGGTGACGGTGTCGGGGGCGCCGTTCTTCCAGGTGGCGTCCACGGTGACGTCGCCGCGGGCGCGCAGCCCGGTCACCGATCCGTCGCGCCACGCGGACGGCAGGGCGGGCAGCACGTGCACCACGTCGTGCCGGCTCTGCACGAGCATCTCGGCGATGCCGGAGGTGGCGCCGAAGTTGCCGTCGATCTGGAACGGCGGGTGGGTGTCCCACAGGTTGTCCAGGGTGGAGGACTTGAGCTGTTCGGCGAGCATCTTGTGGGCGTGGTCGCCGTCCAGCAGCCGCGCCCAGAAGTTGATCTTCCAGGCCTTGGACCAGCCGGTGCCGCCGTCGCCGCGCGCGGTGAGCGAGACCTTCGCCGCCTCCGCCTCCGGGCTGCCGGGGGCGATCTGGTTGCCGGGGTGCAGGGCGTACAGGTGGGAGACGTGCCGGTGGGTGTCGGTCGGGGAGTCCCAGTCGCCCTTCCACTCCTGGAGCTGGCCCCAGGAGCCGATCCGCAGGCCGGGGTCGAGCCTGGCCAGGGCGGCGCGCACCTCGGCCTGGAAGCCGGCGTCCACGTTCAGCTTCCCGGCCGCGGCCAGGGCGTTGCCGAACACCTCGCGGACGATCTGCTGGGACATCGACGCGCCGGCGGAGAAGTCGCCGTGCTCGGGGGAGTAGCTGGGGGAGACGACGAGCCTGCCGTCGCGGGGATCGGTGTGCAGGAAGTCCAGCCAGAACTCGGCCGAGCCCTTGATCACCGGGTACGCGGTGTCGCGCAGGTAGGCGGTGTCGCCGGTGAAAAGGTAGGTGTCGTACAGGTGCTGGGTGGTCCAGGCGGCGGCCTCGGGGAACCAGAAGGAGGTGGCCCAGTCGTGCACGCCGGTGAAGCCGAACGGGTTGGTCTCGTTGTTGACCACCCAGCCGCGGGCGCCGTACATGTCCTGGGCGGTCTTGCGGCCGGGCGCCACCAGCGCCGAGATGTAGCGGTCGTACGGGGTGGTCGTCTCGTGCAGGTTGGTCTGCTCGGCGAGCCAGTAGTTCATCTGCAGGTTGATGTTGACGTGGTAGTCGGCCGACCAGGGCGGGCTGGTGGAGTGGTTCCACACGCCCTGCAGGTTGGCCGGGAGCACGTCGTTCTCGCGGGAGGAGGAGATGAGCAGGTAGCGGCCGTAGGCGAAGAACAGGGCCTCCAGCGCCCGGTCGCCGGCCGCGGCGCCGCCGGCGTAGTTCCTGCGCAGCTGGTCGGTGGGGACCTGCGGCGCCTGCTGACCGAGGTCCAGCTTCACCCGGTCGAACAGCTCGCGGTAGTCGGCGACGTGCGCCCGCCGCAGCTCGTCGTAGCCCTTCGCGGCGGCCGCGTCGACGGCGGCGGTGACCTTGGCGTGCGGGTCCTCGCCCCGGTAGGCGGGGTAGGTGCCGGCGTAGTCGGTGCCGGCCGACAGCACGAGCACGGCGCTGTCGGCGCCGGTGACGGTGATCTTGTCGCCGTCGTCGGTCCTGGTGCCGCCCTGGGCGATCACCTGCACCTGCGCCTCGAAGCGCATCTTGTTGTCGCCGAGCTGCCCGCGGATGGTGAGCCGCCCGCCGGAGGCGGTGACCGTCTTGTCGTTGCGCGGCGAGGTGTGCCGCAGCGTGAACGACACCTTCCCGCCCTGGTCGGCGGAGAGCCGGCCGACGATCACGTTGCCGGGGTTGCTCGCGAAGAACTCGCGCGTGTGGCGGACGCCGCCGGCGGTGTAGCCGACCCGGGCGACGGCCTCGCGCAGGCTCAGCTCGCGCCGGTAGCCGGTGGGGCTCTGGGGCGCGTCCGGGAAGTCCAGGAAGTCCGGGAAGTCCAGGAACAGGTCGCCGAACGTCTGGTACGCGCCGAAACCGGTCTTGGGCTGCCCCAGCTTGGCCGCCACCGCCTCCGGCGTCATCCTGCCGTCGCGGTCGATCTGCTGCCGCACCTCCTCGATGGCCCCCGGGCGCGGCGTCCTCCAGTTGCCGAAGTCGTAGCCCGGCGACCCCGGTCCACCGGTCCACAAGGTCTTCTCGTTGAACTGGAGCCGCTCCGACGCCACGCCACCGAACACCATCGCGCCCAGGGGGCCGTTGCCGATGGGCAGCGCCTGCGTCTCCCAGTCGGTGGCGGGCTTGTCGTACCAGAGCGTCAAGTCATCGGGTGTCTCCGCGGCGACGGGAGCCGCGGACGCGGGGGCGGACAGCCCGGTGGCGAGCATGAGCGCGGCGACTAGGCCGGGGCCGAATCGCCGCCGTGGGGGGTGGGGCACGATTTCTCCGATCACAGGAGTGTTGATCCAAGGAGATAGCACCGAAACCCGGACGTAACAAGAGGGGCATCCGAGGTCTTCGGAGACCTGGATGCCCGTCGTAATCCCTTTCACGAGGACGTCAGAACGGGGAATTGATCGGATGTCCTTGTCCGCGAGATCCCCGTCCGGCCCGGGGGCGGCCGGACGGGATCGCTTCTTCTTACAGGCGGGTGGTGAACTCGTGGGTTCCCGCGCCCACCTCCTGCGGCTCGGCTTGCGGCAGGTCCACCAGCGCCGAGGTGCCCGGCGGCACGGTGGCGGTGACGGTGAGTGTCGTGCCGTCCGTGTTCCAGGAGACCGCCGCCGGTCCGTAGGGGGTGTCGAGGCGGGCCGAGGCATGGGTGAGGCCGCCGCCGGGGCGGGGGGCGATGCGCAGGCGGCGGTAGCCGGGCTCGTCCGGGGCGAGGCCGGCGACGGTGCGGTGCAGGAAGTCGGCTACGGCGCCGAGGGCGTAGTGGTTGAAGGAGGTCATCTCGCCGGGGTTGACCGAGCCGTCGGGGAGCATGCTGTCCCAGCGTTCCCAGATGGTGGTGGCGCCCATGGTCACCGGGTACAGCCAGGAGGGGCAGTTGCGTTGGGTCAGGAGCTGGTAGGCGGTGTCGTAGGCGCCGACGGAGCAGAGGGCGTCGCAGATGAGCGGGGTGCCGACGAAGCCGGTGCCGATGCGGTGGTCGTCGGCGGCGACCAGTTCGACCAGGCGGCGTCCGGCTCGTTCCCGCTGGCCGGGGCCGTCGAGCAGGTCCAGGCAGAGGGCGAGGGCGTAGGCGGTCTGGGTGTCGCAGGCCAGCCGGCCGGACGGGGTGACGAACTCGCGGCGGAAGGCCGCCCGCACCTCGGAGGCCAGTTCGGCGTAGCGGGTGGCGTCGCCGGAGCGGCCGAGCAGCGCCGCCGTGTCGGCCACGACGCGGGCGGTCCAGGCGTGGTAGGCGGTGGCGACGAGGGCGTGGTCGGTACGCGCCTTGCCGGGGTTGTCCGGGGGCGCGGCGGGGTCGAGCCAGTCGCCGAACTGGAAGCCCTCGTCCCACAGGTGGTCGTCGCCGGTGAGGGAGGTGACCTGGTCCACCCAGGCGGTCATGCTGGCGTACTGGGTGCGGAGCAGGCCGAGGTCGCCGGTGCGCTGGTAGAGCACCCAGGGGACGAGTACGGCGGCGTCGCCCCAGGCGGCGGTGGGCGAGACGTCGAAGGCCAGCGGCACCCACGGCACGTAGTGCGGCACGGTGCCCACCTCGGCCTGTTCGGCGGCCAGGTCGGCGAGCCAGGAGGTCAGCGGTCCCGCGCAGTCGTAGAGGAAGGCGGCGGCCGGGGCGAAGACCTGGATGTCGCCGGTCCAGCCGAGGCGTTCGTCGCGCTGGGGGCAGTCGGTGGGCAGGTCGACGTAGTTGCCGCGCATGCTCCAGCGGACGTTGTCGTGCAGCCGGTTGAGCAGCGGGTCGGAGCACTCGAAGTCGCCGATGGGCCGCATGTCGGTGTGGCAGACCACGGCCACGACGTCGGAGGCCGGGTCCAGCTCGCCGGGCCAGTCGTCGATCTGGGCGTAGCGGAAGCCGTGGGTGGTGAAGCGCGGCTCGAAGGTCTCGTGCTCTGCGTCGCCGCGCAGGGTGTACGTGTCGAGCGCGGCCGCCTGACGCAGGGGCCGGACGGCGAGCGCGCCGTTCTCCAGGACCTCGGCGTGCCGCAGCGTGATGGTGTGCCCGGCGGGGCCCTGGACGCGGATGCGCAGGCGGCCGGCGATGTTCTGGCCGAAGTCGAGGATCGTCTCCCCGTCCGGGCCGGTCAGGACCTCGACCGGGCTCAGCGTCCCGGTGCGGCGCACCGGCGGGCCGGTGGGCGCGACGAGCCGGGCGGCGTCGTGGGGGAGCGCGTCGGCGGGCAGCCAGGAGGAGTCGTCGAAGCCGGGCTCGGACCAGCCGGACGGAAGCAGGCGGGCGTCGTGCTTCTCGCCGTCGTACAGGCTGGTGGCGGTGACCGGGCCGGACGCGCAGCGCCACCCGTCGCCGTCGGTGGTCACGACGTCGGTGCCGCCGTCGGCGTAGGTGATCTCCAGCTGGGCGATGAGCGCGGTGCGGTCGCCGTAGAGGTCGGTCTTGCCGCCGAGGAAGCCGATGCGGCCGCGGTACCAGCCGTCGGCCAGGGTGGCGCCGAGGGTGTTGCCGCCCTCGCGCAGCAACTCGGTGACGTCGTGGGTGCGGTAGCGCAGGCGGTGGGCGTAGCTGCTCCAGCCGGGGGCGAGCACGTCGTCGCCGACCACCCGGCCGTTGAGCTCGATCTCGTACAGCCCGTGCGCGGTGACGTACAGGCGGGCCCGTTCGACGGCGGCGCGGGCGCTGAAGTCGCGGCGCAGCAGCAACGCCGGGCCGTCGGGCACGCCGAGCAGCTCCAGCGGCGGCGCGGTGGCGGCCGCCTGCCAGTCGGCCGGGTCCAGCAGGCCGGCCTCCACGTAGGACCAGGGGCTCCAGTCGCTGACCGAGCCGTCGGCGCCGTGCACGCGCACCCGCGCGCCGCGCCGCTCGCGCGACCCGAGCGGCGCGCCCGGCCAGGGCACGAGCACCGACTCCGCCGAGTCGACGCGGCCGGTGGTGGTGCCGTCGCCGAGCTCGATCTCGTACGCCTGCTGCCGCCAGCCGGGGGTGTCGGCGGTGACGGTCCAGGACAGGCGGGGTGCGGGTTCGCCGATGCCGAGGGGCTCGCGATGGTGTTCGAAGGTGGGCGTGCTGACGTTAAGCAAGGCGCTCCTTAGCCCTTGATGGCGCCGGCGGTCATCCCGGCGACGATCTTGCGGTTGAAGAAGATGAACAGCACCAGGGGCGGGATCGTGATCAGGACGATGTCCATGAACAGCAGGTTCCACTGGGTGTTGTACTGGCTCTGGAAGTTGTAGAGGGTGACCTGCACGGTGGCGTTCTCGTCGCCGGGCAGCAGGTAGAGCGGGTTGACGAAGTCGTTGAAGATCTGCACCGAGCTGGTGAGGATGACCGTGATGGTCACCGGCCGCAGCAGCGGGAAGATCACCCGGAAGAACAGCCGCAGCCCGCCGCAGCCGTCGATCTGGGCGGCCTCGTCCAATTCGCGGGGGATGGCGGCGATGAACGCCCGGAACAGCAACATCGCGAACGACAGGTTGAAGGCCACCTCGGCCAGGATCAGCCCCGGCAGCGTCTTGAACAGCCCGAGCGCCTGCAGCAGCCAGATGGTCGGCACCACCGCGGGCGGGATGATCAGCCCGGACAGCACCAGGAAGTCGGCCAGCTTGGCGACCTTGCCGGGACGGCGCTGCAGCACGAACGCGGCCATGGCGGCGAAGACGACGATCAGCGCCACGGAGGCGACGGTGATGATGGTGCTGTTGACGTACGCGCGCAGCAGCACGTAGTCGCGGGCCTCGATCACGGCCAGGAAGTTCTCGACGATCGGCCAGTTCGTGGGCCAGGCGAAGTCGAGGTCGGTGGCCTGGGTCTGGTCCTTGACGGCGGTCAGCAGCATGAGCGCGAACGGGACCAGGAAGATCACGGTGGCCAGGACCAGGGCGACCGCTTCCGCGCTGAGCCTGCGGAGTGCTCTCATGCGGTGACCTGCCTCCTGCCGAGGAAGTAGTTGAGCGGCACGGCGATGGCCGTGACGATGAGGAACAGCAGCACGTTCCCGGCGGTGGACAGGCCGAAGAAGCCGGCCTGGTACTGCTTGTAGATGATCGAGGCGATGGTGTCGCTGGTGAAGCCCGGTCCGCCGCGGGTCATCGTCCAGATGAGGTCGAACGAGCGCAGCCCGCCGATGAAGGACAGGATGATCACCGAGTACGTGGCCGGCCACGACAGCGGCAGCGTCACGTGCCGGAAGCGGTGCCAGGCGCTGCCCCCGTCCACGGCGACGGCCTGGTAGTACTCCGACGGGATCGACATGATGCCGGCGATGTAGATGACGGTGGCCAGGCCCACGCCCTTCCACACGTCCACCAGCGCCACCGACAGCAGCGCGGTCGTAGCGTCGCCCAGCCAGTCGCGCCCGTCGATGCCGACCAGCCCGAGGGCCTGGTTGACCAGGCCGGTGTCCGGCTTGAGCAGCATGCTGAAGGTGATGCCGACCGCGACCGTGGAGACCAGCACCGGGAAGAACACCACCGAGCGCAGGAAACCGCGCAGCCGCAGCCGGGAGGTGAGCAGCACGCCGAACAGCAGCCCCAGCACGACCTTCAGGCCGCTGGTGACGACCGCGTAGACGAGCGTGTTGACGAAGCCGATGCGCAGGTTCTGCTCGGCCAGGAAGTCGCGGAAGTTGTCCAGGCCGACGAACTCGCTGTCGAACAACGTCCAGCGGGTGAGCGCGAAGTAGAAGGCCATGGCCGTCGGCACCAGGAAGATGACCAGGTAGACGACGGCGGCCGGCAGGTACAGCCAGTAGGGGTAGGCCGCGTTGCGCCGGCGGCGGGAGGCGCGGGCGTGACCCGGCGCGGCAGCCGGGCCGGGCCCCGTGCGGGGCCCGGTGTCCTGCTTCGTCACCACCCTGCGAGCCCCAGCTGCTTGGCCTGCTTCTCCACGTCCTTGTCGTACTGGGCGGCCCCCTCGGCGGGCGGCGTCAGCCCCGAGCCGACGGCGACGGTGATCTGCTCAAGGGACGGGCCCTTGACCGGGGAGACGAACTCCAGCGCGGGGGCGGTGGTGCCGCTGTCGACGTAGGCCTGCAGGTCCTTGGCGGCCTGGATGGCGTCCTCGGGCAGCTTGGCCCCCTGGATCCGGTACGGCCCCGTCGGCGGCACGACCTTGTTGACCGCCTCGGCCGAGGCGGGCGAGGCGACGAAGGCGAGGAACTTCTTGGCCGCCTCCAGGTTCTGGGTGGTCTTGGCGATGTAGATGCCCGGCGGCTCCCAGACCGTGGCGCCGTTCTTGGCCGCGTCGGTGCCCGGGATGCCGAAGAAGCCAACGTCGGTGGCCGCCTGCGGCAGCGTGGCGATCACCGGCGGCAGCGCGGAGCTGAGCATCGCGTAGTGCGCGCCCTTGCCCTCGGCCAGCATCTTGACGCCCTGGTCATTGGTGGCCGAGCCGAAGCCCTCGTTGAGGTAGCCCTTGGCGTGCACCTCGGCCAGGTGGTCGAACCCGGCCTTCGCCGCGGGCGTGGACGCGAACTTGACCTTGTTGGCCGTGTAGTCCTGCGCGAAGCTCGGCACCGCCGCCTGGACGTTGTAGTAGTCGCCCAGCACGAACAGCTGCGAGGTCCAGGTGTCCTTGAACGTCGTGATCACGGGAGTGATCCCGGCCGCCTTGATCTTGTCGTTGTTGGCCATGAACTCGGCCCAGGTCTTCGGCACCTCCAGCTTGAGCTGCTCGTAGATCTTGCGGTTGTAGAGGATGCCGCCGCCGGTCAGGGTGCCCGCCGGGACGCCGTACACCTTGCCGTCCTGGCTCACCACCGGCAGGAAGTCCTTCTGCACGTTGGCCAGCACCGGGTCGCCGGTCAGGTCGACCATGGTCTGCGCCGGGTTGAGCGCCTGGAGCAGCGAGCCGGAGTTGTACCAGAACACATCCGACATGTCGCCCGTCGAGAGCCGGGTCTTGACGATGTTGTCGCCCTCGCTGCCTCCCGGCCGGGTCTCGGTCTCGATTTTGATCTTGGGATTGGCCTGCATGAAGGCGTCCGCGAGCGCTTTGGCCGTGCCGGTCGTCCCGGGGCTGTTGTCGACGAGGAACTTCAGGGTGGCCGAGCCGTCGGCGGCGGGCTCCGAGCCGGCGCCAGAGTCCGAGCCGCACGAGGTCAGGGCCGCCATCGCGAGAACGGCCAGGGCCGCTCCGGTCATGCGGTGCGAGGTCTTCACAACGCCCCTCCGGGTTCGTTGAAACGTTTTAAGCGTCCCCCGATGCGAGTTAACGTAGGCGTTACACGGCAGAGCGTCAAGAGGACGATTGGGGAACGGTCCCCAATCGTGATTCCCGTCAGGAGGGTCATCTGGACAAGGATGCAGGTTCTGCTGGGTAACGTTACCCATCGCGTACGATGCGGCGGGGCTCGTACAATCGGGCGGCGTCGAGTCCAGGAAAGGCGGCACATGGTCACACGAGACCGGCAGCGCAGAGTGACGATCACCGATGTGGCCCAGCACGCCCAGGTCTCCACCACCGCGGTGTCGAAGGTGCTGCGCAACGCCTACGGCGTCAGCGAGGCGATGCGGGCCAAGGTGCAGGCCGCCATCGACGAGCTCGGCTACCGCCCGCACAACGCGGCCCGGGCCATGCGCGGGCGCACCTTCACCATCGGTGTGCTGCTGCCGCACATCCGCAACCCGTTCTTCGCCGACATCCTCGACGGCCTGACCGAGGAGATCTCGGCGAGCGGCTACCAGGCGATCATGGTCCAGAGCGGCGGCCGCGACCCCGCGGCGGAGCGCCGCGCGAGCGACGCCCTGGTGGACCGGCAGGTGGACGGCGTCCTCTGGGTCGCCCCCGCCTGCCCCAAGGCGCAGCTGGAGAAGATGGCCACCGACACCCCCACCGTGGTGCTCGGCCGCCACGACCGCTCGGCGCTGTACGACTGCGTGCTCGACGACGACGAGGTCGGAGCCGAGCTGGTCGTCGAGCACCTGATCGCGCTCGGGCACCGCCGCATCGCGCACATCACGCAGAAGGACACCATCGGCGGCCGCTCCGCCGCCCTGCTGCAGACCATCCGGGCCGCGACCTACGAACGGGTGATGACCGAGCACGGCCTGGCCGGCCACATCGCCGTCGCCGCCACCTCCTACACCGAGGAGGGCGGCTACGAGGGAGCGCGCGAGCTGCTGGCGCGTGACCCGCGCCCCACCGCCATCTTCGCCGGCGCCGACCAGGCCGCGTTCGGCGCCCTGGCGGCCGTGCACGAGGCGGGCCTGGCCGTGCCCGGGGACATCTCCGTGGCCGGCTACGACAACGCCCGGATGACCGGCCTCGCGCACGTCGCGCTGACCAGCGTCGACCAGGACGGCGCCATCATGGGCAAGACCGCCGGCCGGCTGCTGCTCGAACGCATCGGCGGACGCACGTCCGCGGTGCGCTTCTCCGTCACCCCGACCCTCGTGCCCCGCCGCTCCACGGCGCCGCCCGCGACCCGGTAGCCACCCGCCCGAGGCGGCGGGCGGCGAAAGGTGCATTTCGTGCTGGCTCTGGCGCACTCCGGCCTGGCTGCGTGCCCGGCCGGGACGCAGGATTCGGCTTGGCGGAAACCCCTCACAGCCGGAAGGCGCCACCGTGAAATTACCGCGCTCAGCCCCTGGCCGCCGTGTCGCCCTGGTCGTCGCCGCCCTGACAGTCCTGGCCCCGGGAGTGCAGCCGATCGCCACGGGCACCGGAGCGGCGAGCGTCCGCGACGACTGCGCCGGCGTGCCGTGGATGGACAGGTCCAGGTCTCCGGAGCGGCGGGCCCGCGCGCTGCTCGCCGCCTCCACCCTCGACCAGGAGCTGCGCCGGCTCGACGAGCACTCGGCCAACGACCCGGCGCGCACCACGTTCACCACCGCCACGCCGCGCGAGCTGCCGCCCGGGGAGTACCCGGTCCTGTCCGGTCTCATGGCCGGCGCGTACAGCAAGGGCGTCGGCGCGAACGACGCCGAGCCGGTGCAGGCGCAGAACCGGGCCAGGTCGCCGAGGAACTGGATGAGCCGGGCGATGATCTCGCTCCGGTAGAGGTTCAGGGGCCGGAACCGCAGCCGGTCCAGCGCGTCGAGCGGCTCGACGCACTCGGTGAGGGCGGTCGCGTCCAGCCGGACATGCCGCGACGCTGCCCCGAATAGGGGCCGGTCCACAGCAGGTGGTTGAGCAGCGGATCCGCACGGGCCCACGCCAGCTCGCGCTGCAGCAGATCGCTGGAGAAGCAGCAGCTGAACACGTCGAGCCGACGCCAGCCCTCGTAACCGTGCCAGACGCCGGGCCGCAGCAGGACGACATCGCCGACGGCCAGCGGCTGACGGCCGGCCAGCGAGACGTGCACCCCTTCCCCGCCGGTCACCACGGCCACCTCGACGAGGCTGTGCGCGTGCACCGGATGGCTCTGCTCGTGCAGGTAGTGATCGGCGTAGGCCAGCGTGCCCTCGGTGAAGTGCAGCAGCCCGCCCACGCGGTCGATGGGTGGCTCGTCCATGCCCGGCCTGTATCCACCGCCGGCATCCACCACGGGCGGAGCCGCCGCCGCCGTCAGGGGGCCGGCGGCACCCGCTGGGGCCGGCCGTCCCGGGCTCCCGGGTCGTGGCCGAGGTAGGCCGCGCCGTTGACCCAGTTCTGCGTGAGCCACCGCGCCGCCTCGTTGAGGTCCCCGTCGCGGATCGCGGCGATGATGCGCCGATGCTCGTCGACGCTGAGCCGGGCCCGTTCGGCGCCGCCGAAGTACATCGCGTCGTAGCGCTTCAGCAGGGGCTTGGTCTGGCCGATGAGCCGCATCAGGTGCGGGTTCGCGCAGGCCGACAGCAGCAGGTCGTGCCACCGGTCGTCGAGCGTGGTCAGGTCGCCCCCGCTCTCCACGGCGGCGCGCATGTCGTCGTTGAGCCGGTCGAGCCGGTCGAGCAGCCCGAGGAGATCCTGTGGGGTGCTCCAGCGGAGCGCGAGCGCTTCGAGCTCGCCCACCAGCGGGTAGAGCTTGCGCGCCTCGTCGAGGTCCAGCGGCGGTACGTGAAAACCGCGCCGTGGCTCGGCGACCAGGAGGCCACGGTCGGTCAGCTCGACCAGCGCCTCCCGCAGCGGGGTCCGGCTCACCCCCAGCTCGGTGGCGAGGCGCACCTCGTTCACCCGGCCCGCGGCCGCCAGCCTGCCGTCCAGGATGCGGGCGGTGACCTGGTCGGCGATCTCTCGCCGGAGGGGAGCGGAGTTGCTGTCCACCCCGGCATCATATTGCGTTTCAGCCGCAGATTCTGTATTCAATTTCTATGAATTGTATACAGACCTTGTTCGATGTGGCTCGCGCCCGGACGGAGACGCCCGGGTGCACCCGGGTCACCCACCTGGACAACGCGGGGACCGCCCTGCCTCCCGAGATCGTGACGGACACGATGGTCGCCCACCTGCGCGCGGAGGCGCTTCGCGGTGGCTACCGGGCGGCGGCCGACGCCGCGCCGCGACTGTCCGCGGTCCGCGAGTCCATCGCCACCCTGCTGAACGCCGGGAGCGAGGACATCGCCCTGGCCGACAGCGCCACCAGGGCGTGGCAGGCGGTGTTCTACGCCCTGCCGTTCCGCCCCGGCGACCGCATCCTGACCTGCCGGGCCGAGTACGCGAGCAACGTCATCGCCTTCCTGCAGACCGCCGAGCGCACCGGAGTGCGGATCGACGTGGTCGACGACGACGCCGACGGGCAGCTGGACGTGGCGGACCTGCGGCGGCGCCTGGACGAGCGGGTCCGGCTGATCGCCATCACCCACGTCCCCACCCAGGGCGGCCTGGTCAACCCCGCCGAGGAGGTGGGCGAGATCGCCCGGGAGGCGGGCGTCCCGTTCCTCCTGGACGCCTGCCAGTCGGCCGGCCAGCTCGACCTCGACGTCGAACGGCTGCGCTGCGACGCCCTCAGCGCGCCCGGCCGCAAATACCTGCGCGGCCCGCGTGGCACCGGCTTCCTCTACGTCCGGCCCGAGCTCCGCGAGCGGCTCCAGCCCGTGGTCCTCGACCTGCACTCGGCCACCTGGACCCATCCCGACCGCTACCGGGTGCGGGAGTCCGCGCGGAAATTCGAGACCTGGGAGCACAACGTGGCCGCGGCGCTCGGCCTGGGCGCCGCCGTGGACTACGCGCTGACCTGGGGGATCGCCGCCATTGAAGAGCGCGTCGGCCTGCTCGGGCGGCGGCTCAGGGAGCTGCTGTCACAGGTGCCCGGCGTACGGGTGCACGACCAGGGCACCCGGCAGTGCGGCATCGTCACCTTCACCGTGGACGGCGTGCCCGCGGCCGAGGTGCACGACCGGCTGGCGAAGGCGGACATCAACACCTCGGTCTCGTTGCCGGAATACGCCCGGTATGATCTCGCCGCCCGCGGCCTGCCCGCCCTGGTCCGCGCCTCGGTGCACTACTACAACACCGACGCGGAGCTGGAACGGCTCGCCGAGGCGGTCGATCGGCTGCGCGGCTGAGGAGAGGCGGGCCCCTCGGTACGCTGCAAGGACACCCGATCATGGAGGACACCGGTGAAGAGGCTGATCGCCCGGCTCTGGCTCGGCATCCGCGGGTCGACGCAGTGGCGGCTGCTCTACCTGTCCCAGGCCAAGTTCATGGTCGGGGTGACCGGTGTCGTCCGCGACCGGGACGGCAACGTGCTGCTGCTGCGGCACCGGTTCTGGGACGAGCGCCGGCAGTGGGGGCTGCCGACGGGCGGCGCGAAGCGCGGGGAGACGTTCGAGCAGACGGTGGTCCGCGAGGTGCGGGAGGAGACCGGGCTGGAGGTGAGCGTGGGGGAGCTGGTGCAGCTCAGGAGCGGGTTCCGGCTCAGGGTCGAGGTCGCGTACGCGGCCGCGTACGCCGGGGGCGGCACGATGCGGCTCAACCCGATGGAGATCCTGGAGGCCCGGTGGTGCGCCCCGGACGACCTTCCGGAGGGCCTGCTGGAGTCGCACCGCCTCCTGATCGAGTCGTCAGGTGGGCGGGGCGGCCGTGGTCGGGAAGGCGGGGCCGAGGTGCGCGGTGTCGTTGAAGCAGCGCAGGATCCATCGGGCCTCGGTCAGCACCAGGTGTGACACCGACGCGTTGTCGGGGCCGAGGAACGCGAACGGCCGCGACCCCGTGGCCGCCGCCAGCGCCTCGGCGATCACACCGCCGTGGGTGACGGCGACGATCCGCTGGTCAGGATGGGCAGCGGCCAGCTTGTCGAGCACCTTGCGCACCCGCTCGGAGAAGGCGGCGGCGGGCTCGGCACCCGGGATCACGTCCCAGCGTTCCTCGTCCGACAGCCGCTTCGCGATCGGATGGCCCTCCTCGACCATGCGCCGGAACATGCCGCCTTCCCACTCGCCGAGGTGCACCTCCCGCAGGTCGGGCTCGACCATCGGCGTCAGGCCGAGCCGGGCGGCCAGCGGCGCTGCGGTCTGGGACGTGCGCCGCAGCGAGCTCACGTAGATCGCGTCGATGGGCTCGGCGGCCAGCCGCAGGCCCACCCGCTCCGCCTGCTCGCGGCCCTCGGGCGCGAGCCCCGGGTCGCCCTGGCCGTCGACCAGGGGGAACGGCCGGTCGGGGCGAGCGGGCTCCGACTCGCCGTGCCGGACCAGGAGCACCTCGGTGGCGCCGGGCGGCGTACGGAATCGTCCCTGCCGGTACTCGACCGGCTTCCCGTTGTCAGGTCCCACAATTACCGAACATTACTCTATTGGCGGTGGACGGGCCTTGCCGAGGTGCGGACGGTCAGACGGCCGTAGGTGAGCTCGCCGCTGATCCGCACGTGCGGCCCGCCCGCCGGTCGGCGGCCCCCCGCCCTGCTGATCACCCTGCCCCATTCGGTGCGCAGCCCGTCGGTGTCGGCGCTCGCGCCGGCGGGCAGGATGATCGTGGCGCCGCCGTACGTGAGCCAGAGCTCGATGTCGATCCGCGAGTGCCGGATGGCGGCCTGCGACAGGTCGAGCCGCACCCTGCCGTACTCCGACTCCACGCGCAGGCTGCGCGGGACGAGCCAGTCGCCCTCCCGGGTGATGCGCCCGCCGGTGGACCCCAGCCGGACCACGTCGTCCGGCAGGTCGGCCACGATCGGCTCCAGTTCGTGGGCGGAGGCGGCGGTGAGCGCCCGTTCGATTCGCAGCTCCAGCTCGGCATGACCGAGCCGGCCGTCCGCGTACGCCTGCTGGACCAGCTCCACCGCCCGGTCCCGATCCCGGTCGGGCAGGAAGCTCATTTGCTGGCGGCCTTCTTGTACAGCCGCGTGGCCAGCGGCACGAACACGGCCAGGAGCACGACCGACCACAGCAGCGACACCGGCACCGCGTGCTGCAGCGGCCAGGCGCTGGGCCCGGGGAGGCCCGGGCTGGTGTTGCCGAACAGCTCGCGCGCGGCCTGGACGAGCGTGGAGACCGGGTTCCATTCCGCGATCGGCTTCAGCGGCCCGGGCAGGCGCGCGCTGTCGACGAAGGCGTTGGACAGGAAGATCAGCGGCAACGACAGGAGGGTGGCGATGTTGTTGAACACCTCGGGGGTGCGCAGGGCCAGCGCGACCGTCGCCGTCACCCAGGAGAAGGCGTAGGCGAACAGCAGCAGCATCAGGAACCCGAGCGCGGCCTCGAGCGGCGAGGAGTGGATGCGCCACCCGACCAGCAGCCCGACGAGCGCCATCGTGACGATGCTGATCAGGTTCATGATCACGTCGCTGACGGTCTGACCGGTCAGCACCGCGGAGGGGGACATCGGCAGGGTGCGGAACCGGTCGAAGATGCCCTTCTGCAGGTCCTGCGTCAGGGTGTAGCCGGTGATCTGCGCGCTCTGGACGATCGTCATGACGAAGATCCCGGGAAGCAGGTATTCGCCGTACGACATGCCGGGCACGCTGATCATGCTGCCGAAGATGTAGGTGAACAGCAGCACGAACACGATCGGCAGCATGACCACGCCGCCCAGCAGGTCGGGGGCCCGCCGGATCTTCAGGGCGTTGCGCTTGGCGATCGTCATGCCGTCGGCGACGGCCAGTTGCAGGGCGTTCATCGGACGCTCTCCTCGGTCTTCTCGTCGGCCTGGTGCCCCGTGAGGGTCAGGAACACGTCGTCCAGGGTCGGCCGGCGCAGCCCGGCGTCGCGTACGGTGATCCGCTCGGCGGCCAGGTGGCCGAGCGCCCGGGTGAGCGAGGCCGCGCCCCCGGCTACGGGGATCGTCACCCGCAGAGCGGTGGCATCGGTCTGCAGCTGCCCGACGGCCAGCGGTGCCAGCGTCCGCGTGACGGTCACGAGGTCCGCCGCGTTCGTCACCGTCAGCTCGATGCGGTCGCCGCCGACCTGGTTCTTGAGCTCGTCGGCGGTGCCGAGCGCGATCACCCGCCCGTTGTCGACCACCGCGATGCGGTCGGCCAGCCGGTCGGCCTCCTCCATGTACTGGGTGGTGAGCAGCACCGTGGTGCCGCCGCCCACCAGCTCGCCGATGACCTCCCACAGGCTCGCCCGGGCCCGCGGGTCCAGGCCGGTCGTGGGCTCGTCGAGGAACAGCACCGGCGGGTCGGCGACCAGCGCGCCGGCCAGGTCGAGCCGGCGGCGCATGCCGCCGGAGTAGCCCTGCACCGGGCGGTCGCCCGCCTCCGTCAGGTCGAAGCGCTCCAGCAGCTCGCGGGCACGCTGCCGGCTGCGCTTGACGCCCAGGTGGTAGAGGCGGCCGACCATCTCCAGGTTCTCGGCGCCGGTCAGGTGGTCGTCCACGGCGGCGTACTGGCCGGAGGCGCCGATGTGGGCGCGCAGCCGGGGGGCGTCGCGTACGACGTCGAACCCGGCGACCGTGGCCCGGCCGGCATCCGGTTGCAGTAACGTGGTCAAGATCCGCACCGTGGTGGTCTTGCCGGCGCCGTTCGGGCCGAGCAGCCCGAACACCGTGCCCTCGGGAACGGTCAGGTCCATCCCGTCGAGGGCGGTCACTTCGCCGTAGGTCTTGACCAGACCCTCGGCCACTATCGCGTCAGGCATGAGCGGTCTCCTTGGTCGTCAGGAACGGTGGATGGCGATGTCGCCGTAGGCGGTGTGGGCACGCACCTCGACGATGTGGTCGGACTGGCCGGGGCCGTCGCTGGGGTCGAGGGCGACGTCCACGGTGCCGTACTGCGAGCTCACGTCGAGCCAGGCGGCGCTGCCCGCGCGGATGCCGAGCTCCAGCCCGCCGCCGGTGGTCTCCATGACGACCGCGCCGGACACCACCTCGCCGATCCGCGCGCTGCCGTACGCGGTCTTGACGACGACGCCGGCCAGGGCGCGGTCGACGGTGATGTCGCCGTGAGCGTTGTGCAGCCGAAGCTCGCCGGTGATCTCGCCGAGGCGGAGCTCTCCGTGAGAGTTGCCGAGCACCGCGGTGCCGTCGATCTCGCCGACGCGGATGTCGCCGTGGGTCGTGGTGATGTCGGCGTGTCCGGACGAGCGGGTGACCGAGATGTCGCCGTGGGTGGTCTTCAGGCGCAGCCGGCCGGCCTGTTCGACCCGGATGTCGCCGTACTGGCTGGTGAAGGTCACCTCGCCGAGCGGCCCCCGGCAGCGCAGGCCCGCTCCCGCCTTGGCGGTCACGCGGGAGCCGGACGGCACGTCGATCGTCACGTCGACCGAGCCGTCCCCGACCAGCAGTGAACGCGCCCAGTTCGCGGGCGACTCCACGAGCTTGTCGAACGACAGGCCCCAGCCGTACGACGAACCGGCCCTGTCCTTGTTGGTGCGCACCAGGAGCCTGCCGTCGGCGTATTCGACCTCGGTGGCCTGGGCGACCTGCACGTCGGCGTCGTTGAGCTCGTCGCTCGGGCGGATCTCCACGACGGTGTCGGGGCGATCGCTCGCGTTGATCCGGATGGTGGCGGTCGCCGAGTCGATGATGACGAGGATGGGTTCGGGAGTGTCGAAAGTCGGCATCGTGGTCCCCGCGTCGAAGGTTGGCATGATCATCAGCGCACCCAGCCGCTGTATCGCTTAGCGGACTGCTGGGCCGGGCCCCGGCCGGAGCGGCGGTCCTCCTTGCCGGTGTCGAGCGCGGCGGAGACCGCGCGGACGAGCCAGGCGTTGACCGACAGCCCGTCGCGGGCGGCGGCCTCCTCGATGCGGGGCTTGAGGTGCTCGGGCACCCGGAGCGAGATCCGGGACGTGCCGCCCTCCTCGGTGTCCGGCGGTGGCGGCGGAGCCGGGGGCGCCGCGGCCGGCCGGCTCCTTTCGTCCTCCTCCTGGAACGACCCGCCGCTCAGCGGTGGCGTCACGACGAAGCTGGGGTCACGGCCGCGCAGGCGCACCTCGACCGAGCCCGGCGCGAGGTCATGGGTGATCTCGTCCGCGGCGGCGGACAGGGCGTCCAGCAACGCGAGCCGGGTGGCCGACTCGAGCGTGGCGGCGAGCCGCTCGCCCAGCGCGTGGGCTTCCTCGCCGCCCGCCGCGGCGGCGATGGCCAGTTCGCGGCGAAGGTGATCGACATAGGGCGCAAGGTCCATGACGTCACTATGACACCATGATGGCGTCATAGCAAGTCCCTTTGGCCTGAAGCATGGCGTCATGTGGCGTCATGTGGCGTCAGCCGCCGGTCTCGCGAAGGTGGTACTGGCGAGACCTAGTTTCGGAAGGGCCAGCTGGCGTATGTGTGCGGGGGATTCCAGGCGTTTCACTGGATGTGTGACCGCGGGTCACTGCTCGGAACGGGGGAACCGAAGAATGTGCACCATCACCACACCGAAGGCGCGATCGTACCGGCACGTGCTGGAGGAACAGCGCCGGCTGAGCGAAGACGCCGCGCACGCGCTGCGTACGCCGGTCGCCGCGCTGCGTGTGGAGCTGGAGGAGGCCCGGCTGAACCCGGGCAACATCGACCTGGACAGGCTGCTGGACCGGACCATCGGCGCCGTGAGCCGGCTCCAGGAGGTCATCGAGCAGCTGCAGCTGTTCGCCGACCCGTCGCCCGCCGTCCTGGACACGAGCCGGTTCGGAGAGCGGCTCCGGCGCTCCGCGCCCAGGTGAACCCGCGTCACCATGAGGACCTGTTGATTGACGCTCTGACCCTGCTTTACCTGCGCGGATGCATACTGGCGAGATGAGGCGGCCAGGCGAGCTGCGCGACTTCCTGCGTTCCAGGAGGGCTCGCGTCTCCCCGGGAGACGTGGGCCTGCCCTGGCGAGCCGACGGCCGGCGGGTCGCGGGGCTGCGCCGCGAGGAGCTCGCCCTGGCCGCGGGGGTCAGCGTCGACTACTACACCAGGATGGAGCAGGGGCGTGTCGGCAACGTCTCCGACCAGGTGCTGCATGCCGTGGCCGGCGTCCTGCGGCTGACCTCCGAGGAGTTCCGCCACCTGCGCGAGCTGCTGAACGACGGGCCGGAGGCCCCGGAGGAGCCGGCCCGTGCCCCGATCCGGGCGCGGGCGGCGCTGCGCATGATGCTGGACGTGCTCGACCCGGTGCCGGCCCTCCTGGTGACCGAGGTCCTGGACATCGTGGCGATCAACCGGATGGGCGTCGTCCTCCTGGACGACTTCGAGGCCATGCCGCGCGCCGAGCGGAACGAGATCCGCTGGGTGTTCCTCGATCCCAAGGCGCGCGAGGTCTTCGCCGACTGGGAGGCGATCGCGACGGAGTGCACCGCCTGGCTCAGGGGTGCCCTGGGCCGGGCCGGGAACGATCCGCGGCCGCAGGAGCTGGTCGACGAGCTGCTCGCGCGGTCCGCGGACTTCGCCCGGCACTGGGCCGATCATCGGGTGACGTACTGTACGTACGGTGTCAAGCAGATCCGCCATCCCGAGGTGGGCACGGTGACGCTCAACTGGGAGTCGTTCGCCCCGACCGCTGATCCGGACCTGTACCTCGTGGTCTACACCCCGGCGACCGGCTCCCCGTCGGAGGACAAGATGACGGCGCTGGCCGAGAGCCGCCGAGGCGAGCGCCCGCACCCGGGCTTTCACGGATGCGGGCGGCGCCTGGACCGGTGAGACCTCCGGGAGGCCGGGAGCTTCCGCCCCGGCCTGGGTAAACCGCTTCCACGCGACCGTGCCTCACGCGTGCCGTCGTGTCCAGCAGTCGTGGAGTTGCCTGGTCACCCGTGGTCTCCAATCGCGCATAAGTCCTCTGCTTGAAGCGTATCCAGCGGAGAATCCGCTACTTGACAGGCGATTCTCCACATGCTGCGATCAGTTCCTAGTAAACGGTTAAACAACTGGCCGTTTCACCCTTGTTACGCCAACCCTGCAGGGAGCCCCCCATGGCGATGATGTCCCGACGGAATCTGCTCTTGAGCGCGGCGGCGGTCGGTGCCGCCGGGCAGCTCGGCCTGGCTGCCGGACCGGCGCGGGCCGAGGACGCGCGGCGGGTCGCGGCGGCGGGGCCGCTGGAGGACGGTGTCCAGCTCAAGTGGCTGGAGGCCGGTGCGCCCAAGCGGCTGGCGGCCGGGTCCACGTGGGGGGTGGCGTGGCCGAAGGGCGTGGTGCCGAAGGACCAGGCGTTCGCGTTGCGCACGGCGGCCGGGCAGCAGGTGCCGGTGCAGACGTGGGCGACGGCGTACTGGCCGGACGGGACGCTCAAGTGGACGGCGCACGCCATCGGCACCGAGGTGGCCCCGGCCGAGCAGTACGTGCTCGCCGCCGGCACCCCCGCCGCGCCCGCGACCGCCGTGACGGTGAAGGAAGGCCGGGACGAGGTCGAGGTGGCCACGGGCGTGATCACATGCCGGATCCCGAAAAAGGGTGACAAGCTGGTCCGCTCGCTCCTCCGGGGCACCACAGAGATCGCCCGCGACGGAGAGCTGGTCTGCCTGCGCCAGGACGGGATCGACGACGACGAGTCCGGGTCGGTGAAGACCGAGAAGTTCGCCGGCCGGACGGAGAAGGTGACGGTCGAGCAGTCGGGCCCGGTCCGCGCGGTGGTCAGGATCGAGGGCAGGCACCGGCACGGCAACCGGTCGTGGCTGCCGTTCACCGTGCGGCTCTACTTCTACGCGGGCAGCGACGGCGTCCGCGCCGTGCACAGCTTCGTCTACGACGGCGACCAGCAGCAGGACTTCATCCGGGGCCTGGGCATCCGGTTCGAGGTGCCGATGCGCGGCGAGCTGTACAACCGGCACGTACGCTTCGCGGGTCCCGGCGACGGCGTGCTGGCGGAGGCCGTCCGCGGCATCACCGGGCTGCGGCGCGATCCGGGCGCGGCCGTGCGCCAGGCGCAGGTGGCTGGCCATGCCACCCCGGCGGTGGAGACCTGGGACACCCGGGTCAGCTCCCGCCTGCACCTCATCCCGGCCTTCGGCGACTACTCGCTGCGCCAGCTGTCGGCGGACGGGTTCCAGATCCGCAAGCGCACCAAGGCCGGGCACGGCTGGATCCCGGTGGACGCGGGCGGCCGGGCCGGGGGTCTCAGCTACGTCGGGAGCCCGGAGGGCGGGTTCGCGTTCGGCATGCGCAACTTCTGGCAGCTGCACCCGACCCAGCTCGACATCCGCGGCGCGGCCGGCGACCGGGCCGAGGTGACGGTGTGGCTGTGGTCGCCGGAGGCCGGGGCGATGGACCTGCGCTTCTACCATGACGGCCTCGGCCAGGACACCTACCCGGAGCAGCTCGAAGGCCTGGAGATCACGTACGAGGACTACGAGCCGGGCTTCGGCACCCCGTACGGGATCGCCCGCACCACGGAGCTGATGTTCTGGGCGCTGGCGGCCACCCCCGCCGCCGAGCAGATCGCCGAGCTGACGGACGCCGTCCGCACGCCCCCGCTGATCGTCGCGCCTCCCGCGCACCTGCACGCCGCCGGGGTGTTCGGCGACTGGTCGCCGGTGGACCGCTCGACCCCGGCCAGGAAGCTGATCGAGGACCGCCTGGACCTGATGTTCAAGTACCACAGCGAGCAGGTCGACCAGCGGTCCTGGTACGGCTTCTGGGACTACGGCGACGTCATGCACAGCTACGACGGCGACCGGCACGTCTGGCGCTACGACGTGGGCGGCTACGCCTGGGACAACTCCGAGCTGTCCACCGACCTGTGGCTCTGGTACCACTACCTGCGCACCGGCAAGGCGGAGGCGTTCCGCTTCGCCGAGGCCATGACCCGCCACACCGGCGAGGTGGACGTCTACCACCTGGGCAAGTGGCGCGACCTGGGCACCCGGCACGGCGTGCAGCACTGGGCCGACAGCGCCAAGCAGGCCCGCATCAGCAACGCCGGCTACCGCCGCTTCTACTACTTCCTCACCGCCGACGAGCGCGTCGGCGACCTGCTGCGCGACCTGGTCGACTCCGACAAGACGTTCCTCGTCCTCGACCCCATCCGCAAGATCCGCACCGAGCCGTACGAGCCCGACCCGCACGCCCTCGGCGTCAGCACCGGCACCGACTGGAGCGGACTCGCGCTCGCCTGGCTGACGGAGTGGGAGCGCGGCGGCGACCCCGTCGCCAAGGAGAAGCTGCTCAACGGCATGCGCACGATCGCGGCGATGCCCAACGGGTTCGTCCGCGGCAGCGGCCTGTACGACCTCGACGACGGCACCTTCAAGCCGAACGGGACCGCGGTCAGCGTCGGCTCGCTCGGCGCGGTGTTCGGCCTGGTCGAGGTGTGCAGCGAGGTCATCTCCCTGACCGGCGACCAGGCGTTCACCAACGCGTGGCTGCAGTACTGCCGCCTCTACAACGGCACCGCCGCCGAGCAGCAGGCCGAGACCGGGCAGTCGTTCGGCAACCAGAACCTCCGGCAGGCCCACTCCCGGCTCACCGCGTACGCCGCCGCCAAGCTCGGCGACGCCGGCCTGGCCGCCCGCGCCTGGAAGGAGTTCGACACCGGCCACGCCGGCTACCCGAAGGCGCACGACTTCGCGTCCAGGCGGATCGAGGGCTCGAAGGTCCTCAAGCCGGTCGACGAGGCCGACCTGTCGACCAACGCCTCCGCCCAGTACGGCCTGGCCGCCATCCAGTGCCTCGCCCTCGTCGGCGACCAACTCCCCGCGTAACTCCCGACGCAGGCGACCAACTCCCGCGTAACCCCCCGACGCAAAGGAGAGCACCATGCACGCCCCGCACAAAGGCGTGATCATCACCGCGGCGATCCTGGCGGCCGGTACGGCGCTGGTCGCCGTGCCGGCCGCGCCGAGCACCGCCGCGGTCGCCGCCCGCCCGATGGAGAACCTGGGCCGCGGCGTCGTGGCCGTGCGCTCCAGCAGCACCAGCGTCCTGGTGACCTGGCGGCTGCTGGGGCTCGACCCCGACGGCATCGGCTTCAACGTCTACCGCTCGACGGCCGGCGGCTCGTACGTCAAGCTCAACCCCGGCGTGCTGACCGGCGGCACCAACTACACCGACTCCAGCGCGGACCTGACCAGGTCCAACAGCTACCGCGTACGCCCGGTGATCAACGGCACGGAACAGGCGGACAGCGGCGCGTTCACGCTGACCGCCGATCACGCCGTCGAGCCGGTGGTGCGCATCCCGCTGCGGGCCGGAGGCAACGTGAAGTTCGTCTGGGCCGGCGACCTCGACGGCGACGGCGAGTACGACTACGTCATCGACCGCCAGACCAGCCTGCAGACGATCGAGGCGTACCGCCGCGACGGCACGTTCCTGTGGTCGGTCAACCTCGGCCCGAACAGCACGAACCAGGACAACATCGAGGGCGGCTCGGCCACCGTCGACGTCGGCCACTGGGACGGCGTCACGGTCGGCGACCTCGACAGCGACGGCCGCGCCGAGGTGGCGGTCCGCGTCGCCAACGGCGTGACCTTCGGCGACGGGTCGAGGCACACCGAGAGCGACAACGTCCGCCAGTCCATCGCCATCCTGGACGGCCGGACGGGCGCGCCCAGGGCCAAGGCACCGGTGCCCACGGACTACCTGGCCGACGGCCCGATGTACGCCCGTTTCGGCATCGGCTCCCTCGACGGCACCGGTAACAGCCTCGTGGCGTACATGAAGAACCGGGTCGGCACCGGCGACTTCAACCTCATGATGACCGCCTGGAAGTTCAACGGCACCAGCCTGTCCAACCAGTGGAAGTGGCTGCGCGGCAACGGCGACATGGCCGACGGCCACAACACCCGCATCGTGGACGTGGACGAGGACGGCAAGGACGAGGTCGCCGAGATCGGGTTCGTCCTCAACGGCGACGGCAGCCTGCGCTACTCGCTGGCCGACGAGGGCATCGTCCACGGCGACCGCTTCCACATCGCCAAGATGGACCCGAACCGCGTGGGCCTGCAGGGTTACGGCGTCCAGCAGAACAACCCGAGCGGCCTGCGCGAGTACTACTACAACGCCCGCACCGGCGTCATGCTCTGGCAGCACGTCGAGGACGGCGTCGGCGACGTCGGCCGGGGCATGGCCGGCGACATCGACCCGCGCTTCCCCGGCATGGAGGTCTGGTCCTTCTCCGGCCTCTACAACGCGCGCAGCAACCAGCTCACCGAGCCCGACACCTCGCTACGCCCGTGGCCGCACCTCGGCCTGTGGTGGGACGGGGACCTCACCATGGAGCTGCTCAACGACGGCAAGTTCGAGAAGTGGAACCCGGCCGACCCCAAGCCCACCAACGGCCTGCCCCGGCTGCTCACCACCTCGCACTACGGCGCCGTCAACGCCAGTGGCCCCAACCCCGCCCTGGTCGGCGACCTGTTCGGCGACTGGCGGGAGGAGGTCGTGTACACCAACGCCGCCCACGATCAGCTGATCGTCTTCACCACCGACAGGCCCACCACGACCAGGCTCTACACCCTCGCCCACAACCCGGCCTACCGCAACGGCATGACGCTCAAGGGCTACCTGCAGTCCCACCACGTCGACTACTTCCTGGGGGCGGGCATGACGAAGCCGCCCGCACCGAACATCACCTACGCGGGCGGCTGAGCCCTCCTTCGTGAGACGAGCCGCCCGGCTTCGGCAGCCGGGCGGCTCAGGCTCATCAGGCTCTTCGGGCCCATCGGGTCAACAGGCTCATCAGGCTCACTGCGCGGCCGCGTGCTCCTTGGCGAGTTCCTCGGCCACCCGGTCGCCGCCCGCGTTCCGCCACTGGGTGACGACGTCCTTCCACGCCGACAGCGGCTTGCGGCCGAAGGTGATCGCCGCGATGCCGTCGCCCATGATCTGGCCCATCTGCGCGCTCTTGCTCACCTGGGTGGCCGAGCGCAGGCCGTTGGCCGGGTTGGGGATGCTCCGGGGCAGGGTCGCCTTCTGCCAGTCGTAGGTGGCCTGGGCCGTCTCGGGGTAGCCGGGCAGGTAGAGGACCGACGGTGCGGTGCCGATGTACCGGAAGGGCAGGGTGTTGTTGTTCTCGGTCTGGAACAGGTCGAGCGTCTTGATGCCGCCGTCCTCCTTGGTGAAGTGCACGCCCTCGACCCCGTAGTTGGCCAGTTCGTACTCCTTGGTGCCGAAGGGCGCGCTGAGGTAGTCGGAGATGCGCAGGAGCAGCTTGATCCGGTCGGCGGGGGCCTTCTTGAAGGTGACGTAGCCGAACATGCCGGCGCCCTGCCAGGGGGTGGGGGAGGGGCCGTACGGGTAGCCCAGGTCGAGCTCGTACCGCTTGTCGATCTTGGTGAGGGTGGTCAGCGACATGGAGCCGAAGCCGTCCTGGATGGACGCGACGGTGCCGTTGTGGAAGTAGGTCTGCATGTCGGTGGAGCTGACGGTGAGGCTGTCGGGATGCGCCGACTTGGCCTCGACCAGCTTGCGCATGAGGCCGAGGGCCTCCTCGAACTGCGGCGTGGCCAGGGTCGTGGCGAACTGGCCGTTCGAGAGCGACCAGGTGTTGGGCGCGCCGAGCGAGCCGGCGTGGAAGGTGATGGAGCCCAGCCCGCCGAACAGGGTCTTGTACCAGCCGAGCCCCCACTTGCGGCCGCTGCTGAGCTCCTTCATGGCCTCGAGGTACTGCTCGGTCGTCCAGGTCTTGGGGATGCCCGCCTCGTTCATGGCGGTGCGGTTGACGAACAGGCTGTTGGCCGGGGTCGGGCGCTCCAGCGGGATGCCGTAGATCCTGCCGTTGATCCGGCCCATGCCCTTCCACGCGTGCGGGGGGATGTTGGCCAGGTTCGGGAACTGCTTGACGGCGTCGCCCCCGACGAACTCCGACAGGTCGGCACACTGCGCCTGGATGAACTCCAGGGAGTGCGGCAGCGCGAGGTTCGTGAACATGATGATGTCCGGCAGGTCGCTGCCCGAGGCCATCAGGGTGGTCATCTTCTGGCCGTACTCCGGGTCGGGCACGACCGTGACCTGGAGGTCGACGTTGAGCGCCTTGTTGATGGCCTGCCAGTACCGGTTCTGCGTGACGGGGGTGGGCGGCGGGCCGAAGGTGACCACCAGCGCGGTCACCTTCGAGCCGTCGCCGACCGTGTCGTTCACCGACTGGGCGAGGGTCTCGGGATATTTCAGGTAGAGGTTCTGCACGCCGGTGTCGTCGCCGGGGGCGTCCGGCTTCGGCCCGGCGAAGGGCACGTACGCCGGCCAGGGGACCAGTTGCTTGCCCGCGTTGGAGACGCCGCCTCCCGAAGGGCTCGCGCCGCCTCCGCAGGCGGACAGCAGCGGCGCGGCGGCCAGGCCGAGCGCGCCGGCGCCGGCCATCCTGAGCAGGCCGCGGCGGCCGATCGTGTTGTTGTCCATGACGAACTCCTCTCTCGGCGGTGTCGCCGAAAAGAGCTGGTGGGGGGGTGTGAGGTCAGGCCTTGAGCGCGCCGGTGAGGACGCCCTTGGCGAAGTAGCGCTGCAGGAACGGGTAGACGCAGACGATCGGCAGCGTGGCCAGGATGACCACGGCCATCTGCACGGACTGCGGCGAGGTGGCGGCCAGCTCGCCGGAGGTCTCGGCGAGGGAGGCGCCGCCGGTGACGTACTGGCGCAGGACGGTGCCGATGGGCCACATGGCCTGGTCGTTGAAGTAGATGATCGCCTCGAAGAAGCGGTTCCAGTACGCGACCGCGTAGAACAGGCCGATCACCGCGATCACCGCCTTCGACAGCGGCAGCACGACCTTGCGCAGGATCGCCGGCTCGCCGGCGCCGTCCATCCGGGCGGCGTCGATCAGCTCCTGCGGGATCGACTGGAAGAAGCCGCGCATCACGACCAGGTTGAACACGTTGACCAGGAAGGGCAGGATCAGCGCCGCGTACTGGTCGACCAGGCCGGTGCTCTGCACGACCAGGAACAGCGGCACCATGCCGGGCGGGAAGAGGAAGGTGAACAGCACCAGCAGCAGCATCGGCTTGCCGCCGTAGACCTTCGGCCGGCTCAGCGTGTACGCCAGGGCGATGGTGCAGGCCAGGCTGAGCGCCGTGCCGACCAGGGTGATGCCCGTGCTGATGACCAGGGCGCGGGTGATGATGCCGCCGGCCAGGATGTCGGCGTAGGCGTCGAAGGAGAGCCCCGCCGGCCAGATCACCCAGCCGCCGTTGTCGATGACGTCCTGTGGGCCGGCCAGGCTGGTGGCCAGCACCGTCCAGAGCGGGAAGAGCACCAGCAGCACGACGACGGTCAGCGCCACCGCCTTGAGCGCGCGGACGGCGGGGCTGGGCCGGCCCATCCAGGCCGGTGCACCGGTGACGCTCATGCCTTGTAGACCCCCTGCTCGCCGAGCCGGTGTGCGACCTTGTTGGCGGTGTAGATGAGCACGATCCCGATCACGCCCTTGAATAGGCCGACCGCGGCGGCGTAGCCGAAGTCGCCGCCCGCGAAGGCGGTGAAGTAGACGAACGTCTCCAGCACCTCGCCGGTCTCGGGGCCGACGGACTGGCGCTGCAGGAAGAACTGCTCGAAGCCGATGGACAGGAACTCGCCGAGCCGCAGCACCAGCAGCAGCACGATGACGGGCCGGATGGCGGGCAGTGTCACGTGCCAGAGCCGGCGGCCCCAGCCCGCGCCGTCGATGGCGGCGGCCTCGTACTGCTGCTCATCGACCTGTGACAGGGCGGCGAGGAAGATGATCGTGGCCCAGCCGCACTCCTTCCAGACCAGCTGCGCCACCACCAGCGGCCCGTACGCGTCCGGGTTGCCGATGATCGAGATACCGCCCGCGCCCAGGTCCGACAGCCAGCCGTTGACCACGCCCGCCCCGCCCAGCATCTGCTGGAACAGCGCGAGCACGATCACCCACGACAGGAAGTGCGGCAGGTAGACCACGCTCTGCACGAACTTCCTGACCGTGTCGCCGACGATGCTGTGCAGCAGCAGCGCCAGGGCCAGCGGGGCGGGGAAGAAGAAGACGAGCTGGAGCAGGGCGATGAACAGGGTGTTCGTCACCGCGTTCCAGAACTCCGGGTCGGCGAACATGCGCTCGAAGTGCGCCAGGCCCACCCACTCGCTGCCCTGGATCCCGAGGAACGGGATGTAGTTCATGAAGGCCAGCACGTTCCCGAAGAGCGCGCCGTAGTGGAAGACCAGGAAGTACACCAGCCCCGGCACCGCGAGGAGCAACAGCACCCGATCGGCCCGGATGCCGCAACCGACTGCTGCCCGGTATTGCGATTGATCCTCGCGTCGACCTGACCGGTCTCCAGACCGGCTTCGACACCTTGGCGCTACTGGCCGCGCTCCGGCGGGCCCCTCACCCGGCCGAGGACACCTCCACCCTCCGGGTGCGGACCCCGTCAGGAGGGCTGCATGTCTGGTACCGGGCCGAGCCCGGTCAGACCTTCCAGTGCTCCACCGGCTCCGCTCCCTCGCGCGCACTTGCCTGGCAGGTTGATGTGCGCGCCCACGGGGGGTACATCGTGGCCCCAGGCACCCGCACCAGCGACGGCTCCTACACCGTCGTGGGGGAGTGCCGCGAGCCGGCGCCCCTGCCCGCCTGGCTGGCTCAGGACCTCATCCGCACCGGCCACACTCCCTCGCCGATCCACGCAAGCGTCCCGCCGCCCGCGGCGCCGGTGCCGCCCCGCGCCCGCCAAGCCGTCATCCAGGCCGGCGGCGGTCAGGGCTCCGCGGAACGGCTCCTGCGTCACTTGCTGGCGGAAGTGGAAGCGTGCGCCAGCGTCCCGCAGGGCGCCAGTTTCACTGCGAAGCTCAACCGAGCGGCTTACACGGCGGTTGCGTCCGCGGAAGTGGTGTACGAGTTTGACCTGGTCAGCAGGTGTGGCGTCGTGAAATGAAGACGGCCATCGAGTGATCCTTCGAGTAGCT
>NZ_JBFANM010000061.1:0-75456 GCF_040674815.1 Nonomuraea sp. NPDC049709
CCAGGCCGTGCACCTGGATCGCCGGGGTCTGCTGTGTCGTCATCTCAGACTCTCCTGTCTTCTTCGCCCGCGGCGCGCTCGATGGCGCTGGTGAAGCGGTTGCGCTCGCGGGTCCTGTACTGGCCGAGCGGGTAGTTGGCCATGAACGCCTCGACGAACTCCACGGGGTTTCTCCCGAAGAGGTCGCGGATCGGGGTTCCGTCCGCCGCGCCCTGTTCGAACAAGTCGGCGAGGTCCTCGTACATCGCCATCGCGCCGGCGCCGTCCGCCGGCCCGAAGTGCATCAGGTAGCGCTCGAGCGCTTCGACCGCCGTGCGGTAGTTCTCGGGAAGCTGCTTGATGCGCGTTTTGTACTGCCGGTAGCGCCGCTTCTCCTCCAATGACCCGGTGACGATCTCCAGGTACTGCAGGTAGCGGCTCTTCGGCTCGTTCGACCCTGTCGTCATCTCTACGTGCCTCCCTTGCGGAGTTGTTCGAGCCTCTCGGCCAGGAAGCCCCAGGTCCTCCAGAACTCTTCGAGGTACTCCCGTCCCTGGTCGTTGAGGGAGTACACCTTGCGCGGCGGCCCCTTCTCGGACGGGACCTTCTCCACGTCGACCAGGCCGCGCTGCTCGACGCGGACCAGAAGCGCGTAGATGGTGCCCTCGGCGATGTCGGCGAAGCCCTGATCGCGCAGCCACGCCGTGATCTCGTAGCCGTACGCGGGGCGGGCGGACAGGATCGCCAGGACGATGCCCTCCAGCGTCCCCTTGAGCATCTCGGTCACCAGCTTGCCCATGGAACACCTCCTTTCAGCTACTTGGTGTCGCTAACTACTGGTACAAAGTAACACTAACTACTGGTACTTAGCAACGCCGAATAGTTGAGCTGCGATCCGGGATCATGAGCGTGTGGGTGTGGGCGTCCTGATCGCTGTTCGCGGGTGAGTCCGCGTTCACGGCATCCACCATCGCCGGAAGCGCTGATACGGGACCGTCGCCGTGCTGACACGACACCACGGCCAACCCGCTCACCGCCGGGGGCATCCGCCGGCCTGGCGCGCCTGGCCGACGCGGTAGCGTGCTGTCCCTGCAGCGTTCTGCCTGAGTTTCCGCCGGCCCTGCACGTGCATCGCGGCCCGTCGTCACGGCTCGTCGCGGGTGACGCGATCAATGGCGTCGGGTTGGCCGTTCACTCAGCCATCGGCCCGACTGCTCCGAGCTAGCTTCGGCCGCAGGTCACCGACACCGGCTCACCTTGGTCTTCTTCGCCAGCCCGTCGCGGATGCCACTGGTAGTCCAGCTTGGCCGTCACCGCTTCTCCGTCCGTCGAGATCGGCCATCGTGCTCGTCGCCGGGAAGAATGCCGGTTTCACGCGTCCGCCACGCTCGATGGCCCGTGACGCAGGGTGATCTGTGCAGCCGAACCGGGGCCGTACGTGGCCCACATAGTCGGCCACCGCTTCACCGCCGATAGGACGTTCTGGCGCTGGGTGTGCTGTCCCTTCTTCGCCTTGCCGTACCGGACGTTGAGCATCCCGTACCGGCCGAACTCCGGCGCTGCCGGGTTGCGGCCGAAGTCCACCAGGTCGGTCGCGTCCGAGATGCGGTGCAAATAGACTCTGACCCGTCGAGCATCGCCTGTCCAAGCCATCCGTGCCGAGAATCGACGCCCTGTTCGGCTCTGACCGTGACCTGGTCGAGGTCATGGAGGCGGCTCGGTGCCCGCCTGGTCATTCTCCTGCCGCGGCCGAGCACCACCGTCGGAGGCACCCGCCTCCGACGAGTCGAACGGCTCGACGAACGCCACACGATGGGTCCAACGTCAGTCCGGCCGGCGGCTATCGCACGCTGCTACATCCCGCCTTGAGGCGCTCGTGCCGCCTGGTTCCCGGCCAGCGCGGCGTGTCCTCACCGACCACGACCGGGTTCCGGGTGCGGGCCGGGTCCTCCATGGCATCGCACCCCCTCGTGAACCGCGGTCAGAAGGTGGCGATCGGGTTGACCGGGCTGCCGGACGTACCGGCGAAGCGGACCGGCGCGACTGCGAGGTGGAAGTCCCACTGGCCGAGCTCGGCAGCCGTTGTCGCGCACGCCTCCAGATCGCAGTTGTCGAGCATCCACAGACCCATCGCGACGAGGCTCACGGCGTGAACCGGCATCAACACGGCTTCGTACCCCGACGGCAGAACGTCCTGGGGGCTGTCAGCGCCGATCAGCGCGACCTCCCGCTCATGCAGCCACGGCAGGCAGGAGGCGTGCCAGCCGGCCTGCGTGAAACCGCTGGCCACACCGGCCTCGTGCCGGACACGGCCATAGCCGGTCCGCAGGAGTACCGCATCGCCGGATCGCACCCGCACACCCTGGCGACGCTCGGCCTCCTCGAGATCCTCGGGAAACACACCCTGCCCCGGTTCCAACCACGGCACATCGCGGACCCGCGCAATGTCCAGCAGGACACCACGCGTGACGATCCCGTTCGCCGCCGCCGTGACGGCCGCCCACGCCGATCCCGTTGCGGCGTCGACCAACGAGTGCGACCGCCCGTTGTACATCGCGCCGTCCCAGAAGATGTGGCACGGCGAGTCGACGTGGGTGAGGGTGTTGCCGTGGAACGTGATGCCGAGCCGCTCGGTCGAAAAGCCCCAGCGCCGGTCGTTGCGGAATCCGGGCACCGGCATGTTCTCGGCACCCGGCATGTCGGCGGCGCACGGGCACGCCGTCGTCGACCGCTCCATGTCTTCCGGTACGGCGACCTCCCATGCGCACGACACGCTCCTGCCGTGGCGCACGGCCCGCGCCGCCGCCAGCCGGACGTCGTCGGTGATGTGGTTCAGAGTGCCGAGCTCGTCGTCGTCGCCCCACCGTCCCCAGTTCGACAGCGTGTCGAAGTACCCGAGCACGTCGTCCTGTGTGGGCATCGGTCGCCCTGCCGTCATCCCAGCATCGACTCCTCCGGTCACGTGGTTCGAGGCATCGCAGGCAGGGTATCCCGCCCTCTCCTTGGATACGACCTCGCCGGGGCCGGAGAGACGGCACTTGGGAGCGCCCCGATGGAGTACCGGCATACGGCTTGACCTGGCCGGATGTTATATCGGCACCCAGCGATGTCGGGTTCAGGCAGCCGGCGAGCTCGACCGCGGCGCGGCCGTTCGTCACCGCACTCGCCCACCACGCGGCCGTGGAAGGCCAAGGTTGGGACGCGTTCGGGACTCGCCGGCGGCCGGCGGCCGGCGCACCGCGCACGGCGCGCTGCCGACGCCAAGGGCGATGGGCCGTCCTTCGGCGAGCACACGGCGCTGGAGCTGATGCTGCTCGGCGGGCATCCCGACATCGCGCTCAGCGTTCGAGGAGGTTCGCGAGCCGTTCGAGGCTCTTCTCCATCGCCACCTTGTTCCTGGACGGGAAGCCGAGCAGCGGGAACAGCACGCCGATCTTCGCCGTCGACCAGTCGAAGGTCTCGGTCACCCGGGTCTCCTGCTCGCCGACGGGCTCGAGCTGCCAGCGCCACCGGTGGCCGCCGCCGTGCCGCCAGGCGATGAGCCGTCCGTCCTCGAACTCCACCACCTCGTTCTGGACCTTGTACGTCAGGCTCATTCTCATGTCCATCCCGAACCGGGCGCCCAGGCTGAGCCGCTCCGGAGCGTCCGTCTTGGAGGCCACCACGGTTCCCGACCCGTCGATCAGGCTGTGTTTCCGCGGGTCGGCCAGCAGGTCGAAGATCGTGTCACTGTTCGCACGGATGATCCGCGTGGCCGAGACCTGGCGCTTGTTCATGCTCTCACTCTCCGAAATCGGACTCGTCCTGACGGAGGAACAGGCTCAGGCGTCGTCCCGCCCGCGCCTCCTCGTCCAGGTGATCATCCCGCCTTTTCCCCGGCAGGTCACCCGGCCGGCCCCGTACCGCGTCCGTACGCGTGCGCGACCGGCGGGAAAGCTCGGCCCGGCTGCGGCGAAGGAAGGGCGACGACCGCCGGCAGAAGGGTTAGAGCGTGACGACCGAGTCGATCAGATATTCGCCGGTCACGTGGGAGCAGTGGGGTGAATGGATGTCACGCTTCATGAAGGCGACATCGCTTCGTCCCGCTGCTCGTGTCTCGCGTCCGCATGGTGGATGCGCAGGTGAAGCCCTACGCCGGCGGCTTGGTGACGCCAGTCGCCCGTCGTGAATGGAGCGTGCACTCCGGTAGGTGCGGTCGGTCGCCATCGAGTCGAACGCTGCGTCTGCCGAAATGCCATCCATGCTCACCAGGTCGTCACGCAGCCGCTCCATCTCGGCCGCCCGCGCCGTGAGAACCTGGGCCCGTTTCGGATCCAGGAACGATCGCCGGTTCCTCGACCATGACCCGGCGCACGCGCTGGTAGACCTCGAGCGCCTCGGGCGCCCGCGCGTCAAGGCTGCGGCTGCCGGGGCGAGGACGGGCAGGCAGGAGTGGCCGCGGGGTGGGACCGCCCATGGGCTGCGGAGCGACCGATGTTGTCAACGGGGCGGATCGTGCCATGTGGATTCCCCTGCGCCATGGTCGAAGCCCTGGGCGATGATCAAGCAGGCGAACGCCGCGAGGGCGAGTGCCGTTCGGACGAGATGCAGGTGGAGCCACCGTTGACGGCTCTCCTGCCAGTCGGCGGGCAACTGGTCGGGATCCCAGGCGTCCGCGATCCGGTTGAGCGGTTCCAGGCCTGCCAGGGTGAGGACGATCGTGAGGATCACCAGGATCAGGGCGGCCGAGCTGGCGCCGAGGACGAGCCATCCGCGCCGCCACGACAGGACCGACGCGACCGCCGTCGCCGCCACCGCGGCCAGCAGGAGTGGTGGCATGCCGCGGCCGTAGTCGACGTTGAGGGCCTGCCAGTACCTGACGTACGCGGGCCCCGGCATCCGGGCCACCGACGGGGCGATCACCACGAAGCAGACGCCGCCCGTGTACACGCCGACCAGTAACAACGCGACCATCCGGGACACGATGAGAACCAGGGACACCGTACGACCTCCCCATCCAGCCGTTGACTAGATGAACACTCTTTCATTAGAGGTGAATCTAATCAATATGTATCTGAGACCATGGATCCGATGACCGAACAGAAGAAGCGCCGCCCCTACTCCAGCGCCCTGCGCCAGGAGCACGCCCAGGCCACCCGGCAGAAGATCGCGACAGCGGCGCGGCAGCTGATGATCAGGAAGGGCTACGCCGACACCACCATGGCCGAGGTGGCACGCGAAGCCGGCGTGGCCGTCCAGACGCTGTACACGTCCTGCCCCGGCGGCAAACCCGGGCTGGCCAAGCTGGTCTACGACATCACCCTGGCCGGAGACGCCCGGCCCCTGCCGCAGTGCGACCGCCCTGAGGTGCAGGCGATCATCGATGAACCGGACCCCGTACGCAAGCTGGCCCGCTACGCCGCCATGGCCACCGCGATCCTGCGGCGCATCAAACCCGTGCACCGCGTGCTGCGTGCCGCGGCCGCCGCCTCCCCGACCGACGCCGGACTCCAGGACATGCTGACCGGCATCGAACACGAACGGCTGACCGGAAGCCGCGGACCGGCCGAGCACCTCCACGCCATCGGCGCCTTGCGCCCGGACCTGCCGCCCGCCAGAGCGGCCGCGCAGATCTACGTCCTCACCTCGACGGAGAACTTCGAGAAGCTGACCGAAGTGTGCGGATGGAGCGAAGGCGAATACGAGGAGTGGCTCGCCACGATGCTCGCGGCGGCTCTCCTCGAACACCCGCACGATGAATGGCTCGCGAACTGAGTCAGCCCGAAGCCCAAGCCGGGGGAACAGGCCTCATGATCTTCCTGGTGGTGGAACCTGGGCCCGCCTGAGCTGGAGAGTAGTGTCCGTATCCAGCTCGGATCACACCGTTGACTGTTCGACGGCAGGGCGGCCCGGTTCGGGCAAGCTCGCGGATGAACTCGGCGAGCGCGGCGAAGACGTGGAAGACATGGAAGACGTGGAAGACGAGGCGGCCGCCGGGGGAGGTGGTGTCGAGGGCTTCCTTCAGGGACCGGAAGCCGGCGTCGCAGCGGCACTGATCGCGGGTGGAGCGTTGGTTGAGCGATCCCCTGTCGAACAGGCGATCTGTGCGCCAAGGGCAGAACAGGAACCCTTCGGAGCACGCTCGCGGGGCGAGGGCGAGCGTGCTCCGAAGGGTTCAGATTGACTTCAGGACGCGGACGCGGTCGGCGATCGCGCGCCGGGAGACGTCCGCGTTGAAGGCGATGGAGTCGAATTCGTGCGGGACTCCGGGATGGAGGTGAAACTCGACCGGGACGCCGGCGCGGCTGAGCGTGATGGCGTAGGCGCTGGCTTCGTCGCGGAAGGCGTCGATCTGCCCGATTTCGAGGTAGGCCGGCGGCAGGTCGGTCGCGTTCTCGAGGCGAGCCGGGGCGGCGGTGGCCGGGACGTCAGGCCCGCCGGCCGCGTCGCCGAGAAGTGCGGGCCAGGCGGTGCGGCTGTCGTCGTAGGTCCACACGGCGAGGGGCGCGATGTGCGGGTCCGGGGTGGTGTTCCGGTCGTCGAGCATCGGCATCAGGAGGATCTGCCGGGCGATCTGCGGGCCGCGGCGGTCGCGGCTGAGGATGGAGAGTGCGGCCGCCATACCCCCACCGGCGCTGTCGCCCATGACGCCGATCCGGTCGGGGTCGACGCCGAGCTCGGCGGCGTGCCCGTTGAGCCACTTCAGGGCGGTGTAGGCGTCCTCGAGCGGGGTGGGGTAGGGGTGTTCGGGTGCTCGGCGGTACTCGACGGAGAGCATGGGCACGCCGCTCGCCGAGACGTACCGGGTGACGGGTCCGTCGAAGTGCTCGATGTGGCCGAAAAGGTAGCCGCCGCCGTGGAGGAACAGCACGGCCGAGCCGGGGGAGCTCTCGTTCTTGGCGTACCAGCGCATCGTGATCTGGGCGCCGTCGTCCGTGGTGGCGACGTAGTGGTGTGTGGTGACGTCCTCCGGGATCGGCTGGGCCTTCCCTGACGCGTCAAGGATCGGTTCCCACATGGCGCGTCGTCCGGCGACGTCGCCGACGACCGGCGGGGTCATGCCGGCCATCGCTTCGCCCATCGGGGCCATGGCTTCGGCGACTTCGGGATCCAGGATGAGGGACATGTTCGGTTCCGTTCGGTTCGAGTCCAGTGAGGGACGAGAGGGTTAGGCGGTCGGCGCAAGGACGACGACCTTGCCGGACACGGCACCGGCGGCGACTTCCGCGTGCAAGGCCGGGAGGTCCTTGAGCTGGATACGGCGGCTGATGTCGATGTGAAGTTCGCCTCGGTCGATGGCCGCCACGAGGCCGGCCAGCTGCTTGGCGTCGCTCCGGACGAAGACGTTGAGCCCGCGCACATGGCGCGTTTCGTCGCTCGGCGCCTGCATCCACACCGTGGTGTTGACCACGACCCCGCCGGACCGCACGAGAGCGGCCTGGTCGGCGAGCTGCGAGGGCTCGATCGGTGCGAGGTTGAGCAAGAGGTCGACCGGCTGGGTCACCGCGTCCACCACGTCGGTCGCGGTGTGGTCGAGGACCTCGTCGGCACCGGCGGCCCGGACCCGGTCCGCGCTGCGCGGGCTCGCCGTGGCGATGACGTGCGCGCCGGCGTTCTTTGCCAGCTGCACCGCGTACGCACCGACAGCGCCTCCGGCACCGGTGATGAGCACGCGCTGCCCGGGGGGTGAGCTCGCCGAGTTCGAACAGCGCCTGCCATGCGGTCAGGCCCACCAGTGGCAGGGCCGCCGCGTCAGCGAGCGGCACGCTCGAAGGCGCGGCCGCCAGGACCTCGGCGGGCGCGATGACGTACTCAGCGGCTGCGCCGTCGCCGATCATCGGGAGGAATCCGACGACCTCGTCACCGACCGCCACCGCATCGACGCCGTCGCCGAGCGCGTCGACCGTTCCGGCGACGTCGATGCCAGGCGTGTGCGGGAGCGTCACCGGGAACGGGCCCTGGAGACCACCGCTGCGGATACCGGCGTCGACCGGGTTGAACGACGTCGCCGCGACCCGGATGCGAACCTCACCAGCGCTGGGGACGGGCAGCGCCACGTCCTCGTAGCGCAGGACATCAGCATCGCCGTACTCGTGGAATCGCACTGCCTTCATGACCAACTTCTTTCTTCGAGGAGGCAATATGCTTCGGATTCGAAGCAGCTCAGCGAAATGAAGCTAGCACTGCTTCGAACTCGAAGCAAGTACGATGCGGTATGACCGAAGAAGCGTCCCTCCGCCGCTCGATCCCGCCGAACTCGGCGCGTACTTCGCGCTGATCGAGGTGGGCAGCCTCCTGCGTCACACGGTGGAGCAACGGACACAGTCGGGGCTGAGCCGGCCGGTCCGAGCTAGCCATGCTGTTCGGCGGCGGCGTTCACCGCAGACCAGGTTGCGCCGGCCCCAACCATGGCGACGCGCGACTCGGGGTCGATGCGGGAGATCAGCTGTGCATTCTCAGCCCGATTGCTCGGCGAGATCATTCATATGGTTCGTCGGGCGCTGCTATCCGCTCGACCCGCAATGCGGTCATCTCGGGCGGAGTGTAGGTGCCCGTTCTCTGGATCTTCCGCGGGATCCAGGTGCCGGTGACGCGTACCCAGGAATCCGTCTCGGGGACGGGGGCGCCTTTCACCACGACCTGCATCATGAGGGCGTCGGCGGCGCAGCAGCTGATCCGCATGCGTGTGAGGTGCCACGCGTCATCCCGGCCGGACGGCACGACGAAGCCGGTCAGCCGGATGGTCTTGCCTCGCAGGGATCCGCTGGGGTCGTCCCAGGCCAGGTTGGCGAACTCGATCATGCTCAGCACGTTCACCCGGCCGTTCTTCAGCACGGTGGGGCGGGCGTCGACGAGCGTGGGTGGCGGCACGTGAGAGCTCTGCTCGGCCTGCCGGACGGCGAACGAGCCGAGGGCCGGGGGAGCGACCAGGAAGATCACCGCCAGCGGAGCCGCCAGCAGCCATGCCACCCGGTGCCCTCCCACGTGTTCGTGTTCGCGCTCGTGCGCATGGATTCGCGCAGGGGCGACCGGATCGCGGCCGACCAGCCGTGCCAGATGCGCCTCCTCGGCACCGCGAGCGCGGAGGAGCTCCGTCTGGCGGGCCGCGCTCATGCTCCTGTGGCGGTCGAGAGCCAGCGCGGCCGCGGCAAGGACGACCAGCACCGCGCCCGCCGCGATCACCAGCGGCCGGAAACCCGGCTTGACGTAGTTGGCGAAGTCCGCGGAGAAGACGGAGATCTTCAACAGCGCCCCGCCGAGCAGGAGGAGCAGCAGGTTCTGCGTGACCCGATTCACCGGCGCAACCCTATTCGTACGGCTCTGCCGGTTGCTCGATGCCGGTCACGCTGGTGGCGGTCACGGCCGGGACCACATAGTCATCGGGCACCCCGTGCTGCCACGGGATCCACGTGCCGGTGACCGCCACCCACGAGTCCTCGGCCGGTGCGGGCGCGCCGTGGACGGCGACCTCCAGCGCGAGAGCGTCGGCGGCGCAGCAGCGGAGCTGCATCCGGGCCAGATACCAGCCCCTGCCGTCCTCGGCCGGGACGGCGAAGCCGATCAGCCTGACCTTCCTGCCCGTGAGCGACGGGCCTGACGGCGCGTAGGCGCGCCCGATGAACTCGCCCAGCGTCAGCTCCGTCACCTCGCTCTCGGCCAGCGCGTGATAGGCCGCGGTCCGGGGCGGTGCCGGCGGGCCGTCGGTGCGCCGGGCCGCGAAGGCGCCGAGCGCGGGCGGGGCGACGAGCACGAGGGCGAAGACGGGCGCGGCCAGCAACCACGCCACCCTCGGGCCGTGACCGTGGCCGTGGTCGTGGTCGTGGTCGTGTGCAGCGGGCCGGCCCAGCACGTCCGCGACGACGGAGAGCAGGCCGAGAACCGCCAGCACCGCACCGGCTCCCATGAGCAGCGGCCGGAAGCCGGGTTTGACGTAATTGACGTACGTCGTGGAGAACGCGGAGATGCTCAGCAGCGTCGCGCCGAGGATCAGCAGGACGGCCCCTTGCGCATGGCGGCTCACAGGAACACCCAGCCCGTGACGAAGCTGACCCCGATCGCGAGGGCCAGCGTGAGCGGCGCGAAACGCCGGGTGAAGGCCCGGCCGAAGGTGCCGGCCTGCAGGGCGATGAGCTTCAGGTCCACCATCGGGCCGACCACCAGGAACGCCAGCTTGGCCGTCGGGGAGAACGCGGTGAGCGAGGCCGCCACGAACGCGTCGGCCTCCGAGCAGATCGACAGCAGTACCGCCAGCAGGGCCAGGACGAGCACGGACACCACCGGCACCCCGGCCACCGCGGTCAGCCAGTCGCGGGGGATCAGCACGTTGAGGGTCGCCGCGGCCAGCGCGCCGACGACCAGGAACCCGCCGGCGTGCAGCAGGTCATGGCGCATCGTGTCCAGGAAGGCGGCCACCTTGCCGTGGCCGGCCTCGGCGGGACGGCGCGGCGCCGGCAGCCACGCGGCGCGCCCGAACCGCGCCCAGATCCAGCCGGCCAGTACGGCCACCGCCAGCGAGGCGGCGAACCTGGCGGCCACCATCGCCGGGTCGTCCGGGAAGGCCACGGCGGTGGCGACCAGCACCACGGGGTTGATCGCCGGAGAGGCCAGCAGGAACGCCAGCGCCGCCGGTGCCGGCACGCCGCGCGCCATCAGCCCGGAGGCCACCGGCACCGACGCGCACTCGCAGCCGGGCAGCACGGCACCTGCCACGCCCGCGACCGGCACCGCCGCCCAGGTACGCCGGGGCAGCGCCCGCGTCCAGAACGACGCGGGCACGAAGGCGGTGATGGCCGCCGACAGCGCGACCCCGAACACCAGGAACGGCAGCGCCTGAACGCACACCGCCACGAACACGGTCGCCCAGGTCTGTAGCGCCGGTGACGTCAGATGCGGAGCCAGCAGGAACCGCCCCGCCGCCAGCAGGGCCACCAGCCCCATGAACGCCCACGGCAGCCGGAACCCGCCGGTGTGCCGGTGCGCCTCCGGCTCCGGCGGCAAGCGGCTCTCCGGGCCCGGCCGATTCGTCGTACTCGGCTGCGACATCACCCTCCCCACTCGCAAGCAGGCACGCGGCAGCAGACTAGCGGGGTTGTCCCACCCCCTTCACCCGAACACGGATGGGGCATTTGTGATGATACGGTCTCCCGGAAATGATTCTCATTTTCTGGAGTACCTTTGCGATCGTTGCCCGAGTCAGGCTCCTCGGACTCCGACCTGGCACCCCCACCAGCGGCCCCGGAAGCTGAAGACCCCCGCTTCACCACGACATTCGCGATGCCGTTGATCGCAGCTCTGCTGGCCGTCGTCCTCGCGGTGTCGGTGCTGCTGGCGATCGGCTTGGGTGCCGCCGCCGTGCCGCCGGGGGAGACGCTTCGTTTCCTGTGGGCGGCCGTGACCGGCGGTTCGATCACGGCCGACGAGGTCACGGCCTACCAGATCATCTGGCAGGTGCGGGCGCCGCGCGTGCTGCTGGCGGTCCTGGTGGGGGCCGGGCTCAGCGTGGTCGGCGTGGCCATTCAGGCGATGGTGCGCAACGCGCTGGCCGACCCGTTCGTCCTCGGAGTGTCGTCGGGCGCGTCGGCCGGGGCGGTGCTGGTGAGCGTCACGGGCGCGCTCACCGCCCTGGGGATTTACGCGGTCTCGGCCGGCGCCTTTCTCGGGGCGCTACTCGTCTCCGGCCTGGTCTATCTGGCCTCGCGGGGCGCAGGGGGCCTGATGCCGCTGCGGCTGGTGCTGACCGGGGTGGCGATGGCCTTCGGTTTCCAGGCGGTGATGAGCCTGATCGTGTACTTCGTCCCCGACGGGGAGTCGACCAGCACGGTGTTGTTCTGGTCGATGGGCGGCTTCGGCGCGGCGACCTGGGGAGCGCTGCCGGTCGTGGCGGCGGTCACCGTCGTCACCGCCGTGGCGCTGCGCCGGTTCGCGCGCAGCCTGGACATCCTGGCGTTGGGCGATGAGACATCGGTGAGCCTCGGCGTGGACACCGTGAAGCTGCGCCGGGGCCTGTTCGTGCTGACCTCGCTGGCGACCGGCGCCATGGTCGCGGTCAGCGGTGCCATCGGTTTCGTCGGGCTGGTCATGCCGCATCTGGTGCGCCTGTGGGTCGGGGCCGCGCACGTACGCGTGCTCACCATCGCCCCGCTGGTCGGGGCGATCTTCATGGTGTGGGCCGACCTGGTGGCCAGGACCCTGGTGGCGCCGCGCGAGCTGCCGCTCGGCGTGATCACCGCGCTGGTGGGCGTCCCGGTCTTCGTCATCCTGCTGCGCCGCCGCGGCTACCTGTTCGGAGGCCGCTGATGGTGCGCCTGCTGCTGGACGATCTCTCGATGTCCATCGACGGTGCCGCCATCGTCGAGGACCTGGCGCTCGCGGTCGAGGCGGGCCAGGTGGTGGGTCTGGTCGGGCCCAACGGGTCGGGGAAGACGACGGCTCTGCGGTGCGTGTATCGGGCGTTGCGGCCGACGGGTGGCGTGGTCTGGATCGACGGCAAGGACTTGTCGCGGATGCCCCTGCGGGACAGCGCGCGCATGATCGCCGCGCTCACCCAGGAAGGACGGGCCGACCTCGACTTCACGGTCGAGGAGATCGTCGCCCTCGGCCGCGCCCCCCACCTGCGCGGCAACCAGGCGCTCAGCGCCCGCGAGCGGGAACTGTGCCGTCAGGCCATGGCCCAGACGGAGGTGCTGCACCTCGCGGCGCGCGGTGTGCTGTCGCTGTCCGGCGGGGAACGCCAGCGCGTCCTGGTGGCCCGGGCGCTCGTGCAGGAGCCGCAGGTGCTGGTCCTGGACGAGCCCACCAACCATCTCGACCTCCACCACCAGATCCGGCTGCTGTCGATGCTCAAGGACTCCGGGCTGAGCGTGCTGGTCACCCTGCACGATCTCAACCTCGCCGCCTCCGCCTGCGACCAGTTGGCGGTGCTGTCCCACGGACGCCTCGTCGCGTGCGGCCCACCCGCCGAGGTCCTCACCGAAAAGCTGCTCCGCGAGGCGTTCGGCGTCGAGGCGAGCGTCGTCCCGCATCCGCTGACCGGAGTTCCCCAGGTGCTCTACGACCTGGGCTCGGCCACGACCACGACCATGAAAGGAAACGTCGCGTGAACACACGTACCTTCGCCGCGCTCCTGGCGGGCACACTCCTGCTCGCCGGGTGCGGCGCGCAGGTGGAGGACGGCGGCACCGCCGCGCGCAAGGTGGCGGTCAAGAGGTGCGGGCAGGAGATCGAATACACCACTCCACAGCGCGCCGTCGTCTACGAGGGCGGCAGCGCGGACAAGATGTTCGCCCTCGGGCTCACCCAGCACGTCCACGGCTACGTCATGCCGCCGGCCAACCCGCCGGTCACGGAATCCCCTTGGGCGAGCGAGTACGCCAAGGTCAAGTTCCTCAGCGACGACCTGCTCAACCGCGAACTCGTCGTGGACGCCAAGGCCGACTTCGTGGTCGCCGGGTGGCGCTCAGGCTTCAGTGACCAGCGCGGCATCACCCCCGAGATCCTCGACGGGCTGAAGATCCAGAGCTTCATGCACACCGAATCGTGCTTCAACTATCCCGGCTACCCCGAGCGGGTCGCACCGTTCGAGGCGCTCTACACCGACCTCGACCGCCTCGGAAAGATCTTCGGCGTCGAGGACGAAGCCCAGGCTCTGATCGCCGACTACCGCAAGCGCGTCGAGGCAGTACAGGCCCAGGCGCCCAAGGGCGAGCCGACCTCCGTCTTCCTGTACGACTCCGGCACCGACAAACCGTTCACCGCCGGCAGCCAGGTGCCGCCCAACGACATCATCCGCTTCGCCGGCGGCCGGAACATCTTCGGCGATCTGGACGCCCGCTGGAGCGAGGTCACCTGGGAGGCCGTCGTGCAGGCCAAGCCCGAGGTGATCATCATCCTCGACTACGGGGACAAGCCCGCCGCAGAGAAGATCAAGTTCTTGAAGGAGTTCCCCACCACCAGCAAGCTGCCCGCCGTCGTCAACGACCGCTTCCACATCCTCGACTACAACGAGGGCATCAGCGGGCCGCGCAACATCGACGGCCTCGAAGGCTTCGCCGAATACCTGCGCGAGCTTCCGAAGTGACCGGCTGAAACCTCGTCCGGTCCGTCGCGCCACCGTCCGGCGAACCTCGCCCCGCCGAGCCGGATCGATCCCCCCACTTCCATACCCTCATTCCGGCCTTACGGAGGACATCCCCGCTGTGACCACTTCCACCGACTCGGGCAGGTTCCCGCTTCCTACGCGGTCCATCCTGCGCGAGAGGCGGTTCATCCAGCTGTGGTGCGGCACCACCGCCTCGGGCCTGGCGACGTGGGCGCTGCCCTTTGTGCTGGGGCTCGCGGTACTGGACCGCACGCTCACGGCCGCCGGCCTCGGGGTCGTGCTGGCCACCCGCACGGTGGGCTTCCTTCTCGCGGTGCCGATCAGCGGGGTCCTGGCCGACCGGTACTCGCGCCGGGCCGTCGTGCTGTGGGCCGGGCTGGGCGCCGCGCTCGCGACCCCGTTCGTCGCGCTCGGGCTCGGCCGGTCGGTCCTGCTCATGGCCGTGGCGGCGGCGGTTGTCGGCGCCGGCCAGGGGGCGTGCCGGCCCGCGTTCCAGGCGCTCACCGCCGAAGTGGTCGACACCGGACGACGCCAGCAGGCCAACGCGGCCATGACGCTGGCCGTGCGCGTCACGACCCTGGTCGCACCGGCGGGCACCGCGCTGCTGGCGGTCGTCCTGGGCACCTGGTGGTTGCTGGTCGGCACCGGGTTGCTGTGGCTGGTCGCGGCGCTGCTGCCGCCTCGGGGACTGCGTGCCCCGGCACGCGCAGCGGAACGTACGCGGTTGTTCAAGGAGTTCGGCGAGGGCGTACGCGAGGCGCGGCGGCACCCCTGGTTCCTCGCCGGCCTGGGCGCGCTGGCCGCCGTCATCTTCACCGGCTACTCCGCCACCGGCGTTGCGCTCCCGCTGGTCAGCCGCGACCGCTACGGCACCGAGGCGGTCCTCGCGGCGGCGCTCACCGCCTACACCCTCGGCGCGCTCGCCGGAGCGCTGCTCGTGGCCCGCTGGAAGCCGCGCGCCCAGGGCTGGGTCGCGCTGGCGGGCCTGGCCCTGTACGGCTTCGCACCGCTGAGCCTGCTGCTGCCGGTGCACCCGGTGGTGGTGTTCGCCGCCTATGCGGTGGCCGGGCTGGGGATCGAGCTGTTCAACGTGCCCTGGTTCACCGCCACCCAGCGCGAGGTGGAGCCGCGCCTGCTCGCCCGGGTGTCCTCGCTCGACTTCCTCGTCTCCTACGGCCTGGCCCCCGTCGGCCTGGCCTTCCTCGCACCTGCCATCGACGCCTTCGGCTGGCAGCCGGTTCTGGCCCTCTGCGCGCTGGTGTGCTTCCTCGCCCCCGCCGCGGCGGCCCTGGTTCCCAGCAGTCGCGGCCTCTCCCGGCAAGAGGGAACCTGACAAGGTGCGAGCCTGCCCACGTTCACCATCCGCTCCATCACGTCCACGACAATTCCGTCCAGCGCTGACCGCCGGTAGAGGCGATGGCCGAACCGGGTGTGGTCCGTGCCGAGGTTCTGGCCGGGCGGCAGGTCAACGGTTCGGCTTTCCGGTCCTGGACGAGTATTCGAGCGGTTCAGCTGCGGCGGGGCCGAAGAGCCCGACCAGCTGGTCAAGGGGCTTGCTCGCGCAGCGCCTGGGATCCGGTGGGGTGGTCGGTGGCGGGCGCGAACCCGGACAACGGCGTCGGCGAGCTGTCCGGGCCCGGCATGCCGTGGATCACGCGATGCGGGCCGAGCGGGCGCCGGAACGGGCTGCTGTAGCGGGAAACGGCGGCTGGTCGGAGGGCCCCGAGTGGGAAGACTCATGGCTGCGACGACTGCTCACCTACGTTCCTTGGGGTGGGGCGTCGCGCGGGTCGGGCCCAAGCTGCTGCCGGCGGCATGTGCTGAGCATCTGGCTACCGACGTCGACATAGCTGGTGAACAGCGCGATCACGTCGTGGAGCCGGTCCTGGGCAGGGCCGGGGGGCACCAGGTCTTCGCCGTCCCGTAGGGCGGCGATCAGGGTTCTGGCCCGCGCGCGGCTGGCCTCGAGCAGTGACTCGATCCCCCCGGTGGCTTCGATGAGGAGCCTGCGACTGCCGGGTTGCGGGATCACCCGGACCAGTCCCCAGGAGTCCAGCTGCCGCACGGCGGTGCTCACCGCTCCCTTGCTCAGCTCGAGCTCGGCCGCGATCGTGTCGAGCGAGACAGGCTCCTCGGTGATCAGGAGCAGTCCGTAGACGCGGCCGGTGGCGTGTGGCAGGTTCCACGACGCGAGCAGGTCACCCACCGACGTGATGAACGCGCGCCGCCTGGTCGTGCTCATCGCTGTGCCGCCTTTGAGACCGGGACCGTGCGCAGGAACGCCTCGATCGCCTCATTCACCGCCTGGGGGTCGTCCTGGTTGGCGATATGTCCCGCGGCGGGGATGACGATTTCCTCGACGCCTTCGGCATGGGCCCACGCGGGCATGGCGGTGGCGATGTTGCCGGTCCGGTCTTGCTCGCCGCGGATCAGACACAGCGGCACCGGCGTGCGATAGCCGGGATGTGGGGTGAGGAACTCCGTGGCGACCCGCCACACCTGGACGAACTCCTTCTTCGACAGCTGGGCGAAGGCCCGCCGGGCGTCGGCCCGCGCGGCCTCGCTCACCGCGGAGACCTCGGCCAGCAGGCGCGGAAGGTCTTTGGCCGGCATCATCGACAGGCTCGGCGCGGCCGCCTTCAGCAGCAGACGCTCCTTCCATGACAACGGCGCGGTGTTCCACGTCGCACCGATGACGATCAGCGCTCGGGCCAGGTCCGGGTGCCGCCGAACGATCGCCTGGCCGAGGTTGCCGCCGAGCGACTGTCCCACGAGCACCGGCCGATCCAGCCCCAGGTGGTCGATCAGCGTGCGCAGGTCCGCGATCGCCCGCTCGGCACTGAGCCGGGCACCGGCCGGGCGGGACAGGCCGTGGCCGCGCAGGTCCCAGGTGACGACCCGATACCCGCGGGCCTGGAAGTGCTCGCGCTGGGCGTCGAACATCACGTGGTCGGCCCCGGCGCCGTGCGAGAACACCAGCGGCACGCCGTCGCCGCCGCTGTCGGCGTAGCGGAGGGCGCAACCCTGCAGCGACAGCGCTGACGGCAGATTCACCATCTACTAAACATAGCGAACAAAGCGGGCCCCACCACATGAGATGGTTCGCCACGAAGCCCGTCGCCGAGACCAGCCGCCCCAGCTGGCCTTGCCCGGGATCCGGATCGACCAGCACACCTTCGGCCAGGCAGGCATATCGGAGCCAGAACGCGCGGTCGTCGCGACGCTGTTGACCTGGGCAGGGCCGGGCTGCTGGCGGGGGTAGCTCGCGGGTAGGTCGTGGTACGGCACCCCGCGCTGGTTCAGGCGCGTTTGGCGATCGCGGTGATCAACGGTTGGACCAGGCGGGCGGCCAGCGGCCCGAACGCGGCCAGGATCAGCACGTAGGCAGCGGCCAGCGGGCCGAGGTCGGGGTGGGCGCCGGCGGCCACCGCCAGCCCGGCGATGACGATGTTGAACTCGCCGCGCGGGATCAGCGCGATGCCCGCCCGCGCCCGGCCCGCTTGCGCGATCCCGGCCCGGCGTGCGGCGTAGAACCCGGTCAGCAGCTTGGTCACCATGCTGACCAGCGCCAGCAGCGCGGCCAGCCCCGCCACCGGGCCGATCTTGGTGGGGTCGGTCTGCAGGCCGAAGAAGACGAAGAACACCGCCGCGAACAGGTCCCGCAGCGGAGCCAGCAACGCCTGCGCATCGTGGGCGAGCTCGCCCGACAGCGCGATGCCGACCAGGAACGCGCCCACTGCCGCCGACACCTGTAACTGCTGGGCCACCCCGGCCACCACCAAGGCCAGCCCGACCACCTTGAGCAACAGCACTTCATTGTTGGGGCTGCGCACGAACGCCTCGATGACGCGGCCGTAGCGCAGCGCCACCAGCAGCACCACGCTCACCGTGGCCAGCGCGATGCCCACCGTGATCGCGCCACCGACGAAGCTCAATCCGGCCAGCAGCGCGGTGAGCAGCGGCAGGTAGATCGCCATCGTCAGATCCTCGAACACCAGCAGCGAAAGCACCACCGGCGTCTCGCGGTTACCGATCCACCCCAGATCGGACAGTACCTTGGCGGTGATGCCGGAGGAGGTGGCGTAGGTGACCCCGGCCATCGCCACCGCCGCCACCGGCCCCCAGCCCAACAACAGCGCCAAGATGGCGCCGGGCGCCGCGTTCAGGACCAGGTCGACGATCCCGGCCCGGGCGTTGCCCCTCAGGCTGGCCGCCAGCTCATCGGCGTTGTATTCCAGCCCGAGCGTGAGCAGCAATAAGACGACGCCGATCTCGGCGCCGACCGCGACGAACTCCTCGCTCGTGGCCAGCGGCAGGATGCCGCCGGTGCCGAACGCCAGCCCGGCGATCAGATACAGCGGAATCGGCGAGATGCCCACCCGCAGCGCTAAAGCGCCGAGCAGGCCCAGACCCAGGATGATCGCGCCGAATTCCAGGAACAGAAGAGCCGTGTGGTGCACCCGTGCCCCTACCCGCGGCCCAGGATGTCGGCGACGGCGTTGACACTCTCCGTACTGCCCACCACGACCACCAGATCGCCGGCCGCCAGCGCGAAGTCGGGGCCTGGACTGGTAACCACCTGCCCTGCGCGGACGATGGCCACGATGGACGCACCGGTTCGGCTCCGTACCCGCGCATCTCCCATCGGCCGGCCCGCGTACGGCGAGTCGTCGCTGATCGGCAGCTTCTCGCTGACCAGGCCCGCGACCTCGCGGTGCAGGTCGTTGAGGCGCTGGACGACCCGCGGCGCGCCGAGCAGTTCGGCCAGCGCGTCGGCTTCCTCATCGTTGAGCTTGACGGTCTCACACACGCCATCGGGATCGTCTCGATCGTAGATCACCAGATCGCGACGGCCGGTGCGGTGTGAGACGATCCCGACGCGCCGCCCGGATCGCGTGGTGAACTCATGCCGCAACCCGATGCCGGGCAACGCCGTCTGTTCGATCTCCACCATCAGCCCCATCTACTCCCAACCAGGCATGGCCGCCTGTACCGTACCAATGCGGCCACCTACTGCGACAACGGGTGGATCACCCTCGGGCAGCGACGTCCTCGGGCGTCCGGTCCGGCTCGCCGGGGCCGCACCATCGATCATTTCCGAGAATGAAGTCTTCTCGGAAGTACACTCGCGGTGTGACTTCCGAGAATCCGGCTCCCGGCTGGTCACAACCGCCCGGGAGCACTTCCGAGAACACGCAGACCGGGCCGGGCGGGGCGCCGTCGCGACGGCGTGGTGCCCGTCCCACACCGCTGCCGGCCGATCTGGCCGCGGTGCTGGCCGACTATGCCGCGGCCCTGGAGGGGATGCCGCTGGCCGCCGAATCTCGCCGCACCTACACCTCCCGGGTGCGGACGTATCTGGCCTGGCTGGCCGGCCGGCGCTCCCGCGCCGGCGATGGCGCGGCCGTGCGTGGCGACCCGCTGGCCGATGCGCGGGCCCGCGACCGGGCGGTGCGGGACTACCGGCGCTGGCTGCTGCGTGAGGCCGACCCCCCGCGCTCGGTGCGGTACGTGAACAACGCCCTGGCCGCCCTGGACGACTTCTACCTCCGCCGCGGGCTGGGCAAGGCCGACATCGGCCGCGAGGACATCCCCCAGACCGCGCCGCGCGCCATGGATGCGAACGCGCAGGTCCGCTGGCTGCGCGCCATCGAGAACTGGCCGCACGCCCGCGACCGCGCCCTGGCGTTGCTGCCGTTCTACGCCGGGCTGCGCATCGGCGACGCCGTCGCCCTGGACGCGGCCGATGTACGCCTCTCGGCCCGCAAGGGCGTGCTGGTCGTCTATGGCAAGGGCAGCAAGATCCGCGAGGTGCCGATTCATCCGGCGCTGCGCCGGCCGCTGATCGACTGGCTGGACGAACGCCGTGCCTGGACCGGCGCCGCCGCCCAGCGGGCGCTGTTCCTCAACCGCCGCGGCGACCGGCTGTCGGTGCGCGGTGCCTCGGCCGTCTTCACCTCCATTGCCGAGGCCGCCGGGCTGGAGGATCCCATCACCGCCCACATCGGCCGGCACACCTTCGTCACTCAGCTCATCCGCGGCGGCGAGGACCTCGTCACCATCGCCGAGATGGCCGGCCACGCCCGCCTCGACACGCTACGCGTCTACAGCCGGCCCACCGAGGAGGACAAACACCGCGCACTGCGCCACCTCACCGTCGACCGCTGACCGCTGCAGCCCACCCCCACCCCGTACGCCGCCTCACCAGCCCGTCTCACCAGGGGGAGCACGATGAGCCGTGGATTGTCACCCAGCCCGCGTAGGGGCTGGCGATGAGTCTGCCCCAGCTGTACGCGGTGCTGCTGGCCGGCGGCATCGTCCTGCTGGCCGGTATCGCCGCGGCGCGCACCGCCAGCCGGCTCGGCCTGCCCAGCCTGCTGCTCTTCCTCGCCCTCGGCGTGCTGCTCGGCGAAGACGTCCTGGGCATCGACTTCGACGACGCCCAGCTGGCGCAGACGCTGGGCACCTCGGCGCTGGCCATCATCCTCATCGAGGGCGGCCTGAGCGGCAAGTGGGCTGACATCCGGCGGCTGCTGGCGCCGTCGGCGCTGCTGGCCACCGCCGGGGTCGCGGTCAGCGTGCTGATCACCGCGGCCGGAGCGCACCTACTGCTGGGCATGAACTGGCAGCTGGCCCTGCTGCTGGGCGCGATCGTCTCCTCCACCGACGCCGCCGCCGTCTTCTCCGTCCTACGGGCGTTGCCGCTGCCGCGCCGCGTCGCCGCTCTGGTAGAGGCCGAGTCCGGCTTCAACGACGCCCCCGCCGTCATCTTGGTGCTGGTCTTCAGCACGGTCGGCACCGGCCCGCCCGATGTCGCCGCCATCGCGGCGCGCATCGGCTTCGAGCTGGCGGCTGGGGCCGCGATCGGGCTGGCGGTCGGCTGGGCGGGGGTGCTCGCATTGCGGTATGTCGCGCTGCCCGCCACCGGCCTGTACCCGCTGGCCACCGTCGGTCTGGGCGTCATCGCCTTCGCCGCCGCCGGTGCCGCGCACGCCTCCGGCTTCCTGGCCGCCTATCTGGCCGGGCTCGTGCTGGGCAATGCCGTGCTGTCGCACCGCGCGGCCACCCGCTCGTTTGCCGAAGGCATCGGCTGGCTGGCCCAGATCGGGCTGTTCGTCATGCTCGGCCTGCTGGTCACCCCCCGCGAGCTGCCCGCGGCGCTGCTGCCGGCCACCATTGTCGGACTGGTCCTGCTGCTGCTGGCCCGGCCCGCCTCCGTGATCGCCTGCCTGACCGCCTTTCGCGTCCCCTGGCGGCAGCAGGCGTTCATCTCCTGGGCCGGACTGCGCGGCGCGGTGCCGATCGTCTTGGCCACCTTCCCCATCGTGGCCGCCGTGCCCGGCAGCCGGCAGCTGCTGAACATCGTCTTCGTCCTGGTCGTCGTCTTCACCCTCATCCAAGGACCGACCCTGCCGCTGCTCGCCCGGCTGCTCCGTGTCACCCAGCCGCACCAGGCCAGGGACGTGGACATCGAAGCCGCCCCCCTCGACGTCCTGAACGCCGACCTGCTCACCCTGTCCGTCCCGCTCGGGTCCCGCCTGCACGGCGTGAAGATCTTCGAGCTGCGCCTGCCCAAGCCGTCGATCGTCACCCTGATCATCCGCGCCGGTGACACCATCGTCCCCGAACCCGACACCCTCCTGCGCGAACGCGACGAAGTCCTCATCGTCACCACCCCCGCCACCCGCGCCCAGGTTGAACGCCGCCTGCGTGCCGTCGGCCGAGGCGGCCGCCTGGCCCACTGGTACGGCGAGCACGGCGAGTCAGACCCCGGCCGTACCCCGGCCACGCCCGGCACGACGAACACGCCGGCGTTATCGTCACCGGCACAGGCCGGCCCGCCCACCTCCGCCGGCGGAGCGGGCCGGATCAGCCCGCACTGGCGCGCCGGGCTCCTCAGCGGGCGGGCCCACCACTCGCGCCCGGCCACGCCGCCCCCACCCAAGGACCAGGCTGTGCACGGGGCGGAGTCTGACCATGCCGTCACCTGATCCACCCCGCGCCGCGGCGACCGGCCCGGCTGAGGCGGCGCCCGGAAATGAGTGAATTCGCGATAGGGCCCGCCGCGGACAGCTCGACGATCACGTCACGGCGCCGCGCCGGCAGATTGGCCAGGCGCCGCTGGTATCGTCGACCGCTTGCTCGTTCCCGATCCGTCCGGCTCCCCGGTGCCGAGCACACAGCACGAGCTCGGCACCGGGGGCGTGAGGGCCGTACCGCGGATCGGCGGTCACGTCGAGACGACCGTTAGACGGCCGTGCGCGACCACTGCTGGTTGGTGCCGGTGTTGCACGGATACTGCTTGAGGATCACGCCGTCCGCGGTCGATGCGGACGGTACGTCCACGCATTTGCTGCTGTGTCGTGCCCGGAGCTGGAAGTAGCCGCCGTTGGCGACCATCTGGAACTGCTGGTTGGTGCCGGTGCCGCAGGTGTACTGGATGAGCTCGGCACCGTCGGCGGTTGAAGCGCTCACCACATCGAGGCACTTTCCGCTGTGGCGGCTGATGATGCGCCAGTAGCCGCTGCCGGCGTCCTGGAACTGCCACTGCTGCCACGCGTTGCCGCCGTACGTGTACTGGCCGACGCGCGCACCGTTGTCGGTGTTCGGTTGTTGGACGTCCATGGCCTTGCCGCTGTGGCGCACGTTGATCCTGTAGGTGGAGTCGCCGCCGCCGATCGTGTCGCCCCAGGCATAACGGATCCGGTCAGCGCCGGAGGGGTTGCGGACGGTCAAGTTGAGATTGGTGCCGCTGCCGCTCAGGGCGTACATCGAGTACCAGTCGTAGCCGATGTCGCCCGGCTTGCCGCCGAGGGCGGGCCAGTAGGTGCCGCCCATTTGGTTGTCACGCATGACCTGGGCCATGGCGCGGATGTGGCGCACGAAGTTGTCGGTGCTGTTCGCGTCGCCGTAGTTGAGGCCGGTGGACATCGGCGCGCCGAACTCGGTCGCGACCGCGCGGGAGGCGCAGTTGCCCAGACGCGTCTGAATGTGGCTTCGGAAGGCGTCGTAGGTCATCGCGCTGTAGAAGAAGGCGTAGTGGTGGAAGGACAGCAGTGTCGAGTTGAAGCGGCTGTCGTTGCAGATGTCGCGCAGGTCCTGGCTGTAGCCGGTGCCGCCGATGAGCACCCGGCCGGGCACTGCCGAGGTGTGATAGCTGAGCCAGTTCGCTGCGACGTTGCGCCATTCCGCCGATGTGTAGCCGTGCGGCTCGTTCATCGGTTCGAAGTAGACGTTGCTGTCCGAGCCGTACGTGCTGGTCACGCTGGACCACATCGTGTTCCATGCGGCGAGGTTCGTGATCTTGCCGCCGGAGGCGGCGCCGTCCTCCCAATAGGCGAGGATGACCTTGAATCCACGGGCGGTGGCGGCGTCGATGGCGCCGCGGTAGGCGTTCCACCAGGTCGTGTTGGCCACGGTGTGAGTGTTGATGGGCAGCCGGACGGTGTTGATCCCCATGGTGGAGGCCATGTCGTCGTAGAGCGCGTTGGCCTTCGCCCGTACTGTCGCGTTGCTGTCGGACTGGCTCAGGCCCTGCACGACGAGCGTGCCGGTGCTGAAGTTGTCACCCAGCACGGCCCAGTTCATGCCTCGGAATTGGCTGGTGGCGGCATCGGCCGGCGGCGCGGAGACGACGAGGCTTGCCACTGCGGTGAGCGCGGTTACCACAAGGGCGATCAGTAACCGGCGCGACGACCGGGTGCTCCGCGACGGTCCTGAGGAGTGACCATCAGACGCCGTGATCAGTGTCATGAAATCTCCAATCACTAGATCGAAATTCCTGGGTCCAACCTCACTTGCAGACATCATGTTGCTGACGCACGTCCGGGCCGCGCGCATCGTGCTGCTCCAACAGCAGGACCGGCGGCTGTCGGACATTCCTACGTACGTAGGGGACGGCGGCGGTGACCTAGGTCGGCCGTGTTCGCCGAAGCCTTCGACGTGATCGACTTGGGGGCATCCTGAGGGAGTATCGGCATGCGGCTCGACCTGGCCGGATGATGAATCGCCATTCACGGGTTCAGAGGGTCGGCACGATCGGACGGATCGTTCCGTCTGCGGCGAACTCCATCCGGTCGACGGCCACCTCCCTGTTGGTCCCGTTCCCCGCCGGCACGGCGAACCGGTGGTAGGCGATGTACCACGTGTCGGTGCCGGGTAGGCGGACGACCGAATGGTGCCCGGTGCCCTTGATTCCGGCCTCCAGCCGCTTCTGCAGCACCACGCCGCGCGTGGTCCACGGTCCCAGCGGGCTCGACCCGGTCGCATACGCCACTCGATAGTCCTCGCTGCGGGTGTCGTTCTCCGACCACATGAGGTAGTAGATCCCGCCGCGTTTGAACACGAACGGCGCTTCGTTGTAGCCCGATGGGGTGATCGTCCTTACTTGCGCTGGGTCGAAGGAGGTCATGTCGCCGTTCAGCGGCACGACGCGGGCGACGCCCTGGCCCCAGTAGAGGTATGAGCGGCCGTCGTCGTCGGTGAAGACCATCGGATCGATCGCCTGGCCGGAGTACTGGCCGGCGGCGATGAGCGGCCGTCCGAGCGCGTCCCGGAACGGCCCCGTCGGCGAGTCGGAGACCGCGACGCCCAGCTGCTTGGCGGTGTTTCCGGTGGCGGCGCCGCCGCTGAAGTACAGGTAGTAGCGGCCATTGGCCGCCGCGACCGCCGGGGCCCAGGCCGAGTCGTCTGCCCAGGACACGTCGGGGCCGTGATCCAGGACAACGCCGTGGTCGGTCCAGGTCACCAGGTCGGCGGAGGAGAATGCCTTGTAGTACGTCCCGCGCCAGCTCGCGTAGCCGTCGGTCGTGGCGTACAGGTAGTAGCGGCCGTTGATCGCGGTGACATGCGGGTCGGCGAACAGGCCGGGGATCACCGGGTTCCGGTTGGTCTTGGGCGCCCAGGGCGCGGCGATCCGGAACGAGCTGTCCGCGAGGAAGGCCGCGGTGTCCTGGTAGGGGTCCAGCCAGAGCTCGAAGTCGCGATGCCTGATCCGCCGGTTCGGATAGTTGTAGGAGGTCAGCGACGTCGATCCGGCGACGGAACCGTCGGCGGCGCAGAACGTGGCGTCAGCCCGGAACGTCGCGTCGCCGGTGTTGGCGTCCACACGCAGCCGCCAGTCTCGGTGCCGCAGGAATCGGCCGTCCTTGGTCTGGAATGAGTAGCAGGAGGGCATGGCCAGGCCGTTGACGATGGTGAAGGTCGCGTCGAGCTTGGTTTGGGTCGCGGCGGCCGAGGTGACCGGGTCGACGCGGCCGAGCGCGTCGGCGTGCCGGACGTACCGGCCGGAGTAGTTGACCGACTCCAAGGAACGGGCGCCGGTCGGCAGCGTCGCGGCGAGCGCCGGAGCGGCCGTGGTCACCAGGTCGAAGCAGGCCAGAACGAGCGCGGCCGTGGCGGCCGCCCATCTGCTCACCGTCATGCGTGCCTCTTTCCGAGCACATCGATGTTAGCGCTATCAGTCTTGGGTGGACAGTCGATGAATCATCCGGCCAGGTCAGGCGCCGTCATAGGGATCGGCGACCGCGCCGCCGCGCGGGTCGAGCCGTTGACGGGTGATCACACGGGTGGGGCGCGGCGTGTCGAGCGGCTGGCGGCTCAGCCCCAGTGTTGCAGGAGCCGGTCGTACTGGGCCTGGGTGCTCGGCAGGACGGTGCCGTGGCGCGGCCGGCCGGGCGTGGTGCGGCGACGGGTGACCATTGCCGGGTGTTCAGGTCGGTGGTCGGTCCCGTTGTGCTTGATCGCGAGGGGCGGCAGGAGTGTCGTGCGCGTTGTCAGGAGAGGGCTCCAGCCGTGGCCCAGTACGGCGTGCTAGGCGGGCCCGCAGTAGGGGCCCTCGATGGCTCCCACGTTGTGAGCCCGCACACTGCGGCGCCGCGGACATCCTCCTGGCCGCACGGAGTGAGTGGTCAGCCGGCCGTGGTGCCGAGGTCGAGGTAGTCGATGTTGGGCAGTCCGGCTGTGGTGGTGGGATCCAACCGGATGGTGTTGCCGCCGGCGTTCAGCGGGACCGTCACGGGCTGGGTGGCCCATGTCGTCCAGGCGCCGGTGGATTCGAACGTCACCGTCGCCGCCGTGGACCCGTTGACGACCAGGGTGGCAGCCCTGGCGCCGCCGGCGCCGTTGGCGAACCGGATCCCGAGCGTCGCCGTACCGGCCGCCGAAGCGTTCGCCGTGAACTGGGCATAGGCGCCGGCGGCATTGTCGCCGTTACAGAAACCGCTGCCGGAGAAGCCGGCCCAATTCGCGTCGATCGTGCCCTGACACACCGCCGGCGCGGTCTCCGCCTCATACCGCTGCCCCGCCGGCGTGTCCCCGGACGTCCTGACGAGTCCGAGGTCGTCGACGAACAGGTATCCGTTGCCGGAAGCCGCCCGGATCGTGATGGTGGCCGTGCCGGCGGACACCGGGATCTCCGCGAGCTCGCGCCGGGTCCAGCCACTGGATGCCGGAATGTCGAGCGTGCGCGAGGCACCGCCGGCGTCCGCGATCGTCACCTGCGCGGCGCTGAGCGAACCGGTGGTCCTGGCGAAGGCGGACAGCCTGTAGACGCCGGCCGGCACAGTGATCTGTTGCCGCACGCCACCCGCATAGGACTGCGTGGCGCCGATCCGCAGTGCGAAGCGCGACCCGTTCGCGGCGCCGTCGACGTTGGTCACCAGGGAGGTCGGCCCCGCCTCGCGGAAGTTGGTCCATCCCTGCACCTGGGAGACGATGACGCGGTCGGCCTGGAAATTGGGGTTGAGAGCGTAGTTGTTGCCCGGGCCGACACGCCACTCTCCGGTCGTGGCGTTGAACTGCCACTGGCTCACGGAGTGGAACTGGGGCCGGGCGCCGGTCCTGGTCACCGGCATCCACTGGTTGTAGCCGATGCCGTTCCAGGCGAAGTCGGCCCAGCGGTCGCCGGCGTAGATGACCGTGTTCTGCCTGGTTCCCTTGACGGTCACGAAGAACCCGGTCTGGGTCACGTGGCTGTAGTCCATCTCGGTGCCGGCGAGGGTGTACTCGCCGGTGTAGGAGCCTTGAATGTTGCCGCTGGTCGACTCGAGGACATGGGTGACCGAGGTGTTCCAGCCGTGCAGGTCCGAGGCTGCGTGGTAGTACTTGCCGTCGAGCTTGAACATGGCGTTGCCCTCGCGCCCGGCGGAGTTGTAGCCGATCTGCACCGCCGGCTCCACCCGCAACGAGTCGGACTCTCTCAGCTTGGAGACAAAGGCACGGGAGCGCCCTTCCCGATTGGAGAAGATCAGGTAGTCCTTCCCGTCATCGTCGGTGAAGACGGTCTGATCTCCGGTGCCCGTCGTCGGAGAGTTGACGACCTGGGTCTGGAAGTAGGCATAGTCGAAGGTGTCGGTGGGCGAGTCGCCCTGGAGGAACAGGACGCCGTCACCGCCCATCGCCGGGAGATACGCCTGCACGACAAGCACGTACTTGCCGGTGTTCTCGTTGTAGGAGACGCCCAGCCGGCCTACCCAGCCCGCCTGGCCGAGGGTGGCCCCGCTGGCGAGGCTCGTGGAGCGCGTGGCGACGCGGTTCTCGAACTTCCAGTTCACCAGATCCTTCGACGAGTACACGGGGATCGAGACGAACGTGACGTCGCCGTCGTACTTTCTCGTCGGATCGGCCCGGTAGAGCTCGGCGCCCGTGTAGTGCACGCCGTACCAGTAGTAGGTGTCGCCGAACTTGAAGACACCGCCGCCTTGCGAATAGATGGGGTTGCCGCTCGTGTCGTTCCAGAAGACATCGTTCGTGATGGTCTGGAACGTCCCCTCGTCGGCAGCCACGAGGTTGCCGGCGGCGGTCGTCAGCGCCGTCTTCGCGGCGGCGACTTCCGACGCGGTCGCCGAGGCGTCGGCGGCGACGCCGTCCGCGTTGGCCAACGCCTTGGTGAAGGGAACCCAGGAGTCGCTCGTGTACTTGCCGGCGGGGCGGGTTTTGTAGTCCGCGACCAGACTCTTCAGGCCACGAACCATGACCAGACCATCAGCGGCCGTCCGGAGTTTCTCGTGGGCGGTGGCGTCGTCGCCTCCTCGTTGAGTGAGCGAGTCCCTGGCTGAGGAGAAGGCCGCCCACGAGCCGGCGGTGTAGTCCGCGGCAGAGTGGTGGGAGACGTGGCTGTCGCGAGCCTCCAGGGGTTCAGCCGCCGCGGCGGGGGCACCGGATGCCGCCATTGACATGACCAGCCATGCCGCGGCGACGAGCCCTCCCCGCTCCAGCGTTGTGCGTAAGGTACCGATCATGGTGCTGCCCTTCGTTCATCGTGGCGCCGGCGCTCTCACCCGCTGACGTCGAGGTGGTCGACGTGGGGCGGTCCGGTCGCAGTGGTCGGATCCAATCGAATGGCCAAGAGAAGTAGCCGAGGTATCGGCCGCCTCGCAGTGGGTGTGGTCGTCGGCGAGGCGTCGGTGGCCCTGCCGACGTCGAAGGTCTCGGTCAGGAATCCGCGATCGGCCGTCTCCGTGCAGTCCCGGCCGGCTACTGGGACTGCACGGCCACGAACCGAAGGCGGTCGTATCGGTCCCCGGCGCCGGAGGGCGCCGGGGAGCCGGTCGGCTACGTGTTCAGCGGACGTAGATGTCAGGCTGCGGCGGGGTGCTCATGTCGTTGCCGAGGAAGAAGCTCGGGTGGGGCGGCTGGTTGTAGGCGGTGTTCTGCCAGGCGATGGCGACGCGGTACTGGGCGTCGTGCATCAGCGTGTAGATCCGCCGGTCGGTCTGGGCCGTGGTGGCGTAGACGCGCAGTGCGGCGTTGTCGTCCCGGGGCAGGATGATCTCTTCACGCCAGTCGCCGAACAGGTCGCCGGACAGGGACGGCGTGGATTTGGTGCCGTTGATGGAGTGCGCTCCGGAGGCGGTGAGCAGGCGCGTGTCGCTGCTGGTGCCGTACTTGTCGACGTGGTTGCCGTCCAGCAGTTCCCGCACCGGGTCGGCGTCCCACCAGGCCAGGAAGTTGTAGCTGCTGGGGTTGCGCCCGATGCTGCCGCCGGAGGCGTTGAAGAGGCTGCCCAGGCCGGTGCCGGTGCCCCAGAACTCGCCGCCGGCGTTGCCGGCGTGGATGTCCGCGGCCACGCCGCGGGCCGGGCCCTCGCAGTTACAGGTGTTGTTCTTCTGCATGATGGTCGAGCCGGTGTTGGCATCGCGCAGCGTGGCGGAGGCGCCGGAGCTCTGCTCGTGGATCATCCAGATCTCCTTGCCGGCACGGCCGGGCACGAAGTCTCCGACGTGCAGGGCGTCGCCGTGGGCGTAGAAGCCGGTGGTGTAGCGGCCGGTGCCGTTGGCGTTGACGGTCATGCCGCCGTAGATGGTCTCGTCGGTGCCGTTGCCGTCGACGTCGGCGATGGACAGCGAGTGCGCGCCGCGGCCGGTCCACTGGCTGCCGGCGCTGCTGGAGTCGAACTTCCAGCGCCGGGTGAGCTGGCCGTCGCGGAAGTCCCAGGCGGCGATCGCGCTCTTGGCGTAGTAGCCGCGGCCCATGATGAGGCTGGGCCGCTGGCCGTCCAGGTAGGCGGTGCCGGCCAGGAACCGGTCACCGCGGTTGCCGTAGTTGTCGCCCCAGTCGTTGATGTTGCCGCGGGCCGGGTCGAAGTTCACCGTGGACATGGCGGCACCGGTGAGCCCGTTGAACATGGTCAGGTACTCGGGCCCGGTGATGATGTAGCCGTCGGCGTTGCGGTGGTTCGCGCCGGCGTTGCCGATCACCTGCCCGGTGCCGGAGACGGTGCCGTCACCGGTCTTGACCGCCAGCTCGGCCCGGCCGTCGCCGTCGTAGTCGTAGACCTGGAACTGCGTGTAGTGCGCGCCGGCCCGGATGTTGCGGCCCAGGTCGACGCGCCACAGCCGCTGACCGTTGAGCCGGTAGGCGTCGATGTAGACGTTGCTGGTGACCCCGGACTGGGAGTTGTCCTTCTGGTCGCTGGGGTCCCACTTGAGGAAGATCTCGTACTGCCCGTCGCCGTCCGCGTCGCCGACGCTGGCGTCTCCGGCGGTGTAGTTGCTTCCCGGCCGGGAGATCGGCACGTCCAGGTAGTTGCCGCCGGTGAAGCGCAGCGACGGCTCGGACGCGGCCTGTTCGGCCCCGTTCACGACCGCTCGAACGGTGTAGGAGGCGTCCCCCGGCGCGCCGTTGTCCAGGTAGTTGGTGGCGCCGGTGAGTGGCGAGGGGTTCAGCTTGGTCGAGCCTCGGTAGAGGTTGAACCCGGTGCCGGCGCTCTCGGTGCCCAGCAGCCGCCAGGACACCAGGTTGCCGCTGCCCGAGCGCACGCTGACCAGGCCGCGGTTGAGATCCTCCATCTGGCGGCCGGTCGGGGTCGGGCCGCCGCCCTGGTCCGTCTCCACGTAGTCGATGTTGGCCAGGCCGTCGGCGGTGGTCGGGCTCAACCGGATGATGTTGTCGCCCGCGTTCAGCGACACGGTCAGCGTCTTGGTCACCCACGTCGTCCAGGCGCCGGTGGGGTCGAACGCGCTGGCGGCATGTGCGACCGCGCCGTTGACCAGCAGGTCCGCGGGACGGCCCGTGGTCCCGCCGTTGGCGTACCGGATCGCGATGGTGGCATCGCCGGCCGCGGCCGCGGTCACGGCGAACTGCGCCGCCGCGCCGGCCGCGTTGTTGCCGTTGCAGAATCCGCTGCCGGAGAAGCCGGCGTGGTTGGACTCGACGAAGCCGTCGCACGTGGCCGGCGCGTTCTCCGCCTCGTAGCGGGTCGCCGCGGAGGCCTCCGTGGCCATGACGAGGCCTGCGGCGGCCATCGTCAGGGCGACGCCGGCGGACAGCAGCGCGGTGCGTGGTCTACGTAAGGACATGAGGGAACTCCAACAGGTGGGTCGGGGGTGGTTATCGCAGGTACGGCACCGGCGACAGGTTCAGCTCGCGCATGCGCTGCAGGGCGAGCCTGGCCATCTCGTTCGCTCCGTAGGAGGAGAAGTGCGTGGTGTCATTGAGCTCGGTCAGGTAGAGCGCGGCCGAGGCGTTCGGGCCGAGCCCCTCCACCAGCGCCGCGCTCGCAGCGGTCAGGTCGATGAGCGACGTGTTCTGCGCGGCCGCCACCTGCCGCATCGTCGCCGGAAGATCGGCGCCCACACCGTTGACGTGCAGCGCCGTCGAAGTCAGCGTGCCGTCGGCGGCGAACAGCCGACGCACCGGAGGCGTGACCAGCACCGGCGTCGCGCCCTGTGACCGGACCTGGGTGACCAGGCTGGTCAGGTTCGGGGCGAACGCCGAGCCCGTCGTCGACTTGTCGTTGGGCCCGAACTGGATCAACACCATGTCGCCGCTGCGGATCAGTGGCTTCATCGCGGGGAACAGCGCCGCGTTGGACAGGAAGCTGCCCGAGCTCTCGCCCGAGTCGCCGTAGTCGGCCACCGACAGGCCCAGCTTGAAGTACTGCGGGAGCTGCTGCCCACCCGGTGCACGGCGCGACCGGTTGGTCGCAGACGGTCGAGTCGCCCGCCAGATGCAGCACCGGCCCGCTCGCCCGGGCCGGCCCGATCCCGTCCAACTCCGGGGCCGTCCCGGAGAAGACCAGGTCAAGCCCAGACTTCCCGGTGCCGCCCGGCCCGGTGGGCTGCCCTTCGGGCTGGCGCACGTTCACCGTGAACGAATACCGCGCATACGAGCCCACCGCCGTCGATACGGCAGGCAACACCGTACGGCGGACCTCCGCCTGCACGCTGGTCACGCCCGCGCTGGCTGGGTCGCCCAGGATCACGGTCACGTCGTAGTTGCCCGGCTGGACGTCGAAGTGGTAGGTGATCGGCGAGGTGCCGGTGCGCCTGGAACGCAGTGCCGGATCCGGATCCGGCCCCGGCGGGGTGCCGGTGCCGGCGTCACTCTGGGCGGGGGACGTGTGCGCCGTGCGGTCGGCCATCCGTGTCCAGGCCGACCCGTCGGTGGAGACCGAGACGTGGTAGCGGCAGGTGCGGGCGAACTCCCAGCGCACTTCCGTGCCGGTCGGCGTCGCCGCGCTTCCGGGGTCGACCTGCCACCAAGGGCCGGTCCTGCCGTCGGCGGCACACCAGCGGGTGGCGGTGTCGCCCTCGTTGGCCAGGAACGGGCCGCGCCCGGACTGGCTGGAGTCGGCGCTCGCGGCCTTGCCCAGCGCCAAGTCCGTCACCGCCTCGGCCGGGGTCGCGAGCGGTACGGCGAGCACGCCCGTCAGAGGGGCGAGTCTCGTGAAACCCGGCGGTCCGACTACGCGATGGCCTGACCGAGATAAACCCATGATGATTCGTGCTCTTTCGTGAGGGCCCATGGTTGTCCAGCTTCTTCGGGCTCTGCCTTACGGCGTCCACCTGACGTGGGGATTGAGGTGGCCGCTCCAGTTGAAGACGGCCATGTTGTCCCACTCGTTACCGCTGCTTGCGATGTTCGCCGGGTCCCAGCCGTTGCCGGGCACCGCGTACCAGGTCGGCTCCCAGTAGAAGACCCCGATCGCACCGGCGTTACGCGCTGTGCTCTGCACCGCCGCGAACTGCGCGCCCTGCCCCTGCCAGGTCATCCCGTATCCGGAGCAGCCCGAGGTGACCACGTTGCGGGTGGAGTCGGCGTTGTCGGCGGTGAAGGGGTAGGCGGTCTCGGCGATGATGACGTCCTTGCCGTACCGGGCGCGCATGTCGGCGATGACCGTGGACAGGTTGGACAGCGTGCCGTGCCACATGCAGTAGTACGACAGGGCGGTGATGTCCCAGGACACGCCCTTGGCCCGGATCCCGTCGTAGAACCAGCGGGCGGAGGACAGGTTTTCGGCCAATGCCGTGTGGATGACCACCTGGGTGCCGGGGTTGCAGGCCTTCGTCGCGTTGTACCCGGCTTTGAGCAACAGGCTCAGGTTCGTGAAGTCGTTGTTGGTCACCTTGCCGTCGTTCCACAACATGCCGGTGTTGATCTCGTTGCCGATCTGCACGCTGTCCGGGACGGTGCCCTGCGCCTTGAGGCTTCTGCACACGTCGAAGGTGTAGTTGTAGACGTCGGACTGCAGCCGGCTGATGCCATGGCTGGACCAGGCGGCGGGCTTGAACTGCTTGCCGGGGTCGGCCCAGGTGTCGGAGTAGTGGAAGTCGACCATCAGCTTCAGGCCCTTGGCCTTGATCGCCCGGGCCTGTTGCAACACCATGGCCTTGTTGTTGTAGCCGCTGATCGGGTTGTGCCAGATCCGCAGGCGGGCGTAGTTGACGCCGATGCCCTTGAGGATGTCCAGCGGATCTCGCTGCGCGCCGGCGGCGTCGTAGTACTTCGCGCCGAGATCCAGCGCGCGTCGCAGGGAGGAGACATCGGCGCCCAGCATGCCGAGCGAAGCGGCGGCGGCGTGGGCCGATTGCCCGGCGGGGACGGTCGCGGCGGCGCATAACGCCAACGCCACCAAGATCCTTTTCATGGGTTCTCCGGCGGTCGGAACAGGGATCGAAAGCAGGGATCACCCCAGCGCCTGCCCATGCTGATGGCGCGGCCGACCGTGCACAGCTGGCGGTGTCGCCGGCTGCGGACACGGTGGACCGGCCCGGTGGACCGGCCCAGTGGACCGGCCCAGTGGACCGGCCCAGTGGACCGGCCCAGTGGACCGGCCCAGTGGCGCCCGCGTGCTGGGACGCGGGTGGGCGGACAGTTCACATGAGCGGGCTGGTGTCGACGGTCGCAGTCAGGCGGATGTCGTGTCGCTGCCTGTTCTGCGGCGGGCTATGGCTGGGATCGGGCGCGAAGTCGCGAGTGGGGTGGGGGATGCGACCACAGGTCCTCCTCACAGACTGGATGAAGCTCTGTGAACGTGCACAGTAATGCAGAGCATGGCGTACTGAAAGGGCCTCTTTGAAATCCGAGGTAAGGGCGCTGTGAGCAAGCAGGCCACTGCAATCGTCGGCGAAAAGGCCATCTTCCTGTCTGTGCACGTTCCCAGAGATTGCGATCTGCGGAGTGCGGACGTGAAAGTTACATGCGGCCCCCGGCCATCGGGCGCATGGAGAAACCGGCCGACCGCGCGGGCGTGGCACAGCGAACCGGATGACGTCAGGAGTCTTGGCGGGGGCGACCGGTGCTCTGTTGTAGCCGGTTCGGCCGGCCATGCCGCTGGAGTACGTCGCGGCGGCCGTCGACCGTCCCGACAGCCTGTGGGGCTCAATAATTGGATTCGACGTCTGCCCTGCTGGTTCTTGGTGGTGCCAGATGGCGATCCGGTACTCGTTGATGAGGCCACCGAGGATGGTTCTGCGGTAGACGCGATTGCTGGCCAGGTCTACTGGCGATGGCGGTCCGCTTCAGCTTGGGATGGGCTTAACTGCCCGATACCACGGTGGGGCCGGGCACTGTTGTAATGCTCCAGGTATCTGGTGAGAGTCCGGCGCAGGTGTTGCTCGTTGAGAATGAGCGTGCGGTCGAGGAGTTCGCGGCGTAGGGTGCCGATCATTCTCTCGCAGTGTGCGTTGGCTCTCGGGGCTTGTGGCGGGCTCTTGAGGACGCGCAGGCCCGCGTCGGCGAAGACCGTGTCGAAGGCATCAGTGAACTGGCCGGCACGGTCGCGGATCAGGAACTTGATGTTCGTCGTGTCGGTATCCATGAGGAAGTTGCGGGCGGCCTGGGTGGTCCATTCGCCCGTGGGGTTGGCGGTGACACCGAGCAGGTGGGCGCGGCGGCTGCGGTGTTCGAGCAGGACCAGGGCGTATATGCGTTTGAGGTTGTTGGTGTCGACGTGCAGGAAGTCGACGGCGACGATGTGCTCGGCCTGGGCGGCCAGGAACTGCTTCCACGTTGGCCCGCTGCGACGCGGGGCGGGGTCGATCCCGGCCTGATTCAGGATGTTCCACACAGTAGAAGCGGCGATCTTGTGGCCGAGGCGGGTCAGTTCGCCGTGGATCCGCCTGTGGCCCCAAGTGGGGTTGTCGGCGGCCATGCGCAGCACCAGGGCCTTGACCGCAGCCGCGGTGGGCGGCCTCCCGGGACGGCGCCGCCAGTTGTAGTCCCACTTGTTCGCCACGAGCTTGCGGTGCCAGGTCAGCAGGGTAGCCGGGGATATCGAGAAGATCTTCACCCAGCGGCGTCGGGGTATCAGAGACGAGAGCGCCGCCAACCACAGGCGATCGGCCAGTTCATAGCGCACCCGTGGGACCTGACGGCGCAGAACCGCGTTCTCGTGCCTGAGCACCAGCAATTCCGCTTCCTTGGAGACGTCACTGCGAAACAACAGCGCGGGCAGAGACAGCAGACGTCGAGTGACGGCGTACACCGTGGACAAGAGCACGAACGATGATCCCAGGCAACCCGAACACCAGCCGCCCACTGTCCCAGGAACGCCCGGCCCGACCAGGCGATGAACCCAGCGCCGGCGACGAATCGTGTTCTTGAGCCCCACAGATTCAACACCACCCGCCTGCACTCAGCCATCGGACACCTCCCACCAGAGGAGTTCGAGGCGATCTACTACGCTCAACACCACCCCACGAAGCCCAAGCAATCAACCGCTGAAGTCTCCATCAAAGCCGGGGCGGTTCAGAAGAAGGTCATCGAGGCGATACCGGGCATCCCCTCCTGACCAGCGGCAACACCCAGCCCTAGTGACACGCCGCGCACGCGTTCCAGCATGCGTTACCGCAGCTCAGCCCCTGGATTCGGGTACTTTTCCTCAGACACATCTGTGGAACCCAAGACATGGGAGGCCCCTGATCCAATCGGAACGATATCTGGTCGGCTTGTGGTTTCCTGCCGAAAACCTGTGCTTGCCAGCGGATTCCGCGGACATCGCCCAAGCGGTCGGCGTCCTCCGAACAGGTTCATCCGGGCGCTTCGCCTTCCTTTAGAAATGTTCTCCAGTAGGGTTACGCGTAACCCGGGGTAGGCCCCTCGACCGAATACGTCCACGATGATGGCGAGGAAAGCTGTCGCATGGAGTTCCTGCTGCTGGGCCCCGTACAAGCCCGGCTCGTGGATCAGCCGGTCCACTTGGGCGCACGCAAGCAGCGTTTGGTTGCGGCCGTCTTGGCCTTGGAAGTCAACAAGTTGGTGACCACTCAACGGCTCATGGATCTGATCTGGCCTGAAGCGCCGCCTCCCACCGCTCGAGGGATCGTCCAGGGGCATGTCAGCCGTCTTCGCATCACGCTGGCCGGCGCCGATGCCAAGACGGTGTCGCTCACGAGTCATGGCGCCGGATATTGCTTGCGTTGCGACGCGGGGCGCATCGACGTTCACCGATTCCATACGCTGGTGCAGCAGGCCCGGGGCAGCGACGACGACACATCCAGGGTCGCGCTGCTGGAGCAGGCGCTGGGACTGTGGCGCGGACCGGCCCTGGCGGACGCGGCGCCGGAGGAGACCCGTCTGCGTCTGACCCAAGCTCTGGATGAGACACGGTTACTGGCCTTGGAAGAGCGCCTGGCCGCCCAGCTGCGGCTGGGGCTGCACCACACGATCATCGACGAGCTCACCGCGCTGGCCGCGGAACATCCCGAGCGACATCAGTTCACCGGTCAGCTCATGCTGGCGTTGCAGCGCACCGGGCGAGTCTCCGCGGCCCTGCAGGTCTACCAAGACGCCAAGCGACTGCTCGCCGACGAGCTGGGCCTGGATCCACCGGACGAGCTCCAGCGGCTTCATCTCGCAGTCCTACGCGGTGAGGATGACGGCACGGTTCCCTTCTCCGAGGTCGTGGCGTCCCCCACCCCCCGGCATCCGCCCGCCACGCTAGCGTCGGCGGAGGATTCGGACGAACAGGTTGCCGGGTTGCTCGTGCCGCGACAACTGCCACCCGACATCGTGGACTTCACCGGCCGTACGGCGGAGCTCGCGCGAGTCGAGGCGGTGTTGGACAAGGACATCTCCGGGACACCCGTGGTCGTGGCCATCGACGGAATGGCGGGGATGGGCAAGACCGCTTTCGCCATCCACCTGGCGCATCGGGTGGCCGAGCGTTATCCGGACGGGCAACTGTTCGTCGACCTGCACGGGTTCGCCCCCGGCGTGATGCCGATCTCTCCCGCTGACACGCTGGACGGGCTGTTGCGCGCGATCGGTGTCCCGACGCAGCGGATTCCCCTGCACACCGCCGATCGTGAGGCGTTGTTCCGCAGCCATCTCGCTGATCGGCGAATGCTTGTGGTGTTGGACAACGTCCTCGACGAGGAGCAAGTGCGGCCCCTGCTTCCGGCGGCGCCCCGATGCCTGCTCTTAGTGACCAGCCGTCGGCGGCTGGTAGGGCTGGACCAGGCCCGCCCCATCACGCTGGGCGCGTTCTCCGCCGATGATGCGGTAGCCATGTTCACCCAGATCATTGGCGAGGATCGGCTCGCGGGGGAGTCGGCCGAGACGATCGGCGAGGTCGTGCGGTCGTGCGGTCGGCTGCCTCTGGCGATTCGCATCGTGGCCAGCAGGTTCCGTGCGCGCCCTGCCTGGACTCTCGCCGACCTCGCTCAGCGGCTGGGCGACGAGCGGCGGAGGCTGGCCGAGCTCAGCGCCGGGCAGCGCGACGTGGCGGGCGCGTTTCACCTGTCGTACTGTCATCTGGACGCTGACCAGCGGCGGCTGTTCCGGTTGCTGAGCCTGCACCCGGGTGCTGACACCGATGGCTACGCGACGGCGGCGCTCGCCCACATCTCCCCCGCATGCGCCGACCGGCTCTTGCAAGATCTTGTGGACGTGCATCTCCTGGAGGAGGAACAAGCAGATCGTTATCGCTTCCACGATCTGCTCAAGACGTACGCCGCCGAGATCGTCACCGCCGAGGAGCCGTACGATACCCGCCGCCTGGCGGTTACCCGCCTGCTCGATTACTACTTGCACACCGCGGCCATGGCCATGGACGCGGTGGCCCCGTACGAGAAGCACCGACGTCCCCATATCGACCCCATCGCCGCTCCCCGCCAGGATTTCGCCAGCGAAGGCGAGGCACTCGCGTGGCTGGACGCCGAGCGGGCCAATCTGCTCGCTGTCGCGGAGTACGCAGCCCGTCACGGGTGGCCGACGCATACCTGCCGTATCTCCGCGATTCTCTGGCGGTACCTGCAACTGCGTGCTCACAGCTCCGATGCCCTGCGGCTGCACAACCTGGCCCTCCAGGTGGCGCGTCTCCACGAAGATCGCATCAATGAGAGCCACGCGCTCCGTGACCTCGGTGCCCTCTACTGGCGGCTAGGGCGTTACCCGACGGCCCTCGATCATTTCCACCAGGCACTCGCCCTCTTCCGAGAACACGCGGACAAAGATGGCGAGGCCTACGCGCTCAGCAGTCTGGGCGCACTGTGCCTGCGGTCAGGACGGCATAGCGAGGCCTACGACTATCACGGCAAGGCACTCGCGCTGTTCCGCGAGGTCGGCAACCGGAGCAGCGAGGCCTACGCGCTCAACGACCTCGGACTGGTCTGCCAGCAATCCGGGTGGGAGGCCGAGGCCATGGACTACCACCGCCAGGCCCTGGCGTTGTTCCGGGAGGTCGGTAATCAGGCCGGCGCCGGATATGCGTTGATCGAATTGGGCGTTGTCTATCATGCATGGAGCCGCGACGACGAAGCCCTCGATCACCACAGGGAGGCCCTCGCCATCGCCTGTGAGGTCGGTGACCGCAACCTTGAGTTCGAGGCTCTCCACGATCTTGGCGTGACCTTCCACGCGACGGGGCACCTCCAGGAGGCCCTGATCCACCAGCAGCGCGCCCTCGAGCTCGCCTCCCGGCTCAACCAGCTCGACGACCAGGCCAGAATCCACGACGCGCTCGCCCGAACCTACCGAGACCTCGTCCTGTTGGACCAGGCACGTGCACATTGGGAGCGCGCCCTCGCCCTCTACACCCAGCTCGGCGTGCCCGAGGCCCAGCACATCAGGGTCACCCTCCAGGCTTTGTGAGATCCGGATCGGGCCGCTCGATCCGATGGGACGAGGCTCTGCGGCGATCGCGCTCCGACCACCGGATTACCGGCAGGAAACCGTAAGCCCGGCAGGTGACGGTGCAGTGGGGCGGGCGGTGCACCGCTGTCTGAAGCCCCGCTCTCGAGGGAGACTCATGTATCCATTGACCGAATGGCTCGATGCCTGCATGCGTAGTGGACTGATCAGCAGGACCCAGCAGCAGGTCATCCTGCTGCTGGCCGCGGGATACACCGACGAGGCCGTCAGCAACCGGCTGGACATCTCCTCGCGCACCGTACAGCGGCACGTTTCCCGCACCATGACGCTCGTGGGGGCGCGAAGCCGCCTCGAATTGGGCATCCTGCTCGCCAGCCGCGCGCAGTCGTGGGGCATGCGTGCCCGGGCGGGCAAGCAGCGGCGGGGCCGGCGAGCCGCCGTGATCGGAACGCTGGTTCCTTAGCACAGATTCTCCGCGACGGTCACCCAGCGCAGGGTTTCGGAGAGCGGGATGCGAAGGTCCGCAACTCCCTTGACCACCGCGGTGAAGTGTTCAACCTGCGTGCGGAACTGGTTGCCCGCCGCGGGGGTCCACATCCGGTCGCCGTGAGCGGTCGAGAGGCGGATGGTGCCCGCGCCAGACGCCAGGAAGGGGAGCTCCAGCTCGAGGACGCCGGCCGTGCCCACCAGCAGGAGCCGTTCGGCGAATGTACCGGTGAACCCCCAGGACGCCGTGCCCGTCGCACCCGACCCGAAGCGCAGCCACGCGGAACCCGCCACGTCCGGATGGCCGGCGAACGTGCCGTGGGCCTCCGACACATTACCGAGCAGCCACATCAGGGCGTGAACGCAGTAGCAACCAAGATCCCAGAACGCTCCGCCGCCCAGCTCGGCGGAAAGGCGGAAATCGTCCTGGCTTTCGAGCGGAACGGAAAAGTGCGCGTGCGCGGTGGTGATCTCGCCGAGTTCGGCGAGCAGCGACTTGAAGGCCGGCGTGTCGTACTGGGGGTGGAAGCGGTACATGAACCCCTCCATCGCCACCAGTCGGCCTCGATCGGCGGCGGCGGCGATCTCCTTCACCTCGGCCGATGATCTCGCCATCGGCTTCTCGCACAGCACGTGTTTGCCGGCCTCCAGCGCGCGCACGGTCCACTCTGCGTGCAGGGAATTGGGCAGCGCCACATAAATCGCGTCGGCTGCGGGGTCGGACAGGACCTCGTCATAAGAGCCGTACGCACGGCTGCCGGGATGGCCGGTGACCATCTCCGCGGCCCTGCCGAGATCGCGCGCGCCGACGGCGGCCAGGCGCGCCACGGGGGAGGCCGCCACCGCCGGCAGGAAGTCCGAGCGAGCGATGCGGGCCGCCCCCAGCACGCCCCAGCCGAGCGCCGTCATGCCGGAAGGCCCGCCCACGGCATAGGAGTCACAGGCTCGAACGTGGACTCGATCTTGTTCATGCCGCACTCCATCATCGCCAGGATGATCTCCAGGACATGCAACGCCTGCTGGGCTGACACGCGGGCCCCGCGGCCTTCGATGACGGCGTCGGCCACTTCGGCCACCCCTCGCGCGAAGTCCATGTCGTGCAGGTCCTGCTCGGGCGACTGATTGTAGCGGTAGCGGTAGTCGGCCGGCCGGACCAAGGGAAAGGGAACCGGCGGCTCGAGGTAGTGATCGCACGACTCGCGCCGCTCGGCGGGCACCAGCGTCCGCAAGGTCACGCCGGCCCCGTAATCCCAGCATTCGGCGACGCGCAGCACCCCGTCGTCGCCGATGATCCGCAGCGCACGGTCCTCGGGGGCCAGCGTGGAGCAGGTCAGCCTCGCGATCACTCCCGAGGTGAAGCGCAGGCTCGCAGTCGTGAAATCAGGGGCGAACTCCGAGCCGGTTACGCCGGGAACCTTGTCGGGGACCACCAGCGCCGAGAACGATGTGACCTCCGTGACCGGGCCGAAGAAGGCGGTCAGCCAGTTCAGGTAGTAAGCCGCGTGTTCCAGGGCCGGGCCCACGCGGAACTCGTCCAGGTACGGCCACGGCGCGCCGGACTCGCTGATCCAGGTCCGGTACGGCATCTGGTGGATGGCCCCGTCGTCGAGCTCGGCGTAGACGAGCCTGGGCCGCCCCACGACACCGTCGCGAAGCGCGCGCCACAACGTCTGTGCCGTCTCTCCGAGCAGGGTGCACGGGCCGACGCCGAGAGTCAGGCCGCGGGACCCGGCCAGCTCCACGAGCTCGCGCCCCTCACTGAGCGAAAGGGCGAGAGGTTTTTCCGAATAGACGTGCCGGCCCGCCTCGAGCGCCGACCTGGTCACGTGCGCGTGGCTTTGCGGATTGGTGAGATTGACCACGATGCGGACGGATTCGTCGGCCAGCAAGTCGGCCATGGAAGCGAAAACGTGAATGCCGTGATGGCGGCCGAAATCCGCAGCCCGTGCCGGATTCCTGTCATAGACGCCGACCGCTCTGAGCTGCGGGTGGTTGGGGAGTGTGCTCGCATAGTAGTCGGCGACATATCCACATCCCACTATTGCGACGCCCATTGATCGCTGCATGTCCAGTACCCTAACCCGTTGCCTATTCTGGCAATAGGGCCCTGAACGGGCATAGCCATTCAGGGAGCTGGTCGCCCTTCTTCATCCTGGTTATGGTTGCCGAAATGCAGCGTATATTGCATTCACCCGGAAGGGGAAAACGTGGCGCAGGTCGTTCGTCCACCTGAGTCTGTGCTGTGGGCCGGTCGCCGGGAGATCGCCCGCCTGGCTTTTCCGATCCTGTACGGCGAGGTCGTGGGGGTGATCACGCCGCTCGTCGTCGTGGCCATCATGGGCCGCGTGGACGAGGAGGCGCTCTACGCCCGATCGCTCTACATGCCCCTTGCCTTCCTGTTCATCGCCCTGCAGGTGGGCTTCGAGATCAGCAATCAGGTCGCCGCCGCCGTCAGCCGGGGCAGCGAGCGGCCCCAGGACGTCCTGCCCACGGCGATGAACATGATCCGCGTGGGCGCCGCGGTCTGGGGTGCTCTCACGCTCGTCATCGTCATCTGCGCTCCACTGATCGCGTCGCTACTCGAAGTCCCGCCCGGTTCCACCGGCGACTTTGTGTCCTTCGTCCGCTGGTTCTGCGTCGCGAACCTGTTGTGGTTGCCCCTTTCGCTGGCCTCCTCCAGCCTCCGGGGGTACGGCCACGCCCGGCGCGCGGCCGGCGCGGTCCTCCTGGGCGCGGGCGTGGAGGTCGGCGTGGTTGCCGTCCTGGGATTCGGCACAGACATCGGCATGTACACGCTGCCGATCGCCACGGCGGCAGGCGGCGGCGCCGGACTCGCCTTCGCCTTCGCCGCGCTGGTCAGAACGGATATCTGGCGGGCTCGTGGCTCGCTCGGCCGACGACCGGAGGCCATCTCCAGCCTCGCGAGAGTCGGCGGGCCCGTCACGATCTCTTTCCTGGTGATCGCGGTCGGCAACTTCAGCCTGATCTGGGTGGTGGCCCCTTTCGGGCCCGATGTCGTGTCCGGGTTCTCGGCCGCGGCGACGCTGGAGGCGCTCATCCTGGTGCCGTCCACGGCGATCGGTTCCGCCACGGCCATCACCATGAACCGCCTGCGCGGTGCAGGCAGGCCCGATCTGCTGCTGCCGGCCCTGCGGGCCGGGCTGGGGCTGGCGTGGCTGACCTATGGAGTGCTGGCCCTGCTGGTGTGGCTGCCGCGGGCGCCCTTGGCCGCGCTCATCGCAGGAGCGCCCGACGTGGCCGGGCAGACCGAGCACCTCCTGACCATCGTCGGGCTCACCTACGGATGCATGGGAGTGACGGTTACCGCCATCGTGATCCTCCAGCAGATCGGCGGCGGGCTCATCGCACTCATGATGAACCTCCCGTACTTCCTCGGCAGCGTCGCCGTCGGAGCCCTGATCGTCGAGTCGGCCGGCGTGCAGGGCCTCTACTGGACGGTCGCGGTACTGAACGCCACTGGCATGCTGATCGCGCCGCTGGTCGTGTCCAGGTTCGTCCGGAGAGGGTTTCCCGGGGAGGCCCGATGAACATCAGCGTCGCGATCATGCATCATCCCGCCCGCGCCCACCTGGTGGGCGCGCTCGTGGGATCGTGCCTCCCGCTCACCGCCGGAGTGGTGACCGATCCCGATCCGTCGGGCATCCGCAGTCCCCTGCGCACGGCCAAGCGGGCCTGGGCCGCCGTGGGCGAGGGCGCCACCCACCATCTGGTCATCCAGGACGACGCGTTGGTCTGCGACGGTTTCGCCGCGCAGGTCCAGGCCGTCATCGCGGCCCGGCCGCGGCACGTGGTGGCCCTGTACTCCGACTGGAACAGCCCGCAGAACTCCTATCTCGTACGGCGGGCCGCGGCGGCGGGCGCCGCGTGGGCCCCGCTCTCCCGCACCGACTGGGCGCCCGCCGTCGCTCTCCTGATGCCCGCCGATCTGGCCCGTGAGCTGGCCGCCTATCTCGCGCCCATTCCCGACGAGGTGATCGACGACGACGAGATGATCGCCCGGTTCTGCCGCGAGCGGCGGTTGCCGATGCTGGCCACCGTGCCTCACCTCGTGGAGAAGGGGAACGTCGAATCCCTCGCCGCACACCAGGACGTGTACCACGCGACCGTGTTCGCCGGCCCGGCCCCGCCGCCGGCGGCTCACTGGGTGCGCGATGCCGCACAGGATGCTGCGCTGGCGGCCAGGTTCGAGCGCGCGGACCCCTGGGAGCACGTGGTCGAGCTCCGCGGCTCGCGATGCTACCTGCGCTTCACCCGCCCCGGCACGGAGGAGCCGGCAGGACACGAGTACGGCTGGTACTGGCATGACTGGGCGCCACTGATCGGCATCGACCCGCGCGCGGTCCCAGGGCGGGGCATAGAGGCCGAGGTCTGGGCGGCGGGGTACCTGCTTGGAGCGGACACTCCCGAGCTGCGCCGCGCGGACTGGCTGCGGCCGGCCCTCGCCACCTGGGTCGAGTCCGGCCTCCGGCCCGCCGACCTGTCGCGGCTCGGCCCGGAAGGGCGCGACGTGCTGGTGGAGGCGTGCCTGGAAGGCTTCTCGGTCAGGAGGACCGCCGATGTCGCGGACTGATGACCTGCGGATCGTGGCGGTGCGGATGGCCCGCCGGGAGGCGCGGTTGAACCGCCTCATCGCCCCCGACCAGCCACCCGGTGTCATCTGTCCGCCCGCTCCCGACGTGGTGGTGCGGATGGTGCCGTGCCCGGTCTGCGGTGCCGTCGGCGCCGATCCGCCGTTCGACCACTGGAGCGTGACCGGCGAGGAGACCAATCTACCCACGCTCGCCGTGCTCGGCTGCGAATGGCTGACTCCGCGGGCGGTGCTGCCCATGGCCGTCGCGATCGAGCGCGGAACCGGGCCACTTGCGTACCGGACGCGGGCCGTGGCGCGGCTGGGCGGCCGGGACCTGCGGGCCGTCGACCGGAGCGAGACCTGGGCGGACGCCCTGGTGGACGGGCACGGCACCGCGGGCGAGGTCGGCGAGGCGACGCTGCCGGCGGTAACCAGGGCGCGAGACGGCGATCTCCGGCCGATGTTCACCGGGCCGCACGCGCCGGACTCCGAAGCCGAGCTCAACGACATGTACCTGGAAGTCCGCCTGATGGCCTTGGCCGAGGAAGGGATATGAACGAACTGACCTGGCATAAGGTCCCCTTCACCGGGACACGTGCGCAAACGGGGCCGGCCACGTGGGGCCAGCGACAGGTCTGGCGTGACATACGCCAGATGCCGGACGGCACGCCGTACAACATCGCCTGCCCGCTGGCCGTCGCCGCGGGGATCAGCCTCGACGACGTGCTGGAGTTGACGGCGGAGCTGATCGGACGGCACGAGTCCCTACGCACCGTCTTCACCGAGGAAGGCGGGCTCAGACAGCGGGTGCTCGCCTCCGGCGAGGTGCTGGTTGGTGTCCTGGATGATTCGGAAACAGGCCCGGAACAGGTGGACGTGCTGGCGGCCCGGCTCCGTTGCGCGTACTTCGACCACGCCGCCGACGTGCCCTTCCGCGCGGCGGTGGCGGCGCGCGACGGCGTGCCGCACGCGGTCGTCGTGTGCGTCACTCATCTGGCGGCGGATCTGCTGAGCACCCGGCTGCTCGCCGCGGAGCTGGAGCGCATGCTCCGTTGCCGGGCGGAGCGCGGCCCGTTGCCGGAGCCCGCACTGGCGGCCCAGCCGCTCGACGTGGCGGCCGTGGAACAGTCCGCCTCGGGGCGGCGGATGGAGTCGGCCGCGCTGGCCCACGTCCGCTCCACGCTGAGCGCCTTCCCACGCGCCAACTTCCCGCGACCGGCCGGGCCCGTTCAGACGCCTCGCTACCGGCAGGGCGGCCTAGGCTCGTACGTGGCCGCCGCCGCGCTGGACACGCTGGCCGCCCGTTACCGCGTCGGCAGCTCGACCGTGGCCCTGGCCGCCGCGGCCGCGATGCTAGGCGCGGTCACCGGTCGCCACGAGGTGGGCCTGCTGCTCGTGGCGGGCAACCGGATCCCGGCCGAATTACGGCATGCGGTCGGCACGCTCACGCAGGACGTCCCCGCACTGATCGAGGTGGCCGGCCCGGCGTTCTCCGACGTGATCCGGGCGACCTGGAAATCGTCCGTCCGCGCCTACCGCCACGGCAGGTTCGATCCGGACAAAGCCTGGGACATCATCGCCGACCTGGGTGAAGAGAGGGGTGGGCATCCGGAGCTGCGCTCCTTCTTCAACGACTTCAGGACGAACTCCGCACCGGCGAATGCGCACGGCGCCCCGGTCGCATCCGAATTCCGCTGGGCGGACAGCACCGACGAGGACGGCATCACCTTCTTCCTGGAAGTGGGGGACACACCCGGGTATCCCGGCGCGGTCCTGCTGTCGCTGTGCGCCGATACCACGTACATGCCTCCTGACGCCATGGAACGGTACCTGTGGGGCTTCGAACGGTTGCTGGTCGACCAGCTCTCCCGGGATGTTCCGGTGGCGCGGCTCGGGGAGTACGCGTGATCCCGCGGCTGGACCCCGGCACGCGTGTCCTGGCGAAGGGGCGCATCCTGGTGGGCGGCTCTCCCCGCCGGGTGCTGCACCTCGATCGAGCCCAAGCCGACGAGGTCGCCCGCTGGCGTGCAGGGCGGCCGGTCTCCGGCTCGCATCGCGCCCTCGCCCGTCTGCTGGTGGAGGCAGGGCTGCTGCGGCCTGAGCCCGAAGCAGGCGGGCCCCGGGACGCGGAGGTGACCGTCGTCGTCCCCGTGCACGGACGGGTGCGAGAGCTGGCCGCGTGCCTCGCCGGGCTGCGCGGGCTCGAGGTGATCGTGGTGGACGACGGTTCTCCGGACGAGGAGGCCGTGTCGAAGGTCGCGTCCGATGCCGGGGCCACCTACGTGCGCCGGGACACGCAAGGCGGCCCGGCCGCCGCCAGGAACACCGGGCTGGCCGCTGTGACCACGCCCTACGTGGCGTTCGTGGACTCCGACTGCGTCCTGGAACCCGGCTGGCTGGACCGGCTGTTGCCGCACTTCGCCGCCCAGGAGGTGGCGGCGGTCGCCCCGCGCATCGTGTCGCACGATGCCGGCGGCGGGTGGCTGTCGCGTTACGAGGCCGCCCGCTCCGCGCTCGACATGGGGGACACCGCTGCGGTGGTCAGGCCCGACGGCCCGGTGCCGTACGTACCGACGGCGGCGCTCGTGGTCCGGCGAGCGGCGGCGGGAGCCGGCTTCGACGAGCGGCTCGCCTTGGGGGAGGACGTCGACTTCGTCTGGCGGCTGGCCGCTTCGGGGTGGCAGGTCCGCTACGAGCCCGGCGCGAGGGTCGCGCACCGTCACCGGATCCGGCTGGGCACCTGGCTGGCCCGCCGTGTCCAGTACGGCACCGCGGTGGCGGCGCTGGACCGCAGGTACCCAGGTGCCATCCCAGCGCTCGACGCCTCCGCCTGGAGTGCTCTGGCCTGGGCCGTGGCGGTGTGCGCCCCTGGCCGCGCGGCCCGCGTGGGCCTGGCGGCCGCCTGCGTGGCCGCTCACGCGGCCAGGCTGGCCAGGGAACTGCCCGGCGAGCCCGCGCGGGCGGCCGTGCTCGCCGGCGCCGACACGCTGACGGCGGGCCGCCTGGCCGGAGCGTCGGTGACGCAGGTGTGGTGGCCGCTGGCGCTTCCCGCCGCGATCGCCGTTCCCCGGCTGCGCCTCCCGCTCGTCGCCGCGCTGACGTTGCCCGCGCTGGCCGAGTGGGTGGAGCGCCGCCCACCGCTCGACCCGGTCAGGTACGTCGCCGCGCACGTGCTGGACGACGTCGTGGGGGCGGTCGGGTTGTGGAAGGGGATGCTGCGCGAGCGTACGTTCCGGCCGCTGTCACCGCGCCTCAGGCGTATTCGATCAGGTGGGCCCTCATGGCCGTGACGACCGCCGCCGTCCTGTTGGGCGAGTCCAGCTTCAGCAACACGCTGGCCACCAGCCGTTTCGCGCCGTGCTCCGAGATCGACAGGCGGCGCGCGATCTGCTTGTTGCTCAGACCGTCGGCGAGCAGGGACAGCGTCACGCTCTCGCGGGCGGTGAGGCTGACCGGCGGCCGGCGCTGTGGCGCGTCCCCGCCGGCCGCCGGACCTGACGCGCGCGTGAGCAGCTCCCGTGCCAACCGGTCGGGGATCGCCAGCTCGCCCGCGACCACCCGCAGAATGGCGTTGCGCAGATGATTCGCCGTTATCTCCTCCTGGATGAGATAACCGTCGAATTCTGATGAGAGGGTGAACGCCGGGGCGGCCACCTGGGCCTCGTCGAGCAGGAGAATGGTCTTGACGTCCTTGTCACGCGTGCCGGACAGCGCTTCCGTGGTGATCAGGACGTCGCAGGCCTCGCCGTTGACCGTGAGATTCACCATGGGGAGCTGCCGCAAAACGGTCTCCAGACCCCGATGAATTAACTCGCTGCCGACGAGGATCGCGACGTTGATCTGTGCGGTTTCTGTGCCTTCAGGAAAGGTCGGCGTCATGACTCGCATCAAATACGGTCGTCGTTCGGCAGGGCCAGGTATTTGACGAGTTCCGGACAGCGAGCTCCGCGAATTCCGCCAGGCGGTCCGCCAGACGCCTTCCGTGCGCGGCGAAGAGCGGACCCCAGGCCACGAAACCAGATCGGCTCTCCGTCCCGGGCTCCCCGGGCACTACCGCGAAACCCCCTCCTGCTGCGCTGACCAGTGATCGCCCGGCGGCCACGTCCCAGACGAATACGTCCGCGTTCAGGGCCAGGTCCGCCCGGCCCGCGGCGACGTAGGCGAGCGCCAGTGCCGAGGATCCGATCCTGCGCACGTCTGCCGTCTCCACCAGCTCCGCGTGCAACCGGGCCTCGGCCGGGTCCCGGACCCCGGGTGTCGGGATGTCGGTCAGGACGATCGGCAGCGGATCGGGCTCAGCGACGAGCGGGTGCGGCCGGCCGTCGATCCGGAGGACGCCCTCCGCCGCGGTGAACAACTCGCTGCGCGTCGGCTCGTATACGGCTCCGCCGATCGGCTCGCCGCGCACCGACACCCCGATCGACACCGCGTACAGGCCGAGGCCGCGCGCGAAGTTGTGCGTGCCGTCTATGGGATCGACGTACCACTCGACCTCGCCCGCGCCGCTCGCGCCCGCCTCCTCCCCGACGATCACGCTGTCGGGACAGGACGCCGACAACATGGCCCGGATCAGCGACTCGGCCTGCGCGTCCGCCTCCGTTACCACGTCATGCCGGCCGCTCTTGGCCCGCATCCTGACGCTGTGGCCGTAGCGGGTGACGAGGAGCGAGCCGGCTTCGACGGCGGCCGTCGCGGCGAGGGCGACCAACTCGACATGATCCATCTCCTCACCCTAGGCAGGTGAGGGCGCCGCGGCATCGGCTCGTTCGGCTATGCCCTCTCGCCCGGCCGATCGCCGCTTATGTCCCGTCCGGACAGTCGGCACGCTGGAGCACACCCACCTGGAAGGGCCTGGAGATGGCAATTGGACTGACGTCCGAGCGCAGCAGGTCGGACGCGCACTGGGCCGCCGAGCAGAGGGTCATCGGGCCCGGCCTGCAAGCCGTGATGTTGTGGTCGAAGCTGTGCGTCGAGCATGCGGAAGGCGCCATGCTCACGGACGCCGACGGGCACGAGATCGTGGACTTTCAGGGCGCCGGCGGCGTCAACTCGATCGGACACTCCCATCCCCGATACGTCGCGGAGCTGGCCGCCCAGCTTACCGCCACACCCGCGGGCGCGTTCGGCTCGCCCGCCCGACTCGACATGGTGAACGCCCTGCGCCGCGTGCTGCGTGCACCCCTCGACCGCATCCAGCTCTACAGCGGCGGCACCGAAGCTGTGGAGGCGGCCCTGAGACTGGCCAAGTCGGTCACCGGGAAACACGAATTCCTGTCCTTCTGGGGGGGGTTCCACGGCAAGACGATGGGAAGCCTGGCGCTCACGTCGGGAGCCAGGGCCGGGCTGGGCCCGCTGCCCGCCGGCTTCTTCAGCGCGCCGTACGCCAACTGCTACCGCTGCCCGCTGAAGCTGAAGAGCCCCTCGTGCGGATTCGCGTGCGTGGACCTGGCGCGCGACGTCATCAAACGCGAATCGACAGGGGCGTTCGCCGCCATCGTGGTCGAGCCCGTGCAGGGCCGCTCGGGCAACGTCGTTCCGCCCGACGGGTATCTCGCTGCGCTCAAGGAGGTGGCCGAGGAGTTCGACGCCCTGCTCATCGCCGACGAGATGATGACCGGCTTCGGCCGTACCGGAGCGGCGATGGCCTACCAGCAGGAAGACGTCACCCCGGACATCGTGACGGTGGGGAAGGGGATGGGCGGTGGGTATCCGGTCACCGGGGTGATCTCCACCGCGGCCCACATGTCCGCCGCGCCCTTCTCCGGCCCCAGCGCCAGCTCGTCCAGCTTCGGCGCGTTCCCCATGGCCTGCCGGGCGGTGGCCGTCACCACGGACGTGCTCGTCGAGGAGGACCTCGCCGAACACGCGCGCAAGCTCGGCGCCGAGCTGCTGGAGCTGTTGCGCCCGCTCGCCGACGAGGCGCCGCTGGTAGGAGACGTGCGCGGGCTGGGCCTGGCCATCGGCATCGAGCTGGTGGCCGACAAGACCACGAAGGAACCCGTGTCCGGCCAGGTGCTTCGCGAGACGTTCCGCGCGCTGCTGGAGGCCGGGGTCCTGGTCATGACGGGCGGTAACACGTTGCGGCTCTATCCGCCGCTCAACGTCGACGCCGACCTCGCCCGCGAGGCCGCCGGCGTGATTCGCGCGACTCTGACAGGAGGCTCCCGATGAAGGTGGCGATCGCGGGCTTCGGCGTCGCCGGCGCAGCCCGGTTGTCGGCCTACAACCGCATACCGGACGTGGACGTGGTCGCGGTCGTCGACCCGTCGCCGGCCAGACGCGAGACGGCCAGGCGGGCAGGCCTCAGCGCGTATCCCGCGCTCACCGCGCTGAGCGCCGAACACGCGCCGGACATCGTGGACGTGTGCGCACCGCCGGGTTACCACCGCGACCTGGCCGTGGCGGCCCTGACCTCCGGCAGTCACGTGATCTGTGAGAAGCCCGTCGCCTTCCGCACGGCGGACGCGCTCGACCTGGCCGAAGCGTCGAGGCGGGCCGGGCGGCTGCTCTACCCAGCGCACAACTACCTGTTCTCGCCGATGATGCGGCTGCTGGAGGAGTGCGCGACCGTTGCCGGGACCCCGCGAACGCTGTGCTTCCGCATCGAGCGGCAGACGCATGCCAGGGGCAACGACGCCTACCGGCCGGACTGGCGGCGCGACCCGGAGGTCGCCGGCGGGGGCATTCTGCTGGACCACGGCTCGCACTGCGTCTACATGGCCGCCCGCCTCTTCGGGGAACCGCCCGCCAAGGTCTCCGCCCTGGCCCGCTGGCAGACCGAAGGCCTCGACGAGGCCATCGAGGTGCGGTTGAACTTCCCCTCGGGAACCGCCGATATCGAGCTGAGCTGGGTTGGCGACCGGCGTACGAACCACTACAGCCTGGAGGGCCCCTCCTCCTCGGTGACCATCACGGACGGCGCCGCCGTCCTGACCGGGCCGGGAGGTGACGAGGAACGCTCCCTGGAGCCGCCGACCCACAGCTCCACCCATGAGGAATGGTTCGCGGACCTGTTCGCCGACTTCACCTCTCTGCTGGCGAGACCCGCGTCGTGGGCCGAGCCTGTCCACGACATCGTCTCCACCGCCGAGGTCATCGAGGCGGCGTACACGTCGGCTCGGCATGATGGCCGGCCTGTCCTGCTCAGGCAGGGCTGACTGATGTGGTACGCGGGCGTCGGATGGGAGAGGGGCGCATACGAGCTGGCCGTCCTCGATCACGCAGGTGCCCACGTCGTGCCCCCAATCCGTCTCGAGACCGTGGGCGTGCGGGACGTCGTGGCCCGCCTCCTCCGGCTGGCCGAACGGGAACCGCTGATGTGCGTCATCGACAGCACGAATGGAGTCATCGACGGCTATCTGACCGCCGCGGGACTCGACGTCTACCGCGCCGACGGCGACGTCGCCCCGCCGCGGCGGGCGTTCGGCTCGCCGGATCCGGTCGTCCTGGCAGGGCTCGGCCGGACCCGCAGGTCACGATTGACCAGGATCGCCTCCGACTCTGGCACGCTCACCGGGCTCGACCAGCGGATCGAGGACGACCTGGATTCGGCCGCGCTCGTCGAGGCCGAGCAGGTCGCCTCGGGCCGGTGCCTGCTGCACGGCCGCCGCGCACACCCGAGGGTGGCGCTCACCTTCGACGACGGCCCCGACCCCGACCACACGCCGCGCCTTCTCGACCTGCTACACCACTACCGAGTGCCCGCCACCTTCTTCTGCCTCGGGCTGCACGCCGCGGCCCACCCCCGCCTGGTGGCGCGGATCGCCGGGGAAGGCCACAGCGTGGGCAACCACACATGGTCGCACCCCTACTTGCCCGACCTCACCAAGCACGAGGTCCTCGCCCAGGTGGACCGGACGGCCGAGGTCCTGGCCGGCATCACCGGGGAGGTCCCGACGTTGTTCCGGCCACCTTTCGGCGGCCGGAACGCCGACGTGCTCAGGTGGCTGGCCGAGCACGGGCAGACCACCGTGCTCTGGGACGTCGAGGCCGCCGACTGGGCGCTCCCCGGCGCCCCGGCGATCGCCCACCAGGTGATCGGCGACACGGATTTCGGATCTGTCATCCTCCTGCACGACGGCGGCGGCGACCGTTCGCAGACGATCGAGGCGCTCCCGCTGATCCTGGAGACCCTCATGGTGAGCGGGTGCAGATTCGTGCCCGTTGAAGACCTGATCGACGTCGACGAGCAGAAAGAGTGCGTGGCACCTTCATGGACATCCGCATAAGCGTCGCGATCATGCATCATCCACGTCGAGCCGATCGTATTCCCTCGTTGCTCGCATCCTGCGCCCCGCTCGCGGCGCAGGTGATCGTGGATCCCGACCCCTCGGGAACTCCCAGCCCGCTACGCACGGCCAAGCGAGCCTGGGCGGCCGTGCCCGACGAGGCCACCCACCATCTCGTCCTGCAGGACGACGTACGGCTGAGCGCCGGATTCGCCGCCCACCTGGCCGACGCCATCCGCGCGCGGCCGCGGTACGCCGTCGCCCTCCACTCCAACTGGAACAGCCCGCAGAACTCGTATCTCGTCAGGCGGGCGGCCGCGGCCGGGTCCGCGTGGGCGCCGCTGTCGCACACGGAGTGGATCCCGACCCAAGGACTTGTGCTCCCCGCCGAGCGGGCCAGGGATTTGGCCGCCTTCCTCGCCCCCATCAGCGACGACATCCGCGACGACGACGAGATGGTCGCGCTCTTCTGCGTCGAGCGCGGGCTGCCCGTGGTCGCCGCGGTGCCGCACCTGGTCGACCATGAGGACACGCCGAGCCTTGCCGGGCATCCCGGTTCCTTCCACGCGACCGTCTACGCCGGCGGCCGGCACCTCGCCCCCGGCCATTGGCGCACGTGCGACGACCGGGAGCGCGGCGCTTTCGCGGTGGAGTTGATCGACTCCCGGTGCTTCCTGCGGCTGTTGCGTGAAGGCGAGCCCGTGGAGCATCCCTTCGGCTGGTACTGGGCGGACTGGTCCGCCCTGATCGGCCTGGATCCTCGGCGGATCCTCGCCACCCTGCCGCGCCGGGACGTCCCGGCGTACGCGCGGGAGCTGTGGGCCGCGGCCTACATCCTCGGGGCGGACGCCGGTGAACGCGCGGGGCCTGGCGCGGATTGGATCCTCCACCGGGCGATCGCCTCGTGGGTCGCCTCAGGACTCAGCGCCGCCGACCGCGCCCGCCTAGACGAGCGCTCGTACAGGGCCCTGATCGGGCTCGGCGTCGAGGCCGTCGAACGCGGTCGCGCGGCGACCCGGCCGCGGCAGGGGGAGCTCGTCCGTGCGTGAGGAAGCGACCATCACCGAGCGAATGGCACGGCGTGAGGCACGGGCACTGCTGCTCATCCCGCCCTCGATCCCCGCGCCACCGGGGGTACTCGATCCCCAGGTCAGCCTGCGTGCCGTCACCTGTCCCTGGTGTGATGCCCGGCCTGGGCCGCCGGGCGAGCAGCCGGATGACCGGCCGGTCGTGACGGTCCTGGCCTGCGAGACACTCGCCAACCGGGCCCTGCTCCCAGTGCTTGCCGCAGTCACTCCCGGCCGCTACCTGTCCCGAGGGGTGTTCGTGGCCAGGCGCCGACCGTCCGGGAACGTGAGCGAGTTGCTGGCCACCCTGGACACGGCCGAGAGCTGGGTGGATCCGGGGAGGAGCGCCCCGAACGGCCTCGACGCGGTGGTGCCCGCCTCGACCAGGTTGGCGAACGAGGTGCCCTCGCACTTCCTCTCACCCCATCCGAGCTCTGAACTCGACGATCTGAACACGCTCTACGCACGGGTCCGGTACGCGGCCGTCCGGGCGGGGCTATGAAGCCGATCAGGCATAGCCCAAGGGCCGCTCGAATGCGGCTGTCGCCCCCGAGAACCGGGCGAAATCATCCCCATCAGGTTCCATCCGGGAGGGTTGCATGCCTGACCACGACACCTTGACGGCACTCCTGCGGGATTGGGCCGTCGTCCACGGCGATCAGGAAGCGGTCGTTTTCGCGTCAGACCCGATGGACGCCACCGCCGACCAGTGCGTCACCTACGCCGAGCTGGATCGAACCGCGCGCCGCGTGGCCGCGCTGCTCCAACTGCACGCCAACCCGGGTGATCGGATCCTGCTGCTCAGCGAGCCGGGCCTCGGCTTCGTCTTCGCCTTCCTCGGCTGCGTCTACGCGGGCATGATCGCGGTTCCGGCGCCGCCGCCCGGCGGCCACCGCAGTCATCAGGCCCGCCTGGCCGGCATCGCCAGAGACGCGGGCGTCAAAGTGGCACTGGCCGAGCGAGAGGGGCTCGACGCCGTCCAGGAGTGGGCGCACGACGCCCGCCTGGAGACGATGGCCTGCCTGGCGGTCGACGGAGCGCTTCCACCGGCCGGGCAGTGGGCCGACCCGGGGACGATCAACGCGGCGACCCTCGTCTTCCTGCAGTACACGTCCGGTTCCACCGGAGACCCCAAGGGCGTCATGGTCGACCACGGCAACATCCGGGAGCACACCGAGTTGTTCCGCCGCCTGACCGGCGCCTCATCACGGACACGCTTCGGCGGCTGGCTGCCGACCTTCCACGACTTCGGGCTGATCGGCCTGCTGCTGTTCCCACTGTGCCTGGGCGCCACGACGGTGCTGATGTCCCCTCTCGCGTTCGTCAAACGGCCGTACGCCTGGCTGCGGCTGCTCGACCGGCACCGCGTCAACTTCACGGGTGGCCCGAACTTCGCCTTCGATCTCTGCGTGCGAGGGGTCACCGAGGCGCAGGTGTCCGGGCTCGACCTCTCCTCGGTGACCCATGTGCTGAACGGGTCCGAGCCGATCCGCGCCGCGACCCAGCACGCTTTCATCGAGCGCTTCAGATCTCATGGGCTCGATCCCGCGGCCATGCTCCCGGCGTACGGACTGGCCGAGGCGACCTTGGCGGTGACCTGCACCGATCCTGGGCGCGGCATGGTGACCGCCGACGTGGACGCCATCCAACTCGCCCTCGGCCGCTTCGTGCCCGCTCGCCCGGTGGTGGGTGCCGAGGAGCACACCCGGCTGCTGATCTCCAGCGGGTTGGCCCGCGACGAGGTCGTCGTCGTGGATCCCGTGAAGGGCGAGATCCTGCCGGACGGGCGGATCGGCGAGATCTGGGTACGCGGTCCCCAGGTGGCGCGCGGCTACTGGAACCGTCCGGACGCGACCAGGGCCGTCTTCGGAGCGACCAGCGACCGGGGCCGCGGTGGATACCTGCGCACCGGCGACCTCGGGACGATCCACGAGGGCCAGTTCTACGTGACCGGCCGCATCAAGGAACTGCTGATCGTCCACGGGCAGAACCTCTACCCCCAGGACCTGGAGGCGACGGTGCGCGCGGCGCACCCGGCGCTCGCCCGTGGGGTCGGCGCGGTCTTCACGGTTCCCACCCCTGACGAGGAGATCGTGATCGTGCAGGAGTGCCGCGCACACGTCCTGGTGGACATGACACCGTCCGGGCTCACCGCAGAGATCCGTGGAGCCATCCGGCGTGACTTCGGCGTGGCGGTCGGCGGTGTGGTCCTGGTCCGGCCGTCCCAAGTGCGGCGGACCACCAGCGGGAAGATCCAGCGTGGGCTGACGCGCGACCTGTTCACCAAGGATCAGCTCACTGCCCTGCACGAGGACCTCACGCCCGCCGTGCGCGCTTGCTACCGGGACAGCGCGACATGACCACGGCCGCGGATCTGGACCGCGTGCTCGGTGACCCGGCCGACCCCCGGCTCCTGTTCTCCTACGCGCGCCTCGCCGAGCTCGACCGGGCCGAGGAGTTTCCGGCGGACCACTGCCGCGAGCTGGACCGCTTCGGCCTGCCGGCGCACTACGCGCCCGCCCGATTCGGCGGGGACCTGCGCTCCTACCCGGAGCTGCTCGAGCTGATCAGGACCGTCGCGCGCCGGGACCTCACGGTCGCCGTGGCGCACGCCAAGACGTTCCTCGGGTCGATCTGTGTGTGGCTGGCCGGCGACCATGACCAGGCGGGGAGGCTGGCGCGCGAGGTCCGTGCCGGAACCCCCGTCTCCTGGGCGCTCACCGAGCGTGGCCATGGCAGCGACCTGCTGGCCGGTGAGGTCACCGCCTACGGCGGGCGGCTGACGGGTCAGAAGTGGCTGATCAACAATGCCACCCGCAGCAGCCTGCTCACCGTCCTCGCCCGCACGTCCCGCGCGGGCGGGCCCCGCGGGTTCAGCGTGATGCTGGCGGACAAGCGGACCCTGCCGGAGGGCAGCTACCGCCACCTACCCAAGGTGCCGACGCACGGCATCAGGGGCGCCGACATCAGCGGCATCGAGTTCCGTGACGCGCCGGCGACCCTCGTAGGCGAGCCCGGCGGCGGGCTGGAACTCGTGCTCAAGGCACTCCAGCTCACCCGGACCTTCTGCGCCGGGCTGTCGCTCGGCGCAGCCGACCAGGCGCTGCGCCAGGCCACGTCGTTCACGCGGAACAGGCATCTGTACGGCAGGCGGTTGATCGACATGCCCCACGTGCGCAGGACGCTGGGTGAGGCGCACGCGGGCAGGATCGTCGCCGAGGCCGTCACCACGGTCGCGGCCAGATCCATCCACACCCTCCCCGGCGAGATGGCCGTCGTCTCAGCCGTGGCCAAGGCATTCGTGCCGGCCAGGGTCGACGAGTTGATCGCCGCGTGCGGGACGCTGCTGGGCGCCCGCGCGTTCCTCACCGAGGTCCTCGATCACGGCGCCTTCCAGAAGCTCGATCGCGACCACCGCGTGGTGGCGATCTTCGACGGCAGCTCGTTCGTCAACCAGAACACGCTGATCAACCACTTCCCGGCCCTGGCCCGCGGTTACCGGAAGGGCACGGTGGACGAGCCGGGCCTGCGCCGTACGCTCGACATGTCCCTCCCGCCGCCGGCGGCTGACACGCACGAGCTCGCCCTGTCCTCCAGGAACGGCTCCAGCCTCGTGCAGCGCCTGCGCGCAGGTTATCTGCCCGAGCTGCCAGGCGCGGCTGAGCTGCGGCAGGCGTGCGAGGAGGTGCACGAGCAACTGGCCCGGGTCGCACCGGCGGTTCGCGACGTCAGCCCCGAGTCCTTCGCGCTGGCCCAGCGGTACGAGCTCTGCTTCGCCGGAGCGGCCGTGCTCGGACTGCACGTGGTCAACGGCGGCGACGAGAGCCGGGCCACGGCGGCGCTCGCCTACATCCTGGCCAGGCTCACCGGCCGGCCGGCCGGTGCCGCCTACGACCGGCTCGCCGAGGAGGTGCTCGATGCCTGAAGCGCTGGAGCGGCTGCTCGGAGATCCCTGGGATCCCGCCAATCCCCTCGGCTACGCGGAGGTCGTGGCCGCCGACGAGCGCCGGGAGATGTTCGCCGCGGCTGAGCGAGAGCTGGACGCCTACGGGCTGAGCGCCGAGTTCGTGCCCTCGGCGTACGGCGGCCGCCTGACGACACTCGACGGGCTGGTCAGGATCATGCGGCCGGTGTGGCGCCGCGACCCCACCCTCGGCCTCGGATACGGCCTCAGCTCGTTCATCGCGGCGGTCAACGTATGGACGGGCGGCTCGCCGGACCAGCAGAAGAGGCTCGCTGAGCAGTTGCTGGGCGGCGGCAGGGTCGTTACCGGCTATCACGAGCTGGCGCACGGAAACGACTTCGCCCGCACCGAGCTCACCGGCTACGGGCGGCGACTGAACGGCGCCAAGGAAGTCGTCGCCAACGCACGGCGGGCCGAGTCCATGGTCGTCTTCGCCCGGACCTCGCCCGAGCAAGGGAGCCGCAGCCACTCGCAGTTCCTCCTCAGCAAGGCCGACCTGCCGCCGGACCGGCTGGCGTACCTGCCGCGGTTCGGCAGCATGGGAATGCGCGGCCTGGACCTGGGCGGCATCGTCTTCACCGAGTGCCCGATGCCCGCCGACGCGCTGCTGGGCTCTCCCGGGGAGGGCATCGAGACCGCTCTGCGCTCCTTCCAGGTCACCCGCATCGCGTTGCCCGCCATGATGGTCGGCATCCTGGACACGGGGCTGCGCTCCGTGCTCAGGTTCGCCACGGCCCGGAGGTTGTACGGCCGGACCGCGGCGGACATCCCGTATCTGCGGGCGACTCTCGCCGGGTCCTTCGCCGACCTGCTCTTGTGCGACGCGTTCTGCACGGTCGCGGCGCGGGCGGTGCACGTGCTGCCGGGAGAGGCCAGCGTGCATGCCTCCCTCGTCAAGTACATCGTGTCCAAACGGCTCATCGACGCCATGGACCGGCTTTCCCGGGTGCTCGGCGCGCACTTCTACATCCGCCAGGGAGAATATGCGATCTTTCAGAAGCTGCTGCGCGACGTCTCCGTCGTGGGGTTCGGGCATGCCGCCAGAGTCGCCTGCCTGGCCACGGTGCTGCCGCAGATGCCGCGGCTCGCCCGGCGGGCGGACCCGGTCGCGGAAGGCCCTGTCGCGGCAGGCGCGGTCGACCCGCTGTTTCGCCTTGGCGCGGACCTGCCGCCCCTGGACTTCTCTCGCCTCACGGTGACCTCGGCGAGGGGCAGGGTGGAGAGCCTCAGCGCCGTGCTGCGGACGGTGGCCGGCCAGGCGGGTGCGGACCCCGAGTTGCGCCGGCTGGCCATGGTGTTCATCACGGAGCTGAACGGCCTCGAAGCAGACGCCGGACAACTGCGGCCAAGAGATCTGGGCGTGGACGCGAGCCCGGATGCGCTGGCCGTACCCGCGCGGTTCGCGGCCGTCCTGGCGGCTGGTGCCGTGCTCGGCATGTGGTGGCATGCCAGGAGCGGCTTCCTCGCTGATCCCGCGTGGGCGGTGGCCGCACTCACCCGGCTGGCCGCCGACCTCGGCCACGGGGATGGAGAACTCTCCGGGGCGCTGGTGGAGCGGCTGGCTTCCGAGCTGGTCGGCCGCTTTGCCGGCGCACGCGCTTTTGACCTGGCAGACAGCCCGGTACCCGGGTGACATGAATGAAGGAGACGTCCGTGGACGATCTACGTAGCTGGCTGACCCAGCGGGTCGCGTCCTACCTCGGCAAGGATCCGTCGGAGATCAGTCCTTCGGTGTCGCTGGCGACGTACGGGCTGGACTCGGTCTACGCGTTCGTGATGTGCGGCGACATCGAGGACTATCTGGATCTGCCGATAGAGCCGACCGTGGCCTGGGACTACGAGACCATCGACGCGCTGGCCGACCACTTGAGCGCGCTGGTGGATCAGCGATGACCGACCTGCGAGAAGTCGCTGTCTACCTGCCGCCGCAACGAGTGGCGATCGCCTCGCTTCAGGACGAACTGGGGCTGACGGACGGGCAGCTCAGAGTGTTCGAACGATTCTTCGGCCTCTCACACATCCGTCGCGAGCCCGGCGGCACCGGATACGACCTCATGCTCGCCGCCGCCGGCAAGCTCAGCGAACTGCGCGGCCAGGAGGACCGCATCCGCTACGTGATCCAGGCGCGGACCATGCCGGTCGTAACCGCCTACCCGAGGAGTGACGTTCACGAGGTGCGGCGGGCGCTCGGGTTACGCCGGGCGGAGGCGTTCACCATGGTCCACCAAGCGTGCGCGTCGGGGCTGCTCGCGGTCGACCTCGCCGGTCGGCTGCTGGCGGCGCAAGGCGATCCTGACGCCCTCGCCCTGGTAATGACCGGCGAGAAGACCTTCACCACCGCGGTCAAAACGGTGCCCGGCGCGGCTGTGAACGGCGAAGGGGCGGCGGCGCTCCTGGTCGGCATCGGCGGCGGACACGATCGCGTGCTCGGATACGCCGCGCGCACGTATGGCAGGTTCAACTCCGGGCTCGGGCTCACCGACGACTCGAACGCCGACTTCCAGCAGGTCTATCCAAATGCGGTGGCCGAGGCACTGCTCACCGCAGTTGACCGGGCTGGGATCTCCCTCGTTGACGTGGCCCTGGTCCTGCCGCACAACGTCAACCGCGTCTCCTGGGTGCGGGTGTGCCGGCTCCTCGGCTTCCCGCTGGAACGCGTCCTGCTGGACAACATCCCAGAGACCGGTCACTGCTTCTGCGCCGACTCCTTCATCAATTTCCGGACGGCTCAGGAGCTCGGCCGGTTACAGCCGGGCGACCGGTACGTGATGGCCGCTGTGGGAGTCGGAGGGTTCTTTTCCGCCATGGTGTTCGAACACTGAGGACGTATGCGATGTTTCTCAAACGCGTCAAGACGGCGCTGACGGGTTCGCCGGACACACCGCTGGCCTTCGTCGGCAACTTCGAGGTCGAGGACCAATGGGCGGTGGGAGAGCAAGGTCTTCCCCGCCTGGGATTCTCCGCCGGAGCCGCCATCGTCAACCGGATGGACGAGTTCACCCTGCTCCTGGCCGGCCCTGACGACCACGTGATCCTCAAGGAACCTCCCGACCAGGACTACTTGGCCCATCTGGCCGAGCTAGGTGTTGCCCTGCCCCGGGTGCATACCGTCGCGCGCAACGACCCGCGGCGTACCGTGACGCTCGACGCGCTCGACGACCCCGAACTCATGGAAACCCTGTCCGCGCTGGAAGGCGTTCGGCTGGCCCCGCATGGCACCTCGATGCTGGAGGAGCAACTGTCCGCCGTCACCGGGTTGCCATTGGTCACACCGCGGGCCGCCGTGTGCAAGTCGGTGAACAGCAAGATCTACAGTCGCCGGGCCGCCGACGATGCCGGTCTGCGTCAGGTGGCCGGGTGGACGGCCGGCACCATGGCCGAGCTGGAGGCCGTGCTCGACGAGGCTCTGACCTTGCTCGAACACGGCAGGAGCCTTGTGATCAAGGATGCCTTCGGCGTCTCGGGCAAGGGCATCGTGGTGGTCGAGGACCGGCAGAAGCTGGAGCGCCTGCACGCGATGATCCTGCGCCGGGCCGACAAGTCGGGCGACGACACGGTCGCGCTGGTGATCGAGGAGTGGGTGGCCAAGTCCGCCGACCTCAACTACCAGTTCACCGTGAGCCCGGACGCGAGCGCGCACTTCGACTTCGTCAAGGAGGCCATCACCGACAACGGTGTGCACAAGGGGCACCGCATCCCGGCCACCCTCACGGCCGAGCAGGTGGCCGAGCTGGAGGAGGCCTCCCACCGGCTGGCGAAGACTCTCGCCGGAGACGGCTTCTACGGCGTGGTCGGCGTGGACGCCATGGTGGACACCAGCGGGCGGTTGTATCCCGTGGTCGAGATCAACGCGCGCAACAACATGTCGACCTACCAACTGCCCCTTCAAGAGCGCTTCATGGCGCCGGGGCAGGTGGCGCTGGCCAGGCAGTACCCGCTGCGGCTCAGTGAGCGCCTGCCGTACCGGGTTCTGAGGCGGAAGCTGGCCGGTCTGCTGCTGGAGGGCCCGGGCGGCGCTGGCCTGCTCGTCAACAACTTCGCCACCGTGAACGCGGCCGCCGGGGAGAGCTCCTCCTTCGACGGGCGCCTGTACGGCCTGCTGATCGCCGACGGCCACGACGCCCGGACCGTCCTCGACCACGAGATCATGAGGAGACTGGCATGACGGCGTACCAGGTCCAGGGGATCGGGATCGGCGAGCTGGCCGAGCAGTACGGCACACCCCTCTACCTGTATGACGGTGACGCCCTGCGCGACCAGTACGAGAGGTTGCGCGCCCGCCTGCATTCACGGCTCGAGATCTTCTTCTCGCTCAAGTCGAACCCGAACCTGTCCATTTGCGCCCTGCTCAGCTCGTACGGCGCACGGGCCGAGGTGTCTTCCCTGGCCGAGCTGACCACCGCCGTGCGGGCCGGTGTCGCGCCCGAGGACATCATCTTCCTCGGCCCGGGCAAGAGCGAGGCGGAGCTCCGCGCCTGTCTCGACACGCCGGTGCGCGCCATCGTGTGCGAGTCCTTCGGCGAGCTGGAACTGATCGACCGCCTGGCCGCCGAACGAGGTGATACCGCGGCTGTGGTGCTCCGCGTCAATCCTGCCTTTTCCGTCAAGGGTTCGAAATTGACGATGGGCGGAAAGCCCCGCCAGTTCGGCATCGACGAGGAGCAGCTTCTGGGAGCGCCGGACGTGGCCGGCAGGCATGCGAACGTGCGGATCGTGGGCGTCCAGGCGTACATGGGAACCCGGATTCTCAGTGAGGACGTCGTCGTGCGGAACACGGCGCTCATCCTCGAGATGGCGGAGCGGCTGTCGGTGAAGCTCGGATTCCCCCTCGACATCGTCGACGTCGGCGGCGGGCTCGGCGTGGCCTACTTCGACGGTGAGCGGGACCTCGACGTGGAGGTCCTGGCCGGCTTGCTCAACCCGGTGATCGAGGAGTTCGCCGCACATCATCCGGGGGCTCGGATGATCACGGAGCTGGGCCGTTACCTCACCGCGCCGGCCGGTGTCTACGTCGTACGGGTGCGGTACGTGAAGTCCTCGATGGGGGAGCGGTTCGCGATCGCCGACGGCGGCACCAACCACCACATGGCGGCCGTGGGCATCGGGTCGTTCGTCAAGCGCAACTTCCCGATGCGCCTGCTCAACCGGACCGACGCGCCATCGGGACCCTGGAACATCACCGGCCCGTTGTGCACACCCAACGACACGATCGGCAAGGCGGTTCAGCTTCCCGACCTGCGCCCCGGCGACCTGCTCGGCGTGTTCAACTCCGGCGCGTACGGCCCCAGCGCGTCGCCGGTGCTTTTCCTCAGCCACGGACATCCCGCGGAGGTCCTGGTCGTCGGCGGTGTGGCCCACCTGGTCCGCGACCGCGACGGTGTCAACGACCTACTGGATAGGCAACGACTCATCCCCCGTAAGGAGACCAGCTCATGAGCAGAACCCAGGAGATCGAGCGTTCCGCGATCACCGGTGCCATCGCGGGCGCCCTCAGCGCCATGCTCAGCAGGGAAAGCTCGGAGATCCACGAGCGGACCCGCCTGTTCGACGACCTCGGACTCGATTCGACGAGCGTGCTGGAGCTGCTGATGCGGCTGGAGGACGACCTGAGCGTCGAGTTCGACACCGACACGCTGGAGCAGCGGCACTTCGAGACGGTCGGCTCGCTCGCCGATTACGTCATCGAGCAGGGCTAGCGTGCGGTTGCATCGGATCGGGGCCCGGATGTTCGAAGAGGGACGGCCGTTCCTCTCCGGCAGAGCCCACGCGCTGATGAACAGCTACATCCACGACGTCACCGACCTGTACGGCCTGCCCCTGCGCCCCGGCTACATGTCCACCCGGCGCAACAGCTACGCGGAGATGGCAGAGGCCGTGGTCCCGGAGCTGGGGCCGTTTCCGGTGCCGGTCGACATGTTCGCCCTGGCGACCGCGGTGCCCGACGCCGATCTGATCCAGTCGCCGACCTCGCTCCTGGCGGAACTGCTCCCCGGAGAGCCCTTCCCCCTCGGCGTGACGGATCAGGGGGTGGTCGCCTCCTTCACAGCCCTGAAGATCCTACGCACGTACGGGGCGTCGAACTGCCTGCTGATGGTGATGGATCAGCAGAGCCTGCCGTACGACGTGGCCGGGCCGACAGAGATCGTGCCACTTCGGGACTGCGCCGCGGGGCTGGTGTTCACCGACAGCGGTGCCATGGCGGAGGGCTTCGAGGTGCATCACTGGACCGAGGTCCCCCCGGAGCAGGTGGCCGGCCTGCTCGCCGCGGAGCTGGGAGGGCGCACGGCGCTGGTCGCGGGCCGGGGCCTGGCGGCGACGCTCTCGAACGAGTTCGAGGACATCAGGGTCGCGCCGCCCGGACTGCCCTGCAGCGGGGTCTGGGTGGCGCTGGCCGCCGCGTTGCCCGGGTGGCACGGCCGGCGAGTGGCCGTCGCCGACTACGACCGCACGATGCGCAACCTGAGCATCTGCACACTCGACACCTAATGCGAGGCGTAATGGATTCCCACGACGAACTCTCCTACGCGACCATCCGAGCCACCGCCAGGACCGAAGGGCTGGTCGCCGCCGCTCTCCTGCTGCACGCGGGGCCCGCGGCGGGCAGGGTCGTTTACGGCCCGGCCGGTCATGCCCTCATCCCACGCGAGGTGGCGAGGGCGGCGGCCACTTCCACCATCCTCGGGGAGGTGGATCTGTACGGGCGGTCACTGCTGGCCCTGCGCGAACCGGCCACGGCAGGAATGACCGCCGAATGGGCCCTGGGGCTGGCCTGGCTGCGATACGGCCTGTCCGAAGGGCTCCTCGAACACTGCCGGTCCTACCTGGGCGGGCGCACGTCTGACGGGTCTCCGCTGCTGCTGCTCCAGCTGGTCAAGGCCCAGTTGGCCGAGGCGGTGATCGAGCAGTTGGAGGTCCTCACGGCGCTCGAGGGAGCGCAGCCGGGCGATCTCGGCCACGACCATCTGACGGCGCTCCACCAGCGGATCACGCTGGCGGACCGCATTCTGCTGAGGCTGCTCGGCGGCAGCGGCTTTCGCGCAGACGGTCCAGGCCAGAGCGCTCACGTCTCCGAACTCCTGGCCGACGCCTACACCGGAAGGGCAGCGAAATGATCGAGTTGAACGAGCGGCAGTCGGTGCTGCGTGCCCATGCCCGTGAGTGGGCCGAAGAGCTCGCGAAGTGGGCGCTCGACCTGGAGCGCACCCCCGACAAGGTGTATGAGCTCCTCGACCTGCCCGGCATGCGATTCCTGTCCAGGACCCCGATTCCCGAGAAATACGACGACGATCCGATCGTGCTCGACGGCCACCCCTTCCGCGGAGGCGGGATGGAGCGGGTCACGATCTGCGAGGAGTTCGGGGCCGCCGACGCGGGCATGATGCTGGCCGCACCGGGCCCCTCGATGTCCGGGGTGCTCGTCAGCCAGCTCGGGAACAAGGCGCAGCAGGAGCTGTTCTTCGGGCGCATCACCGAGCGTCCCACCTGGACCTTCTTCGCGCTCACCGAGCCCGAACGCGGATCGGACGCGGGCGGGATGCAGACCACGCTCACCCAGGACGGTGACCGCCTGCTGCTCAACGGGGCCAAACGCTTCATCGGCAACGCCATCCGCGCCAGCCTTGGCGTGATCTTCGCCCGGGTGCGGCCGGGTCCGCTCGGCGTCGCCGCGGTGCTCGCCGATACCGGCCACCCGGGCTTCGTCGCCACGCCGATCCCAACGGTGGGGCTGTGCGGCAACCAGGTCACCGACGTGCGCTTTTCCTCCGTCGAGATTCCAACCGACCGGCTGCTCGGCTCGCATCTGTCCCCGTCCCGGCGTGGCCTGCTGGGCGCCGTTCGCGGGCTGAACCAGCTGAGACCCGGTGTGGCCGCCCTCGGGCTCGGGATCGCCCGCGGCGCCTACGACTACGTGCGCGCGCACCGGCGTGCGCTCACTTCATGGGAACGCGCCGAACTCGACGGCATCGGCCTGAGCATCGAAGGTGTGCGGCAGCTCGTCCGCCGGGCCGCCGCCGCGTCCGACAACGACGATCCGGGCCTGGGCCCCCTCGCCTCCGCAGCGAAGTCGCGTGCGGCCCGGCTGGCGGAGGACGTGACCCTGCGGACGCTCGGCTTCTTCGGGGCCGGTGCGCGGCTGGAGCACCCGCTGCTCGACAAATACGTCAGGGACGCACGCGGCATCGAATACATGGAGGGCACGCGCAACATCCACCATCTCAACGTTTTCCAGGGCATCTCCCAAGGCAAAATCATCGGCAAATGACGCGATCGATTCGGCGTCCCGCCCGTCGGCAGACGATGTGCCGGCGGGCATCGTGACAATGCCGCGAGACTTGGAGATCTGGCGGATCCCCATCGTCCGATCGGCGGATCTGGATGGGCTGACGAGCTCGCTCGACGATCACGAGCGAGCTCGGGCGGCGGACTTCAGCGACGCGGCCGCCAGGCGGCGCTACATCGTCTCCCGTGCCGCCACGAGGTGTGTGCTCGGCAGGCGCATGGGCGTTCGCCCCGGTGAGGTGCGGATCGCCATCGGCAGGTACGGCAAGCCGTACCTGCCGTCGAGGCCCGACGTGCAGTGGAACCTGTCGCACTCGGGGGACCTGGCATTGCTGGCCGTGGCGCGTGGGCGGAGTGTGGGCGTCGATGTGGAGAAGGTGCGTCCCGAACTCGACCGGGCGGCGTTCGCACGCAGGTTCCTCCCAACGGAGGACGCCGGGTTCGTCGACGGGTCGCCGGAGCTCTTCGCGCTGCTCTGGGCGCGGCGCGAGGCCTGCGTCAAGGCGGCCGGCGGGCGGCTGGCGCAGGGCCTGCGGCTACCGGTCGGCGGGCCGTCACCTGCGCTCGTCCGGGACCCGGTCAGGATCTTGTCCGGAACCTGGCTGGTCCTCGACATACCGGTGCCGCCCGGGTTCCGGGCGGCAGTGGCGATCAGCGCGTGACCTCCCCGCGGATGAACCTCTCGACGTAGTCGCGGGCCTCGTCGTCGGAGAACTGCTTGGGCGGCGACTTCATGAAGTACGACGAGGCGGAGAGGATCGGCCCGCCGACACCTCGGTCGAGGGCGATCTTGGCGGCCCGGACGGCGTCGATGATGATGCCGGCCGAGTTGGGCGAGTCCCAGACTTCGAGCTTGTACTCCAGGTTGAGCGGCGTGTCGCCGAACGACCGCCCTTCCAGCCGCACGTACGCCCACTTCCGGTCGTCCAGCCACGGCACGTGATCCGAGGGGCCGATGTGGACGTCACTCGTGGCCATCTCGCGCGGGATCTGCGAGGTGACCGACTGGGTCTTGGAAATCTTCTTGGATATGAGCCGCTGGCGCTCCAGCATGTTCATGAAGTCCATGTTGCCGCCGAAGTTGAGCTGGTACGTGCGCAGCAGCTCCACCCCGCGATCCTCGAACAGCTTGGCCAGCACCCGGTGCGTGATCGTAGCGCCGACCTGCGACTTGATGTCGTCGCCGACGATCGGCACCCCGGCCTTGGTGAACTTCTCTGCCCACATCGGGTCGGAGGCGATGAAGACCGGCAGCGCGTTCACGAACGCCACCTTGGCGTCCAGCGCGCACTGCGCGTAGAAGCGGTTGGCCTCCTCGGATCCCACGGGCAGGTAGGAGACCAGCACATCGGCCCCGGTGTCGTGAAGGACCCGCACCACGTCGACCGGCTGCTCGTCGGACTCCTCGATGATCTCTCGGTAGTACTCCCCGAGACCGTCATAGGTGTGCCCGCGCTGCACCGTAATGCCGGTGGGCGGCACGTCACAGATCTTGACGGTGTTGTTCTCACTGGCGACGATCGCCTCGGACAGGTCACGCCCGACCTTCTTGGCGTCCACGTCGAACGCCGCGACGAACTCGACGTCGCCGACGTGGTAGTCGCCGAACTTCACGTGCATCAGGCCCGGTATCCGTGTCTCCGGGTCGGCATCATGGTAGTAGTGAACTCCCTGGACCAGTGACGACGCGCAGTTGCCGACACCGACGATCGCCACGCGAACAGAACCCATGCGGTTACTCCAATCAATGGGACCGGGAATGAGCACCATCCAAGACCAGGCAATGACAGTCGGCCAGAAATGTGTCGGGTATCCGACATCCTCCTTGACCGGCTTTCCGCGTCGCGCAATTCTCCGGTTGAATTTCTTCGAATCGGGATTTGCCGACCTCCGGGAAAGGATCTCATGAGACTAGCAGGAGAGCCGGACCTGCCGCCGCTCGTCATCCACGCCGCCGACGCCGAGATTTTCAAGGAGAACTTCAACCCCCTCATCCTGGAGGGGGCGAACCCCGGTACGGCCGGCATGATCTACGAGACGCTGGCCTTCTTCAACCGGCTCAAGCCCGGTGAGATCACCCCTTGGCTGGCCACGAAGCACGAATGGGCCGACTCCGGCAAGACCCTCACCTTCACCCTGCGTACCGGCGTGAAATGGACCGACGGCCAGCCGTTCACCGCCGATGACGTGGCCTGCACCTTCGATATCCTGAAAAGACACCCGGAGCTGACCAAGGGGCCGCTGGAACTGGATTGCACGCAAGTGCTCGCGCCGCACGTGGTCCGGCTGCGTTTCTCCGCCCCTTCCTATATCAAACTGTTCAAGATCGCCGGAAATCAGCCGATCGTGCCGAAGCATCTCTGGGAAAGGGTGACCGACCCCGTTTCCCACACCAATCCGCGACCGGTCGGGACCGGGCCGTACGTACTGTCGACGTACTCCCCGCAGCTTTACGAGATGCGTAAGAACGAGTCGTACTGGCAGCCGGGCAAGCCGATCGTACCGTCGTTGCGCTTTCCCGCATGCTCCGGCGAGAGCGTCCTGGCCGGCCTGCGGGACGGCGGGATCGACTGGGCCGGGGCGTACGTGCCGGACATCGAGCGGATTTACGTGCAGGGCAGGCCGGACCGGAACAGGCACTACTTCCCGCCCGAAGGGCTGGTCAACCTGGTGCCCAACCTGGCGCACCCCACCCTGTCCAGGACCGAGGTACGCCAGGCGATCAGCCTCGCGATCGACCGGGACGCCATCGTCGACATCGCCGGGGGCGGTTACCCGACCGTGGCGCACCCGACCGGGGTGCTGATGCCGGGGGGTGAAAAGTACCTGCGGCCCGGCGAGCGTTCGGCGAGGTTCGGTGTCGACAGGGCCAGGGCCAGTCTGCTGCTGGAGGGACTCACGCCTGAGGAGCTCACCTTCTCGCTGCTCGTGCCCGCCGAATTCGCCGACTGGGTGAAGGCGGCGGAGCTCATCCGGAACGACCTGGCCACGGTCGGGATCACTGTGCTGCCTGATCAACTGGCCCACGACGAGTGGATGTCCAGGGTCAGCACGGGCCGCTTCGATCTGTCGATCAAGGACACGCCGGCCGGGCACACGCCGTTTCTCCAGATGTGGTCGATGCTGCTCAGCTGGCTGGCCCCGCCCGTGGGCAACTTCCAGCGCTGGAAGGATGAGGAAAGTGACAGCCTCCTGGCGGACTACGCCTACACCGATGACGAAGGCGAGCGGCGGCGCGCCATCCAGCGGTTGGGCCGGATCATGCAGGAGAGGCTGCCCGTCGTGCCGCTGTTCTACAGCCCCTCTTGGTCGCAGTACCGGACCACCAAATACGTGGGCTGGCCCTCAAAGGAGGATCCGTACGCGCTGCCTTCTCCCTACACCTGGCCCGACGCCGGGGTGGTCCTGCTTCACCTGAACCCCGCAACCACGACGGCCGGATCGTCACGGCGGTGAACGCCTACCACTTCACCGGCGGCCCCTGCGCGGAGCTGGTCCACATCGGCACGGCTGCTGCACAGGGCGCCTGCGACGTCTGGGCGGACCACCAGCTCGATGCCGAGGAAATGCGCCACTGAGCACGAGCTGACACCTCAGAGATCCCGGCGACTCCGTGTGCCATGACGACCACCGTCGTCCCGACCACGCGCCCCTCGACAATGGCAGCGAGCCGCACGATGTCGGCGTTGTCCGGGTGCTGGGCCTCGATCCGCACGATGCCCGGCTCCACGCCGGGCGTGACACCCATGGAGGTGCTGTAGACCACGACCAACTCTACAAGCCGGCCGCCCGCCTCGGTGCCTCGATACTCAGGCCAGGGGAGGGCCCTTCCAGGTCGGCGACGTGGTCCAGCGGCCTGGTCATCAGCGGGAGCACCCCGAACCGTACCGCCCCACGGGCGACGAGGGCGGCGGAGGTGCCCGCGGGACTGTCCGGACCGACCCACCACCACCAGGGAACGTCTGCCAACCGAACCCGCGCGGTCGCCACGGCCTGGTCGATCAAGTCCAGGGACCGCACCCGCACCACACCATTGAACTGCGGTTGCGCGAGCCCGCTGCGGTAGTACTCGAGGTCACCTGTCGACCGATCCGCCTGACCCCAGCCCACGAGGTACTGCCGGAAGTTCGCAGTCACCCGCGACACCTCAGCGCTCGGAGCGCCGGCCCGTTCCATATGTCAGTGATCTCCATATCCCGGGCGCCGACAATCTGTCTTTTACGGACCCGGCTCGTTTGCGTGATGGTGTCCTGTGTCTGTCCAGCCGACGTACCGGGCCCGTAACCGTGCTCTGCCATTGCCGCCCCGGCCGCCGAACAGAGGCGCGGCGCGGTGGTCAGCCACGCTCGATGAGCGACATCATCTAGTGGGGTGGCCACGAACGTTCACCGGGGTGGTGGTTGATCATGCGGCTTGGGCGGCTGGTCGTCCCCAGCGGCGCTGTTTTTCGCTGCGGATGCGTGCGCGTTCGCGGCGTTGGGAGGCCAGGACGTCGGGGTGGCGGGCGTTGGCGTTGCGCCAGCGCAGGTAGGCCTGGAGCTTTCGGGTCTGCACCGTGTGATTGGGATGGTCGGAGTTGCTCATCACGAAGGTGCGCAGCGGTCCGAACTGCGCTTCGATCGGGTTGGCCCAGGAGGCGCTGGTCGGGGTGAAGCACAGCTCGACCTTGTGCGCGGCGGAAGTAGCGCACCCCATGGGTGCGCGTGTAGGTGGCCGGTTGTCGTTCGGGTTTGCCCTCGGGCGCCCAGCCGGAGCCGGGCTGAGGCCGGATGGACAGTGGCCCGAACTGGTCGAAGGCGAAGCACCGCTGCGGGAAGCGCATGGTGACCTCCTCGCCGCAACCGGCGTGCCACTGGCCGAGGCCATGATGATCAGTGCTCGCCGGACCCGGATCGACTCGTGCCGGCCTCGCCGGACAAGTCGTTGCAGCGTCTGTCCCTCCTGATCGGACAACCGCCGTGCTCGCACAGGTTCGGCCATACGGATCCTCCTGCCGTCATCGTGCATGTCGATACGACACTGAAGCAGAATCCGGCGAAGCCTGCGCAAGCCGTCGGGTGTGTCCGCGGTCCGGTGAACCTATGTGGTCACCGCACTAGGTGACGAGTTCGAGCGAGGCGTCAACGTGGGGCAGGGACATGGCTTCGACCATGAAGTGCTGTTGCCGGTGTGTTCGGCCAGCGACTTGATGGTGCCGGCGACCTCAGCTGGCGAGGCGCTTTCGGCGGTGTCGACGCGCATCACCGCGTCGATCCGCGACGGGTCGCGTCCCGCTGCGGTGGCGAACCGGTCGACGAACGTACGTTGTTCCAGCACCGTATCGGCGTCCATCAAGCCCAGCACCATGCACGCCGGCAGCCAGCCGTCGGCTCGCTCTCCCACACGTTGGAGAGCGCACCGAAGCCCGCGATCAGACGCCCGCCACTGACTGGGCCGATCGTGGTCAGCCCGCGGGCCAACGGCACGGGCGCGTAGATGGGCGCGATCAGGGCGTGGCTGAACACCGACACCCGTTCGGTGGCCGCGGCCGCGACACCGAGCAGCACGAAGGGGTCCGCGGCGGTCCGGTATTCCACCGGGATCGTGGTATCGCCGGAGCTGCGATCCCGACCGGCGGGTTCACGGCGGCGACGTTGCGGTCCCCTACCCAGCGGCTCGCTGCCCCAGCGTCTTCCGGCACGCGGGCGAACTCCGCAATCCGGGCGACCTGATGAGCCACATGGTGCAGGTAGGGGAGTGCGAACCCGATCCTCATGGGAGTCCTTTGCCCAGCGGTCGGAAGCGAGTCGTGGGCCGGCCTTCGGGTCAGGTGGTGGCCCGCGGCGGGGTGGCCGTGCCGTGGACCCGTTTGGCGTGCCTGGCGTACAGGCGCGGCGCAATGAACGGCATGAGCAAGCGAGCGGGAGCCGGCGCCTGGGCGAGGACCGCCCTGATGACCTCGGGATCGCCCTCGTACATCACCATGCCAAAGGCGAGCGGAAGGAGCTTCTTCGGCATCTCATCCATGCCGTGCTCACCGAGTTTGCGCCACTCGGCGGCGGTGACGTACTTCTCGGCCAGGGGGAGGATCCGCTCCTCCTCCATCACCATGTGCTCCAGCAGCGCGGCCAGCAGCCGGTCGAACACCGCGGCGAGTTCCTCCGTGCCGGTCGCGGTGGACCGCCATGCCACCAACAAGCGCATCGCCTCGGCGTTGGCGGACTCGATGGCGTCATGCTGCTTCTCCATGACGGGCACAATGGACTCGGCCTCCTCCCCGCCCCGCTCCTGGAGCAGGGGCCAGAGGACCACATCCTCACCCTCGTGGTGGAAGTGCAGCAGACCGCACATGAAGTCGGCGTGGGCGCCGACGGCCTCCGAACGCTGAGTGTCTCGGGGCTTGACGTCTCGCACGAGCTGGGGGAGCAGGCCGAACTCCCGGCGGATCATGGTGTGGGCCATGTACATGTCCCGCACATCAGCCATCGGCTCGTTGCTGTTCGTGTGCACTGGATCCTCGCTCTTTGTCGGAAATCTGCCGTCGCTGTCGCCGTCGGCAGGCGCACAGAGGGTGGGGGCGCGACCCAACTGGTCTGATGTGCGTGACGCCGCGGGCGACCGCTCGCGCGGCAACGCGACGGCCCCTGGTCGCCCAGGCCGATGAACCCCACGGCCGGACGGCTGATCGATGTCGTGTCGGTCATGAGGTGCTCCTCAAGGGCCGGCCGGCGGAGCTCAGGCTCCGATGGCGTCGAGTTCGGCGATCGCGTCGGCGGGCAGGGTCAGTTCGGCGGCCTTGATGTTCTGCTCCAGGTGGGTGAGCTTCGAGGTGCCCGGGATCACCACGGAGGTGGCCGAGCGCTGCAGCAGCCAGGCCAGCGCGACCTGCTGCGGTGAGGCGCCCACCCGGGCGGCGACATCGCTGAGCGTGTCCGACTGGATGGGGCTGAAGCCGCCCAGCGGGAAGAACGAGGCGAAGGCGATGTTCTCCCGCGCGCAGCGCTCCAGAAGCGCGTCGTCCTGCCGGATGACCAGGTTGTAGAGGTTCTGGATCGCCACGACCGGGGCGATCTGCTGTGCCTCAGTGAGCTGGGTGTCCGAGGCGCCGGACAGGCCCAGGTGTTTGATCAGGCCCTCCTGACGCAGCTCGGCGAGTGCGCCGAACTCATCCGAGATCGGGTCGTCGGTCGTGCCGTCGTGGTTGGGCAGCCGGAGGTAGACGACGTCGAGGACATCGCGGCCGAGGGTCTTGAGGTTGGAGTGGACCTGCTGCTTCAGCGACGCGGGCGTGATGTCGGGGATCCACGAGCCGTCCTGACCGCGCAGCGCGCCGACCTTGGTGAAGATGTGCACGCCCTCGGTGTAGGGGGCCAACGACTGCTTAATGATCTCGTTGGTCACGTGCGGGCCGTAGAAGTCGGAGGTGTCTATGTAGTTCACTCCACGTTCGACGGCGGCGCGGACCACGCGGACGGCCTCGTCGCGGTCCTGGGGCGGGCCGAAGACGTTCGGGCCGGCCAGTTGCATGGCGCCGTAGCCCATGCGGTTGACGGTCAGGCCGTCGGCCAGGGCAACGCTTCCGGCGGATGCTGCGGTCATGTCGTTTCCTTCCCTGTCGGTCGCTCTTCACCAGCGACTAACTAACCAGTTAGCGAGAGATTATGATGAAACTAACTGGTTAGTCAAGCTGGTAGAGTCGCCCGAAAAGGAGGCGCCAACATGAGCAAAGCGGAAGCGACGCGCGAACGGATCCTCGACGCCGCGTTGGAGGAGTTCTCCGCCTACGGGATCGCCGGCGCACGCGTCGACCGCATCGCGCGCAACGCCGGGTGCAACAAGAACCTGATCTACATCTACTTCGAGAACAAGGAGAAGCTGTTCACCACGGTGCTCCAACGCCATCTGGCGGACGTCAACCTGAAGATGCCGTTCACGCCCGCAGACCTCCCCGGCTTCGCCGGGAAGGTATACGACTTCGCCATGGCACACCCGCAGATCATCAGGCTGCTCGCGTGGTCGACCCTCGACCAGAGCGCCCAGCTGCCACCATCCCGGGCGGGCTCCTTCCGAGACATGGCCGCGACCGTGGCCGACGCCCAGCGCGAAGGCCTGGTCAACCCCGCCTTCGCGCCCGAGTTCCTCGTGACGACGCTGATGGCGATCGCCACGTCCTGGTCACCCGCGTTCCCGTTCGGCACGTCCACCAGGCAGCCGGATCCCGAGGTGCTGCGCGAGGACGTCGTCAAGGCGATCACCCTGTTGGTGCGACCCCATGCCGCCACCGAGGAAGGCACCGATCAGGCACACGCTTCCGGCACGCCCGGATCCGGCTCCGAGGCCCCGAACTAACGGCGACGCCGTTGAAGGAAACCGTCCGGTCCGAGCAAAGACCGTGCACAACCGCGGCAGAACCGGGGTGACGCATGACGATGCGGCATCGGAACAACATGTTGAATGGCTGAAGGAGAAGACATGACCGAGGCGTTGGTGCTGGGAGGCGGAGGTCCCGCGGGGATCGCGTGGATGACCGGCCTGCTGATCGGGCTGGCCGATGCGGGCCGGAACGTCACCGATGTCGAGGAGATCGTGGGGACGTCCGCGGGCTCGACCGTCGCGGCGCAACTGGGGAGCGGATTGAGCCTGCGGGAGCTCTATGCCCGGCAGACCGATCCCGAACTCCAGGCCTTCGAGATCATGGGGCAGGTCGACCTGCAGAACTTCGGCGCGGAACTCAAGGCCGTGCTGGAGGGCGCCGACGGCATCCAGCAGGTGCGGCGTGCGCTTGGCAGGTTCGCGCTCGACGCCGACACCGTGCCGGAGGCAGCGCGGCGCAGGGTGATCGAGTCCCGGCTGCCGTCGCACGAGTGGCCCTCCCACATGACGCTGAAACTCATCGCCGCGGACGCCGACAGCGGGGAGCCGCGGGTCTTCGACAACGCCTCCGGCGTCAGCCTGGTCGACGCCGTCCACGCGAGCTGTGCCGTGCCAGGCATGTGGCCGCCCGCGACGATCAACGGCCGCCGGTACGTCGATGGCGCCGTCCGCTCCAACACCAGCGCCGACCTCGCGGCGGGCGCGTCCCGCGTGCTGGTGATCGCGCCCCTGGGCCACATGGAGCTGTTTCCCTGTGAGAAACCGCTGGCCGCGGCCATCGAGGAGCTGCGCGCGAACGGCACCACGGTCGCGGTCGTCGAGCCCGACCCCGCCTCCCGCGCGGCTATCGGCACCAACCCGGCGGAACCCTTCCACCCGTCGCCCGGCTGCCGAAGCGGGGCGCGCCCAGGGCCGTCGGCTGGCGATCGACTTGACGTGAGGTTCCCGGCCACAGGTCGCGGCGCCGGAAGGCCGCCGCCGCGATGCGCCACCGGCTCCTCTCCCTGACGGAAGCACGCGCACGCACGGGCCGCTGTTCCTGTCCGAACGCCGCCCTGTCCCGGCCCGCCGCCCGGCCGCCGCCGACATCTGTCCGCACACCGGCCGCGCCCGCCTCGACTACGACCGCGCCCGCGTCCTGCTGGACAAGTACGCCAGCCTCGACCTGCACCAACTGCGCCACAGCGCCGCCACCCACCTCGGCGAGCCCGAAGTCCCGCTCAGCACATCATGGGCAAAACCCGGCACAAGAACCCCCGCACCGCCATGCGCTACGTCAAGCCCGGCGCCGAAGCCATCGCCAAGGTCCCCGAGCATCTCGCCCCGCCCCGCCGTCGACACTGAGGCTCCGTCGCGAGGCTGGCGACCCGACGACAACTACCGGTCCAAGAATCACGACCTCAAACGATCCAAGTCACACTCCAGGACTCCGAAACTCGCCCAGTCCACTTCCGAGATCACGAACATGATCGACCGTTGGCCGCTTCTGCTCGTATCTCGGCTCGACCCCTCCGGGGCCGGGCCGCCGGTCCTGTCTATGCTCAAGCCCATGGCACTGGAATGGGAACAGATCATCGTCGACTCCGCCGACCCTGTCGCTCTCGGGCGCTGGTGGG